>JAKLKR010000180.1:0-251 GCA_023150565.1 Planctomycetota bacterium
CCCCTTCAAGCCCGAAGATGCCTACCTGCCCGACGGGCACGACGCCAGGCGCATCCTCGCCACCCTGTTCCAGCGCCGCGACTTCTTCCGCTCGGTCGATCCCACCCGGCCGTACATCGCGCACGCCGCCGGCACCTTTCCCGGCGGCATCCGCACCGACAACCGCTACCCGTCCAGCGACATGAACCTGATCGACCGCATGGCCTGGTACCGCCCGTGGGCGCAGCGCAGCGAGCGCACGCAGGCCTTCC
>JAKLKR010000180.1:261-11476 GCA_023150565.1 Planctomycetota bacterium
CTACGAGTCGGGGGCGTCGGGGCTGATGGGCACCGACTACACCCACCCCGAGCAGACCATGCCGGTGGAGGCCGACCGCCGCCCGGTGCAGCGCCTGGTGGCGCGCGAGCACCTGGCGCGCTACGCCGGCGAGGCCGCCTTCGGCGGCGGCGCCGACGGCTGGCGCGCCACCGACGCCCTGGTGGTGCGCGCCCATGTGCGCGGCCTGCGCTTCCACGGCCTCGACGGCTTCACCCCCTGGGTCGAGGACGACGTCTTCCTCGACCCCTTCAACTGCCCGCGCCCGCTGGCGATCGAGGACCGGCGCAAACGCTCGTGGCTGTGGTTCCATCTGCCGGTGGCCGAGTCGTTCTCCAACTCGTGGCTGCGCATGGATCCCTGGTACTACCGTCTGCGCGCCCAGGCGCGCTGGTCGTGGGGCGACGACTACGGCCACGATCCCGCCGCGGCCGGCAGGCCGAGCCCCTACACCGGCATCTGGCTGCACGAGATGCAGCCGGTGTTCGCCGGCCTGTTCGGCCCGCCGCGCGAGCCGCAGGCGCGCGAGCGGACGGGGTGGGCGGGCGAGACCATCGAGCGCGTGCTGTTCGCGGTCAACGACGGCGAGCACGCCTGCGACCTCGACCTGCGCGTGACCCTCGACCTGGCCGGCAAGCCGGTCGAGCAGCGGGTGGCGCTGCGCCTGGCCGCCGGCGAGGATGCGCGCCGCACGGTGTCCTTCACCCTGCCGGCGGTGGCCGAGCGCAGCGCCGGCACCCTGCGCCTGGCCTTCCGCGACCCGCAGGGGCGCGAGCGCGGCGAGGAATGGCCGCTGGTGGTGTTCCCGCGCCCGGCGGCGCGGCCATGGGCGCAGGCGGGCTGGCAGGCCGCGGTGGCGGTGCTGCCGGCGGTCGAGGCGCCCTCGCTGCTGGCCGCGGCCAGGCTGCCGGCGCAGCGGGTGCGGCTGGGCGACGACCTCGCCGCCTTCGCCACCGTGGTGGTGGAATCCGGCGCCCTCGCCGCCGGCAGCGACCATCGCGCCCTGCTCGCCGCCGCCGAGCGCGGCGCCCGGGTGCTGATCCTGGAGCAGCGCGGGGACTCGGCCCTGGGCTGGCGCCTGCGCCAGCGCCGGCTGGAGGCGGTATTTCCTGCCGATCGCACGCATCCCGCCCTGGCCGGGCTGGGCGACGGAGACCTCGCCTTCCTGCGCGGCCCCGCCGCCAGCGTGCCCGCCACCCACGAGCCGTCGCGCCACTGGCGCAACGTGTTCTCGATGGCGATGGACACGCCGCGCCTTGCCAGCGACGGCGTCACCGCCGGCTGGGTGCTGGAGACCCCGGCCTACGGCGCCATCCACCCCATCCTGGTGGGCGGCTACGACCTCGGCGAGAGCGCGCTGATCGAGGTGCGTCACGGCCGCGGCAGCCTGGTGCTGTGCCAGGTCGATATCAGCGGCCGCTACGGCAGCGATCCCGCCGCCACCCGCCTGGCTGACAACCTGCTGACCTGGGCGGCGAGCGCGCCGGCGGCGCTGGCGCCGCGCCCGGTGCGTTATCTGGGCGGGCCGCGCGGGCGGGCGCTGCTCGACCGCCTGGGAGTGGCGCAGGCAGACACGGCGACCCCGGGCGTGGTGCTGGTGCTGGGCGAGGACGCCAATCCCGCCGCCGCCGACCTCGCCGGCGGCGCCTGGGTGGTGCCGCTGCCGGGCTGCGCCTGGCTGCCGCCGGGCTGCACCGCCGCTGCGGTGCGTCCGCAGGGCATCGACCACCCCGGCTACTGGAACAGGAACTACTACCAGTTCACCCACCTCACCAGCGCCCAGGTGGCGGGCGAGCGCCTGCCCGGCGCGGTGCCGGCACCCTTCACCGGGCTGGTGGTGACCGACACCTGCTACAGCGAGGGCCCGGAGCTGCGCGCGCTCGCCGGCGCCACCGCCTGGAGCAGCAGCCACGCGGTGCTGGCCACCGCCGCCCTCGCCGGTGGCGCCCAGGTCGCCTGGTGCGGCATCGACCCGCTCGCTCTGGCCCAGGACGACGGCCGGGCCAAGGCTTTGCGCGTGTGGTCGGTGATGTTCGCCAACCTCGGCGCCGCCTCGCGCCTGGTGCCCAGCTTCAGCGCGGCGCCGCTCGACCTCACCGATGGGCCGTGGTCGCTGGTGCTCGATCCAGCCGGCGACGGCGAAAAGGCCGGCATCCCGCGCGGCGACCTCGCCGGGCGCACGCCCAGGCCGATCCGCATCGGCAGCCCGTGGGAGGAGCAGGGGGTCACCGACGCCAACCCCACCTTGCAGGTCGACGGCGACTGCGCCTATGACGGCTTCGCCTGGTATGTGCGCCGCTTCACCCTGCCCGCCCAGGCGGCCGACGGCCGCGCCCTGCACCTGCACTGCGACGGGGTGCTCGACACCTACAGCTACGCCATGCGCACCAACACCACCGACCTCTTCATCAATGGGGTCAAACAGGCGGCGCCGGCAGGGATCTGGGCGGCGCAGCAGGGCGGCCGCGGCGGCCGGCTGTGGCAGCTCGATCCGGCCGCCCTGCGCTGGGGCGGGGCCGAGAACCTGATCGCCATCCGCGTCTACAACCGCCAGGGCCCCGGCGGCCTGCACCGCGCCCCGGTGCGGCTGGAATGGAGCGGGCGCAACGACGATTGCCTGCTGCCCTACGAGTTCCAGGGCTCGAAGCTGCAGAACTACTACTTCTGGAGCTGGTGAGCGGTGCTCGGCCTGCGCCCCGGCGCCCTCAAGGACTCGGGTCGGGCGCGCCAGTCGCCCGCCAGCCCCGGATCTCGACCTCGTCGACGAAGACGGTGTGGGCGTGCCTGACGTTGCCGTTGGCGGTGATGCCGACCTCGAGCGAGGTGTAGACCGAGGCCGCCTCGGGCAGGGTCTGGCCCTTGCCGGCGATGACCAGGGCGCCGTCCTGCCACACCTCCATGGTCCCATCCGCCGACTCCGACAGCAGCATCCGGACATCGACCCGCACCCAGCGGTCGCGGGGGAAGGCGCGCGCCTCGCCCGGCTTCTGGCGGAACTTCGGCGGAGCCGGCAGCCATTTGCCCAGGTCCGAGGCGAGCACCTCGCCGGACTGGAAGTAGAGGCGGCGACCGGGCTGGCCGGCGTAGCGCGGATCGGCCGATTCGGCCTCCAGGTCCCAGATGAAGAGGTCGCTCAGGTCGGCGCCCGACTCGATGTAATACCACACGGTGGAGACCACCGTGTCGCCCTTGCGGAAGGCCAGCTGGGTGCGGCTGACGTCGGCCTTGGAGGCGGTGGTGCCGTTGTACGGCTGGGCGCAGGTCTTGAGCGCGAGGCGACCAGCCCGGGGATGGGCAGGCGAGAGCACGAGGTGGTTCCTGCCGGCCAGGGTCGCGGGGTCGGTGAACCCGTCGATGAGGCCCTTCCGGTCGGAGCGGTTGGGCTCCAAGGTGATCTGGTGCCAGCGGGAGAGGTCGGCCGGGAACAGGTCGCGCAAGCGGACGGCGCCCTCGAAGCCGTCGGCGAAGGTGAAGAACGGCTTCCCGGCTGGGAACAGGCCGGCGGGCGGGTCGCCGGCGTCCATGCCGGGCAGGCAGGCGCAGAGGATCCCGATGACGGCGTGGGCGATGGGTCGCATGCGGAGACGACATCCTGGGCTGGCCGGCGGGCGGATCCAGCGCGTGGGCGGAAGGTCGTGCCCTCCCGGCCTGGACTGCCCCCGGCCGGCGCCACGCTGCCCGGCCGATGGATCAGCCCCTGCTTGCCGAGGTCGCGGTCGACCGCCCCGGGCGCGATGCCTACACCTACCTGGTGCCCGACTCGCTGGCCGGCGAGCTGGGGCCGGGGGATTGCGTCGAGGTCGACTTCGCCGGGCGGCGCGAGCGCGGCTTCGTGCTCACGGTCGAACGCCGCCCGCCGCCGGAGGGTGTCAAGCTCAAGGAGATCCAGCAACGGCGGGCGGTGCGCCTGCCGCCGCACCTGATGCGCCTGATCGCCTGGGGCGCGCGCTACTACCGCTGCTCGCTGGGCGAGTTCCTGGCCGGGGCGGTGCCGGCGCCGGTGCGCCAGGGGGTGCGCCTGGATCCCGCGTTCGCGGTGGTGCCGGTGGCGGGCTTCGCCGGCAGGCTGACCGCGCGCCAGCAGGCGGTGCTGGCGGCGCTGCCGGCCGCCGGCCAGCCCCTGGCCGAGCTGCTGCGCTCCACCGGCGCCACCCGCGGGGTGGTGGACAAGCTGGCGGCGGCCGGGGCGGTCACCATCGCCGCCGCCGGCGACATCCAGGAGGTGCGCCTGGAGGCCCGCCACGAGAGCCATCCCCTGACCGACGAGCAGACGGTGGCGGTGGCGGCGGTGGGCGAGGCGCTGGATGCCGGCCGCCACCAGGCCTTCCTGCTCTACGGGGTGACCGGCAGCGGCAAGACCCTGGTCTATTGCGAGCTCATCGAGCGGGTGCTGGCGGCCGGGCGCCAGACCCTGCTGCTGCTGCCCGAGATCGGCCTCACCCCGCAGCTGGCGGCGCGCCTGCGCAGCCGCTTCCCGCGCACCGCGGTGTGGCATTCCGCCTTCAGCGACGGCGAGCGCGCCGAGCTGTGGCGGCGCTGCGCCGCCGGCGCCATCGACCTGGTGGTGGGCACCCGCTCGGCGCTGTTCGCGCCCCTGCCTGCGCCCGGGCTGGTGATCGTCGACGAGGAGCACGAGCAGTCCTTCAAGCAGGAGTCGGTGCCGCGCTACCACGCCCGCGACCTGGCGGTGGTCTATGCCGGCCAGCTGGGGGTGCCGGTGGTGCTGGGCAGCGCCACCCCGTCGCTGGAATCGATCCACAACGGCCGCCAGGGGCGCTACCGGGTGCTGACCCTGCGCAAACGTCCGCTCGGCGGCTCGCTGCCGCAGCCGCTGCTGGTCGACATGCGCGAGGAGTGCCGGGTGCAGAAGCGCCCGGTGCAGGTGTGCAGCGAGCTGATCGAGCGGCTGAAGGGGGTGCGCGACCACGGCGAGCAGGCCATCGTGCTGCTCAACCGCCGCGGCTGGAGCCCGGTGGTGAGCTGCTCGGCCTGCGGCACCGGCATCGGCTGCAACGCCTGCGACATCACCCTGACCTACCACAAGGCCGGCCAGGTGCTGAAGTGCCACTATTGCGGCCACCAGCGCCCGCTGCCGCGCACCTGCCCGGCCTGCGGCGCCGAGTCGCTGACCACCTTCGGCCTCGGCACCGAGCAGCTCACCCACCTGATCGGCGAGGCGGTGCCGGGGCTGCGCATCCTGCGCGTCGATGCCGACACGGTGGGCGAGAAGCAGGGCCACGCCAAGCTGTTCAAGGCCTTCTCGGAAGGCGCGGCGCAATGCCTGGTGGGCACCCAGATGGTGGCCAAGGGGCTGGACTTCCCCCGCGTCACCCTGGTCGGGATCGTGGCCGCCGACCGCGGCCTGGCGGTGCCGGACTTCCGCGCCGCCGAGCGCACCTGGCAGCTGGTGGCGCAGGTGGCGGGCCGCGCCGGGCGTGGCGAGCGTCCGGGCACGGTGGTGGTGCAGGCCTGGGATGTCGAGGCCCTGCCCATCCGCGCCGCCCTCGACCGCACCCCCAAGGCCTTCGTCGACGCCGAGCTGGCGCTGCGCCAGGAATACGGCTATCCGCCCCACGCTGGCCTGGTGCGCTGGCTGTGGAGCGGCGAGTCGGCGGCGCGCGTGCAGCTGGTGGCCGAGGAGCACGGCGCCCGCCTCAAGGCCTGCTGCCAGGGCGAGGTGCTGCTCGGCCCCAACCAGGCCGGGCTGGGCTTCCTCAAGGGCCTGCACCGCTGGCACGCCCTGCTCAAGGCCGGCAGCCGCGGCGCCGCCCAGCAGTACCTCGACCGCCTCGCCGCCGCCGGCGGCCTGCCGCGCGCCAACGAGGTCAACGTGGGGGTGGACGTGGACCCCTACGTCACGGTCTGAGCGGGCCTCCCGCTGCCGCCTTGGACACCTCGGCCATGGTCAGCCCGGTGCCGTCGATCCAGCGGGTGGCGAAGCGTTCCGCCACCGCGGGACCCAGCCGTTCGCCGATCAGGGTGCGCAGGGCGGTGCCGTCCGCCACCTGGTGGCGGTGGCGGCGCTGCCATTCCGCCAGCAGGCCGAGGAAGGCCTGGTCGCCGACCTCGCGGCGCAGCGCCTGCCAGGCGAGCGCACCGCGGGCGTAGACGATGCCGCCGTATTCCTCCTGGGTGCGGAAGGCGGCCAGGGGGCGGTCCATCGCGCCGAGCGGCCGGCCGCTGATCATGAACTCCATCAGCACCAAGCCGTAGGGGGTAGGGGTGCCGCGCTGCTCCAGGTACCAGCTGCCGGTCCAGTTGGTCAGGCTTTCGTCCACCCACGGCTCGCTGACCGCGTCCGAACCCACCAGCGAGTACCACCATTCGTGCGCGACCTCGTGCGCGGTGACGGATTCGAGCATGAAGGCCGGGAATGTGTCGGGGCCGTCGCCGGGCGGCACGTAGCGCGCCATGCGTACCAGGGAGCCGTCGATCACCACCAGGCCAGTGGATTCCATGCCGCCGGCGCCGTCGCCCAGGGGCGCCACCACCACGTCCAGCTCGCTCCAGGGATAGCTGCCGAAGGCGGCGGCGAAGCGCTGCAGGCTGCCGGCGGCGGCCTCGACCATGCGCGTGCCGGGGGCGGCGTCATCCGGGCCGACCCAGGCGCGCACGGTGGTGCCATCGACCGTGCGGTCCTGGTGCTGCCAGCCCGGGTCCAGCACCAGGCACAGGTTGCGGGTGAAGGGGGCGGCGATGGTCAGGCGGGAGCCGCCATCCGGCAGGGGGGCGCTGACGGCGCTGCCGCCGGTGACGGCGGCGAGGCCGGGTGGCAGGTCGAGCTGGACCTGGGCGTGGAAGCTGGTGGTGGCGGAGGCGTCGCCGTAGTCCTGCGGGATGGCGGTGATCCAGCGGCCATCCACCATCCCGGCCGGCTCCGGGTGCCAGTAATAGAAGGTCGCCCCAGCGGTGGAGCTGCGGCAGAGGCCGTGGTGGCCCTGGGCCGATGGGGTGCAGGTGAAGGCGCAGGCGACCTCCACCGCTGCCCCCGGCGCCAGCGGGCGGGGCAGGTCCACCAGCAGGGCGGTGCCGGCGCTCTCCATCCGGCTGCTGGCCGGCTGGCCATCCACGCTCAGGTTCGCGATGGCCAGGCTTGCGCCTTTGAAGGGTTCGCCGTTGGGGATCAGGCGCAGGCACAGGTCGCTGCGCGCCCCGGGCCCGGGATTGGTCCAGCGCAGGCGCTGATGGCCGGCCAGCCGCCGCACCTGGCCGTCCGCCATCTCGACCCGGGCTTCGATGCCCAGGCGCGGCAGACCGGCGAGGGCGCGCAGCTCGCCGCGCCCGGCGATGGTGAGAGCGGGGTCGAGCTGGGCGTCGGTGGGAAGCTCGAGCGCCGCCAGCAGGGCGGGCAGCAGCAGGCAGAGCAAGCGGCAGGTGGGCATGGTGGCATGCTCGCGCCGGGTGCATACCTTGCCATCACCCGCATGTCCCTGAACCGCAAGGAACTCCCGATGACGATCGACGACTTCAAGGCCCTCGTCACCCAGGTCGAAAGCCGGCCCGGGTATGCCCGCCCGGCCGCCTTCGCCCTCGGCCTCGCCAGCTACGCCATCGGCGAACGCCGCCCGGACAAGGGGGTGAAGATCCTCGATACCTACTACCCGGTGGTCAGCCTGCACGAGAACTTCGGTACCGCGGCGGTGTACGCCCAGGTCACCGGCTACACCGCCGGCTCCGCCAGTTTTGAACTGTCGGCGGAGCAGCTCGATGCCGCCCTCGGCCATTTCGCCGCCTTCGCCAACGATGGCCATCGCCATCCCAACATCGAGGCCCTGCGCGAACTGCGCCAGGCCGCCGAAGGCACCGGCGAGATCATCCCCGGTCTGGGGGTGCCGCGCCGGGTGGTGGTGACCTTCATCGGTGACCTGGCGCACAAGCCGGTGGATGCCCACGATGTCTACCTGCGCCTGCATCTGCTCAGCCAGCGCAAGGTGAAGCCCAACGGCCTGAGCCTGGATGGGATGTCCGGGCTGCTCAACACCGTGGTGTGGACCGATCGCGGGCCGTTCGATCCCGACACCTTCGACCAGGTCCGGCTGCGCCTGAAGGCGCGCGGGGTCGAGCTGCGGGTGCTGGCGGTGGACAAGTTCCCGCGCATGGCCGACTACGTGCTGCCGGGCGGGGTGCGCCTGGCCGATGCCGGTCGTGTGCGGCTGGGGGCCTACCTGGCCGAAGGCACCCGGGTGATGCCCGAGGCCTTCGTCGACGTCAACGCCGGCACCCTAGGCAAGGCCCGGGTCGACAGCAGCCTCGCCCAGGGCGTGGTGGTGGGCGATGGCGCCGACATGGGCGGCGCTGCCGCCATCGCCGGCGCCTGAGCGCCGTCTGAAGCACCGGCGGCGGTTGGCGGACCGGGGTTGTAACGACCCCGGGTCGTCGGCCGTACCATTGGGGATGCGCCTGCTGTCCCTTCTGGTCGCGGTGGCAGCCGTCGGCGCCGCCGAGCAGGTCGAGCTGCGCCCGCCGCTGTCGCGCCTGGTGCCGATCCCCGGCGACCAGGCCGGCCCCCGGCGCATCGAGGCCGAGCTGACCATCCCACCCAGCGCCGGCGCGCTGGGTGTCGGTGGCTGGGTGGCCGACCAGCATGGCGGCTGGTTCCAGCGCATCCTGCCCGCCACCTACGGCGAGGGTCGCCATCAGGTGGTGATCGAGCTGGCGCCCGGTTACGGCCTGGCCGGCGAGCCTGCGCCGGCGGTGCTGCGGGCGCCCGATCTGGACCGTTGCCGGCGTTCCGGCCTGCTGCTGTGGTCGGTGTCCGGCCGTCCCCTGGGGGTCGAGGTGTCGGCGCGCACGGTGGCGTTGCCGCCTCCGGCCAGGTCCGGCCGCCTGATCGATCTGGCCTTCGCTCCCGGCGCCACCGCCGGTCAGCGCTGGACGCTGTCGTGCCTGGCGGATCCCCAGCCCGCCGATCCCTTCGATCCCGCCGCCTTCCAACTCGCCCTGGAGGTCACCGCTCCCGACGGCAGCACCAGCCGCCAGACCGGATTCTGGCGCGAACCCCAGGCGATGGAGGACGGCGGCGATCGCGAGCGCACCCGCCAGTCCGGGCCGGGCCGCTTCGAGGTGCGCTTCCGCCCGGCCCAGCCAGGGGTCCACCGCCTGCGCCTGCTCGCCACCTGGGGCGGTGGCGCGGAGCAGGCGAGCGCGCTGCCGCCGCTGACCGTGGCTGGCGCCGTCTTCGACGGCTGGGCGCGGGTCGACGCCCAGGACCGGCGCTTCCTCAGCGCGGGCGGCGCCCTGGTCTGGCCCATCGGCCCCAATCTGCGTTCGCCCTGGGACGTGCGCTGCCGCGAGGCCTACGGCACCGCGCTCAACGCCGACCGCGGCACCGCCTGGTTCGCCGAGCAGTTCGCCACCCTCGCCGCCCATGGCGGCACCGGCTGCGAGGTGTGGATGTCGTCGTGGAACCTGGCGCTGGAATGGAACGCGCGCTGGAGCGGCTACCACGGCGTCGGGCGCTATGCCCAGGGCAACGCCGAGCGCCTCGACCGGGTGCTGGACGAGGCCTGGAGCCGCGGCCTGCGCGTCAACCTGGTGGTGAACAACCACGGCCAGGCCTCGACCAAGGCCGACTCGGAGTGGCGGGCCAGCCCCTACAACCGCGCCAACGGCGGGCGCCTGGCCACCGCCGCCGAGTTCTTCCACGACCCCTGGGCCCTGGCCATGCAGGACCGCCACCGCCGCTACGTGGCTGCGCGCTGGGCCGAGCATCCGGCGGTGCTGGCCTGGAAGCAGTGGAGCGAGGTCAACCTCTCGGACGTGGGCGGCCATTCGGTGTCCTGGCACCGCCAGGCGGCGGAACGCTGGCGGGTGCACGACCCCTACCGCCACCCCGTCACCACCCACTGGTGCGGCGACTGGACCAACATCGACCAGGAGGTCGCCGCCCTGCCCGGCATCGACTTCCTGTGCTTCAACGCCTACCACGAGCGCGGGCCGCTGGCGCCCCTGCTGCTGGCGAGCGTGCAGCGCGGACTGCGCCCCTCGGGCAAGGGCGGCATGGTCACCGAATTCGGCTGCAACTGGAACGGCGGCAGCGAGCCGCGCCTGTATGCCGAGCACGCCAGCGCCGGCTTCGTGGCGCTGGTGGCGGGCCACGCCGGCGCGCCGATGAACTGGTGGCACGAATGGGTCGAGCAGCGCGGCGGCTGGCAGTGCTTCCGCGCCCTGGCCAATTTCGTCGCCGGCGAGGACCTGCGCGGCAGCGAAGCGCGTTCGGTGGGGATGGCGCTGGAGGGCGAGCGCGACCGCCTGCAGGCGCGCGCCTGGCTGCGCCCGGGCCGCGCCCTCGGCCACATCCTCGACCTCGCCTGGCAGGAGGACGGCGGCGACGGGCGCCAGCGCAGCGGGGTGGCGGTGGTGGTGGGCGAGGAGGTCGCGCCCGGCAGCCTGGTGGTGGAATGGTGGGACGCCGACCGCGGCACCCTGCGTTCGCGCGAGGTGCTGGTCCACCGAGGCGGCCGGCTGGTGCTGGCCCCGCCACCCTTCCGGCGCCACCTGGCTTTCAAGCTGGTGCGTCAGGGCGGGGCCAAGGAAGCGGGATAGCCATCCTCGCCCTTCCCAACCTGCTCCTGACCCCCACGCTGGATCCCATGAACCGCGTCGTCATCATCACCGGTGCCTCGTCGGGCATCGGCGCCGCCACCGCCCGTGCGCTCGCCGAGGGCTACCGCCTGGCGCTGGTGGGCCGTTCCAAGGAGCGCCTGGGCGAGGTGGTGCAGCAGGTGGTGGCGGCCGGCGGCCAGGCCCACGGCATCGTCGCCGACCTCAGCGACGCCGGGGTGCCGATCCGGGTGGTCGATCAGGTGGTGGAGCGCTTCGGCGGCATCGACGCGGTGGTGAACAACGCCGGCATCTTCGAGACCGGGGCGATCGGCTCGGTCACCCCCGACCACCTCGACCGCCTGTGGCGCACCAACGTCCAGGCCCCGGTGCTGCTCACCCAGGCCGCCCTGCCGCATCTGCGCGGCCGCCGCGGCGGCTGCATCGTCAACATCAGCTCGCACGCCGCCCGCGCCGCCTTCAGCGGCAACGGCATCTATGCCGCGACCAAGGCCGCCCTGGAGGCCTGGAGCCGCTGCCTGCGCGAGGAGCTGCGCGGTACCAACGTGCGCGTGGGGGTGGTGTCGCCGGGCGCCACCGACACCCCGTGCTGGGGCGAGCGCCGCCCCGACCCCGCGCGCATGTGCCGGGCCGA
>JAKLKR010000181.1 GCA_023150565.1 Planctomycetota bacterium
CCGCGCTGATGACCGCCGATGCCGACGCCTGCACCCTGTTCAATCCCGCCGGCACCGCCTTCGACGACCTGGTGACGCTGCCCGCCGGCTGGAGCGGGGCAACGCTCGACGGCCGCGCCCTGCCCGCCCAGGCCGACGGCGACGTGGCGCGGGTGCGGGTGCAGGTGCCGGCGCAGGCCACCACCGTGCTCCGCCGCGCCGCCGGCAGCGCCGCCGCCGCCCGCCCGGCCAGCGGGCTGGAGCTGGCCAACGAGGTGGTGCGCTACCGCTTCGACGCCCAGGGCCGGCTGGTGTCGGCGGTGCTCGCCGCCGACGGCCGCGAGCTGATGGCCGCGCCCGGCAACGACCTCGCGCTGTATGAGGACCGCCCGCACTGCTACGACGCCTGGGACATCGACGAGCAGGTGGCGCAGGCGCGCGTGGGCGGCCTGGTGGTCACGTCGCTGGAACGCCAGGACGGCCCGCTGTGGAGCGGCCTGGTGCTGCGCGGGACCATCGGCGCCTCGACGGTGGTGCAGCGCATCCGCCTGCGCCCGGGCTCGGCCCGCCTCGACTTCGCCACCGAGATCGACTGGAGCGAGCGCCACAAGCTGCTGCGCGTGCTCTTCCCCACCACCCTCCAGGCCGACAACTTCGCCGGCGAGGTCCAGTACGGCCACGCCCTGCGCCCGACCCACCGCAACACCAGCTGGGACGCCGCGCGCTTCGAGGTGTGCTGCCACCGCTGGGCCGACCTCAGCGAGCGCACCCGCGGCCTGGCCCTGCTCAACGACAGCAAGTACGGCCACGACTGCCGCGGCGGCACCCTCGGCCTGTCGCTGCTGCGCGCGCCCACCAACCCCGACCCGGTGGCCGACGTCGGCCTCCACGCCTTCACCTACGCCATCCTGCCCCACGACGGCGACCTCTTCGCCGCGCCGGTGCGCGCCGAGGCGGCGATGATCAACGCCGGGGTGGTGGCGCTGCCCGGCCTGGCCGGGGCCGGCTTCCGCCTGCCGGTGCAGGTCGAGGGCGAGGGGATCGAGCTGACGGTGCTCAAGCGCGCCGCGGACGGCGGCGCGCTCATCGCGCGCGTGGCCGAGGTGCGCGGCGCCCGCGCCCGCGGGCGCATCGCCGCCCCCGGCCGGCGCATCGTGCCCACCGACCTGATGGAGTGGCGCGACCGCCCCGAGGCCGCCGCCAGCGGCAGCCTGGCGCTGGATCTCGGCGCTTTCGCGATCGAGACCTTCCGCATCGTGTAGGACGTGCCCGCCACCCTCCACGACCTCGCCCGCGCCTGTCTCTGCAACGTCAGCACGGTGTCGCGGGCGCTGCGCGACGACCCGCGCATCTCGCCCGAGATGCGCGCGAAGGTCGCCGCCGCCGCCGCCGAGCTGGGCTACCGCCCCAACCTGGCGGCGCGCGCCCTGGTCACCGGGCGCAGCGGCACGGTGTGGTTCCTGCTCGGCGAGCTGTCCTCGCCGGTCAACCACCAGCCGGCAGAGGCGGCGGCGCGGCTGTGCCGCGACCACGGGCTCGACCTGCTGGTGGCCACCCACCACGGCGACCGCACCGCCCACCGCCGGCTGCTGGAACGGCTGCGCCAGGGGGTGGCCGAGGGCGCCCTGATCGCCGCCAGCGAACTCGACCAGGAATCCGCCGAACTGCGCGAACTGGCCGCCAGCGGCTTCCCGCTGGTGTTCATCGACCGCCACCTGCCCGACCTGGAGGCGCCTGCCGCCACCACCGACCACGCCGGCGCGGTCACCGCCCTGGTCGCCCTGCTGGCGGAGCGCGGCTTTGCCACCGTGGTCGGCCTGCACCAGCCCGGCCGCAACAGCGTCGACCACGCCCGCACCCAGGCGCTCGAAGCCGCCTGCCGCACCCAGGGCCTGCGCCTGCTGCCGCCGCAGGCGCCGCTGGATGAGCGCACCGCGGTGATGGCCTCGGGCGCCTTCCAGGTAGTCGACTGGCTGGCGGCCTCGCCGGGACGGCAGCCGGCCGCCATCGCCATCCACGACCGCTGGCCGGGCCAGCCGCCGGCCGGCTGCCTGGTGCTGGAGCTGGAGCAGGACTTCGCCGCCATGGCCGCCGCCGCCTGGCGCCTGCTCACCGCCCGGCTGGGCGGCGCGCCGCCCTCGTCTGCGGTGATGCAGGTGCCGCATCGGGCGGTCCATATCATCCCCCCGCGCTCCTGACCGGCGGGATTTCGCCATTGCCCACCCTCAGGCCCGCGGGTAGGAACCGCCCCGATGAAGCGCGCCGACTTTCTCGCCACCCTTGAAGAGGCCCTGGCCGTCAACAAGGGCACCTTCGCCATCGACAAGAAGCTCAAGGACATCCGCCAGTGGGATTCCATGGCGATCGTCGAGTTCCAGGCCCTGATGGACGAGAAGCTGGGCGTGCAGGTGCAGCCGCAGGCGATCGCCGCCTGCATCACCGTCGCCGACCTGCTCGCGCTCGCCCCGGGCAAGCTCGAAGCCTGACGCGGCCATGGCCGCCAGCATCATCGCCGTCGCCGGCCACCTGCCGGCCGGCCGCCTGACCAACGACCAGTTGGCGGCCGAATACCCCGACTGGTCGGTGGACAAGATCGCCGACAAGACCGGCATCCATACCCGTCCGCTCGCCGCAGCCGGCGAGACCGCGGTCGACCTCGCGGTCGAGGCCGGACGCAAGCTGTTCGCCAGCGGCGCCTGCAGCGCAGCCGACATCGACTACCTGCTGCTCTGCACCCAGAGCCCCGACTACTTCCTGCCCACCTCGGCCTGCCTGGTGCAGGACCGCCTCGGCATCCCCACCAGCGCCGGCGCCCTCGATTTCAACCTCGGCTGCAGCGGCTATGTCTACGGCCTCGGACTGGCCAAGGGCCTGATCGCCAGCGGCCAGGCCAGGCGCGTGCTGCTGATCACCGCCGACGCCTTCAGCCGCTACGTCGATCCCGCCGACCGCAGCGTGCGCACCCTGTTCGGCGACGCCGCCGCCGCCACCCTGATCGCCGACAGCGCCACCGGCGGCGAGATCGGCGCACTGGTCACCGGCACCGACGGCAAGGGCGAGAAGCACCTGCTGGTCGCCAACGGAGGCGCGCGCAACCCGACGGGCAAGCCCACCCTGTACATGAACGGGCCCGAGATCTTCAACTTCACCCTGCGTACCATCCGGCGGGATCGAGGCCGGGGCGGTCGACCACTGGCTGTTCCACCAGGCCAACCGCTACATGCTCGACCACCTGCGGCGGAAGCTCGGCATCCCCGAGGACCGCTTCCCGCTGCGCATCGCCGACTGCGGCAACACCGTGTCGACCACCATCCCCCTGCTGCTGGAGCAGGAGCTGGCCGCCGGCCGCGTGCGCGCCGGCCAGCGTTCGGCGGCGGTCGGATTCGGGGTGGGCTTCTCGTGGGCGGGCGCGCTGGTCGATTGGCGCTGAGCGCCCGCGCCCGGGGCTGATGCCCGATGCTGTTCACCGAACCGGGCTTCCTCTACCTGCTGGTACCCCTGCTGGCGTTCACCTACTGGTGGATGCCCCTGCTCGGGCGCAACCTGCTGCTGCTGGTGGTTGGCGTGCTGTTCTATTGGTGGGGCGAGAAGCTGTTCGTGGTCATGCTCGCCTCGATCGCGCTCAACTGGCTGTTCGGGCTGGGGGTCGACCGCGAGCGCTTCCCGCGCGCGGCGCGCTGGTTCCTGGGCTTCGGGATCGCCGCCAACCTCGGCCTGCTCGGGGTGTACAAGTACACCAACTTCGCGGTCGACAGCCTCAACCAGGTGCTGGGGGTGGCGGGGATGGCGGCCATCCCCTGGCAAGAGCGCATCCACCTGCCGATCGGCATCAGCTTCTTCGCCTTCCAGGGGGTGTCGTACCTGCTCGACGTGTGGTGGGGCATCGCCCAGCGCAGCCGCAGCCCGCTGGTGGTGGGCCTCTACATCAGCCTGTTCCCGCACATGATCGCCGGGCCGATCGTCAAATACAAAGAGATCGTCCATCAGCTGCTCGAACGCCACCTCAGCTGGGAGGACGTGCACGCCGGCCTGCGCCGCTTCCTGATCGGCCTGGCCAAGAAGGTGCTGATCGCCAACGGGGTGGCGCACGGCGCCGACTTGGTCATGGCCGCCCCCCCGGGCGAGCTGTCGGCGGCCGCCGCCTGGTTGGGGCTGCTGTGCTACGCCATCCAGCTCTATTTCGACTTCTCCGGCTATTCCGACATGGCGATCGGGGTGGCGCGCATGCTCGGCTTCCGCATCCCCGAGAACTTCAACCACCCCTACGTCGCGCGTTCGATCACCGGGCTGTGGGCGCGCTGGCACATGACCCTGTCGACCTGGCTGCGCGACTACCTGTTCTTCCCCCTCGCCGGGCGCCGGCCTTCGCCGCAGCGCACCAAGGCGGCGCTCTTCATCGTCTTCCTGGCCTGCGGCCTGTGGCACGGGGCGTCGTGGAACTTCGTGCTGTGGGGAGCCTGGAACGGCCTGTTCCTGGTGCTGGAGCGTTCCGGCTTCGGGCCCTGGCTCGAGCGCCGGCCGGCGGCGGTCGCCTGGGGCTATGCCATGGCGGTGTGGCTGGCCGGGCTGGTGCTGTTCCGCTGCACCGATCTGGTTCACGCCGGCGGCTACTTCGCCGCCCTGGCGGGGGCGGGCGGGGCGATGCCGGCGGAGGCCTTCTGGGACCGCCAGGTGCTGCTGTGCCTGGGCCTGGGGCTGGTCGCCTCGCTGCCGGTGGTGCCCTGGCTGGCGGCCCGGCGCGACGCCCTCGCCACCGCCTACCCCGCCCACGCCCCCCTGCTGGCCGGCGCCTGGGCCTGGAGCCGCACCCTGTGGCTGGCGGCGCTGTTCGCCCTGTGCTCGCTGATCTGCGCCGCCGGGGCCTACAACCCCTTCCTCTACTTCCAGTTCTGAGCCATGGCCGAAGCCCCACCTTCCACCCGCTGGCCCGACCGCCTGCTGCTGCTGGCGGTGGCGCTGCTGATCGCCGCCCCGGCGGCGGTGCTGTGGTGGCAGCTGCTGCCGGCGGCGGTGCGCGGCAGCTCCGGGGCCACCGACCGCCCCGATGCCCCCGCCCTGCGCTGGTGGCAGAAGAGCGAGCTGCGCTCGTTCGTCGGTGACAACTTCGGCGGCCGCGACCAGGCAGCGCGCGCGGTCAACCGCGCCCTGGTCGAGGATCTCGGGGTGGGGGTGCATCCGGCGGTGGCGGTGGGGCGGGAGGGCTGGCTGTTCCACCGTCCGGACGAGATGGACTTCATCCAGGGCCGGGGAGCCGACCAGCGCCAGCTGGCGGCGGTGGCGGCCTGGCTGCGCTCCTCCCGCGACCACGCCCGCAGCCAGGGGGCGCGCTATCTGGTGGTGGTGCCGCCCTGCAAGGCCTCGATCTATCCCGACCGTCTGCCGGCCTGGGCGGTGACCGCCCGCACCACCCCCTTCGACCGGCTGCTGGAACTGCTGCGCGGCGATGATCCGGTCGAGGTGCTCGATCTGCGCCCGGCGCTGCGCCTGGCGCGCGCCGAGGCCGAGGCGGGGCGCCTGCCCGGGGTGGAGACGGTGTTCCAGCGCTACGACACGCACTGGAACGACGCCGGCGCCTTCGCCGGCTGCCAGGCGCTGGCCGCCTGGCTGGCCCAGGACCATCCGGCGGTGCCGCGGCTGGAATGGAGCCAGCTGGCGCCGGCCCGGCCGGTGCGCGGCTCCGGCGACCTCGCGCGCCTGCTCGGCCTGCACGGCGACTGGTGGGAGGACGTGCCCCAGCTGGCCTGGGCCGCCGGACCCACCACCGCCGCCCCGCCCGAGGACCATCTGGCCCCGATCCTGCTCGGCGGCAGCGGCGACGCCCGCCTGCCCACCGCCCTGGTGATGCGCGACTCCTTCGCCCAGCGCATGATCCCCTACCTCGACCGCTGCTTCGCCACCGTCACCTGGGCCTGGGTGCAGGGCTCGCCCTACCTCGCCCCCCTGGTCGAGCAGGTGAAGCCGGCCCTGGTCGTCCACGAGTTCAACGAACGCCAGCTCGCCGATCCCCCCTTCCTGCGCCAGGCCGCCGGGCGTTAGGTGGCTGCGCGCCGCATCGATGCCCTGGAAGGGCTGCGCGGGGTCGCGGTGGCCCTGGTGGTGCTGTGCCACGCCGACATCCCCGGGCTGGGCGGCGCCGGCTGGGTCGGGGTCAACACCTTCTTCGTGATCAGCGGCTTCATCATCACCCACCTGCTGGTGCGCGAGCAGGAGGGCCGCGGACGCATCGCCCTGCCCGCCTTCTTCGCCCGCCGCCTGCTGCGCCTGATCCCCGCCCTGGTGGTGATGCTGGCGGTGATGGGCCTGGTGGTGCGCCAGCTGGTGCACCGCGCCTGTCTTCCTGGCTTCATCGATGAGGGCCTGATGGCCCTGGTGCAGATGCACAACTGGGCGGCGATCTACGCCTGGTGCCCGCAGCAGTTCCTCAGCCATTGCTGGTCGCTGTCGATCGAGTGGCAGTTCTACCTGCTGTGGCCGCTGCTGCTCGCCGCCACCCTGCGGGGACCCCGTGGACGCGGTCGCGCCATCACCGCCACCACCGCCCTGGGCCTGGCCTCGCTCGCCTGGGCCTGGGGGCTGGAGCAGTCGGGCGCCAGCTTCGCGCGCATCTACGGCGGCACCGACACCCGCATCACCAGCATCCTCGCCGGCTGCCTGGTGGGCCTGTGGTGGCGGCCTGACGGGCTGGCCGGCGGCCGGGGCTGGGATCTGCTCGCACCGCTGGCGCTGCTGGCGCTGGCCGGCGAATGCTGGTGGTGGTCGCCGGGCGATGCCGCCCTCCACCTCGGCCTCCACCATCCCCTCGCCACCACCGCCGCCACCCTGCTGGTGGTGATCCTGCTGCGCCGGCCGGAGAGCTGGGTGGGGCGGTTGCTCGCCCATCCCGCACCGGTGTGGCTGGGCACCATCTCGTACGGCGTCTACCTGTGGAACTACCCCATAGCGACCATTCTGGTCGCCGCCGTGGGCTGTGAGGACCAGGAGCAGGCCCGCTGGTGGCTGATCCTGGGGGCGATCCCGCTGTCCGTGCTGGCCGGCTGGCTGTCGTGGGTGGCGGTGGAACGCCCCTGCCAGCGTTTGCGGCAACGCGCCCACGCCTAGCGCATCGCCTTGCGCGTCAGCCGCCGCGCATGGCGGGATTCCCGCCTCCTCGCCTTGCCCGGGGAACCCCGATGGGTACAGGGGGACCCCTTCATGCCCAGCCCCTCCGACGTCCCGAGTGCGCCCGTCTCCCAGCCGGGTCGTATCGACTTCCTGGAGGGCCTGCGCGGGGTCGCGGTGCTGTTGGTGATCCTGCTCCACCTGCAGGTGCCTGGCCTGGGCGGCGGCGGCTGGGTGGGGGTCAACTCCTTCTTCGTCATCAGCGGCTTCATCATCACCCTGCTGCTGCTCAAGGAGCACCAGCGCAAGGGCAGGATCGTCTTCGGGCAGTTCTTCCTGCGCCGGTTCCTGCGCCTGATCCCCGCCCTGGTGGCGATGCTGGTGGTGATGGCGCTGGCGGTGCGCTTCTTCAACACCCGCGACTGCTTCAAGATCTTCCTGCGCGAAGGCTGGTGGGCCCTTGGCCAGGGGATCAACTGGGCCCAGGTCTATGACCTGGTGCTGCCCGCCTACCTCGCCCATTGCTGGTCGCTGGCGGTGGAGTGGCAGTTCTACCTGGCGTGGCCGTTCGTCCTCGCCCTGCTGCTGCGGCTGGGCGGGGTGCGCGCCGCGCTCATCGGGACCGCGGTCCTGACCGCCCTGTCGCTGGGCTGGGCGGCGTGGCTGGCTGATCACGGGGCCAGCTTCAACCGCATCTTCAGCGCCACCGACGCCCGCATCTCCAGCATCCTTGCCGGCTGCCTGGTGGCCCTGTGGTGGCAGCCACGCCAAGCCCTTCCCGCCACCACCCACCCGTGGCGCTGGGAGCTGCTGGCCTGGCTGTGCCTGGGCGCCCTCGCCTATGAGACCGCCGCCTGGGTCCCTGCCCCGTTCTCCCGTCCCGTGCGGTTCCACCACCCGCTTGCCACCGCCGCCGCCGCCCTGCTGGTGGTGGCCATCCTGCGCCATCCCCGCAGCATCGCCGGCACCCTCCTGGGCAACCCCCTGCTGGTGTGGTGCGGCACCATCTCCTATGGGCTCTATCTGTGGCATTTCCCCGTATTCGGGGTCATCACCATCGCCCTCGGCACCGATGGCCAGCAGACCCACTTCTGGTGGGCCCTGCTGCTGG
Organism: Planctomycetota bacterium; assembly: GCA_023150565.1. GTDB lineage: Bacteria > Planctomycetota > UBA11346 > UBA11346 > UBA11346 > JAKLKR01. The sequence goes on from JAKLKR010000181.1 coordinate 8,189, forward strand.
GGGCGCCGTTGTCCTTCCTCGCCGCCTGGCTGTCTTGGCGCCTGATCGAGGCTCCCTGCCAGGCGCTCCGCCACCGCTTCTCCTGAGGTCCGCCGTCCATGGTCTTCAGTTCGCTGATCTTCCTGTGCCTGTTCCTGCCGGTGGTGCTGGGGGCCTACTTCCTGTTGCCGCGCTTCGCCCGCAACTGGTGGCTGCTGATCGCCTCGCTGCTGTTCTATGCCTGGGGTGAAGGCTGGTACGTGCTGGTGATGGTGTGGACCTTCGCCTTCAACTGGGGCATGGCCCTGGCCATCGAACGCTTCCAGGCCCGCTCGCGCACCATCCTCGCCCTCGCCATCGCCGCCAACCTCGCCCTGCTGGTGTTCTGGAAGTACACCAACTTCCTGGTCGACGGCGCGCTCAATCCCCTGCTCGCCCTGGTCGGGGCCCCGGCCCTGCACATCGACCACATCCACCTGCCCATCGGCATCAGCTTCTTCGTCTTCCAGGCCATCTCGTACGTCATCGATGTGCACCGCAAGGACGTGCCCGCCAGCCGTTCGCTGGTCGGCTTCGGCATGTACAAGGCCCTCTTCCCCCAGCTCATCGCCGGGCCGATCGTCCGTTACAAGGATGTCGCCCACGAGATCTACGAGCGGCGCGAGACCATCGAGATGTTCCGCGAAGGGGTGCGGCGCTTCTGCGCCGGGCTGGCCAAGAAGGTGATCATCGCCGACGTCATGGCCGGCTTCGCCGACCGCATCTTCGGCCTGCCCGCCAGCGAGCTGTCGACCGGGGTGGCGTGGATCGGGGTCGTCTGCTATGCCCTGCAGATCTACTTCGACTTCTCCGGCTATTCCGACATGGCGATCGGCATCGGACGCATGTTTGGCTTCCACTTCCGCGAGAACTTCAACCACCCCTATGTCGCCCAGTCGGTGGGCGACTTCTGGCGGCGCTGGCACATGTCGCTGTCGACCTGGTTCCGCGACTACCTCTACTTCCCGCTCGGCGGCTCCCGTTGCGCGCCCTGGAAGGTGGCACGCAATCTGTTCGTGGTGTTCGTGCTCTGCGGGTTGTGGCACGGGGCCTCGTGGGTGTTCCTGGCCTGGGGCCTGTGGCACGGGGTGTTCCTGGCCCTGGAGCACTTCGGCATGCACACCCTGATCGACCGCCTGTGGCGGCCGCTGCGCCACGGCTACTGCCTGCTGGCGGTGCTGGGCGGCTGGGTGCTGTTCCGGGTCGAGACCCTCGACCAGGCCCGCACCTGGTTCACCGCCATGGCCGGTTTCGGGGCGCGCACCCCGGACTGGGACGGCCTGATCACCCGCGAACTGCTGATCATCGGCGCCCTCGGACTGATCTTCGCCTTCGGCTGGGGACGCAGCCTGGCGGGGGCGGCGCGCGCCGCCATCGACCGGCGCGCGGCCTGGCTGGGCGATGTGCTCGAGGCCGCGGCCATCGCCGCCTGCCTGGTGTGGTGCATCGCCGCCCTCACCGCCAACGCCTACACCCCTTTCATCTACTTCCGCTTCTGAACGGGTGATGCATGAGTTCGCGCGCAACCATATCCGGCCTGGCGATCGCAGTGCTCTTCATGGGCATCCTGTTGTCCCTGCTGGTGACGCATGAGCGCCGCCCATTCTACCTGGTCCGCGAACGCTACGGAAAGTGGGCGCAGAGCTTCGACGAGGTCGAGCGGCGGTTCCGCAAGGGCATCTCGCTCACCCAGCCGCTGGTCCAGTTGTACAACCAGGGTCGCTGGACGGTGCTGGGGGAGATGCCCTATCCGGTGGTGCTCCCCGGCCGCGATGGCTACCTGTTCTACGCCTCCGAGGAGGCCAAGGACGGCCCGAGCATGACCGACTGGCGGGGGCAGGCCCTGCCCGACCAGGCGGAGATCACCCGCTGGAGCGAGGCGTTGATCGCCCGCGACCACCGTCTGGCCGAGCTCGGCATCCCCTACCTGGTGGCGATGGCGCCCAACAAGCAGACCGCCATGCCGCAGTGGCTGCCGCGCTGGGTGCAGCACCAGGAGGGCCGCCACCGGGCTGACGTCCTGCTGCCCACGGTCGCCGACCGCCTGCGCACCCCACCGCTGGATCTGCGCCCGCTGCTGCGGGCAGAAAGCGATGCCGGGCGCGAGACGTTCTTCCGCACCGACAGCCACTGGAACCTGGAGGGCGCGGCCCTCGCCGCCGAGGCCATCACCCGCCGCATGGCCGCGTTGGACCGGCGCGTACCGGTGCTCGATACCCGCGGCTGGGAGCGGGTGTCGAGTTCCTATCAGGGCGACATCCTCAAACTCGGCCACCTGCGGGTGGATCGCAGCGAAACCGTGCTGCAACCGGTGCCGCCCCGCACCCTGCCCGGACGCACGCCTGACGGCAGGCCGATCCTCGCCGGTGGTGTGGATCGCGTCTTCTACCTGCCGGTGGAGTTGTGGCAGGCCCAGGACGAGGGCATCAAGACCCTGGTGCTGACCAACCCCGAAGGCATCGATGGCACGCTGCTGGTGTTCCACGACAGCTTCGGCACCGGGGTGATGCCTTTTCTCGGGCAGATCTACCGCACCACCATCGCCTGCTGGTCTCCCTGGTCGCAGAAGGTGGTGGAACAGACCAGGCCGGCCATGGTCCTGCAATTGACGGTGGAGCGCTATCTGCACTACATCCGTCGATCCGGCGAAAAGCCCGAGACCCATCCCTGACCGCGCTCACGGCGCACCGGAGGTCAACCCTCTCCTTGTGCCGCCCAGTTCAGGCCGCCGAGACCGAGAGTTCAGCCATGCCGGCCTCGTCGGCCATGCGTTCGAGGGCACGTGCCAACCGGCGCAGATCCTCGACCGGCACCCGCAGCACCGGTGCCGCTTCCGCCCCGCGATCGGTGTAGGCCCGCACACCCACCACCCGGGGGCCTGCTTCGAGGTCGAGTTCGATCCCCCGCAGACGCCGTTGCCGCCAAATCCCGCCCATGTCAACCTCGTGGCCATAGGTGATTGTGGATACGTGGTTTATCATGGAATCCTCGTGATGGGTCCGTATGGGTATATATAGGTTTTTAATAACCCATCTTGGGGTGTCAAGTGAACAGCGCTGCTTCAGCCCGTGCTGACGGCAACGCTGCCTCTGCCCCGTGGCTGGAGTTCAGCACGGGGTGAAGCAGTAGAGGGTTGGGCATGGCTATTTC
>JAKLKR010000182.1 GCA_023150565.1 Planctomycetota bacterium
CCTTCGAGCAGGCCGCCCTTGATGACGACCTTCTCCTCCTTGACCAGTTCGTTGACCAGCTTGGCCGCCGAAGCGATGTCGCCGGTGGTCTTGATCACCCCGACGGTGCCGCGCAGCGCGACCGCCTGGTCGAAGCCCTCCGGCAGCGCACGGCGCACCAGCGAGCACTTGGCGATCTTGAACTTGGCCCCGAGCTTGCGCAGATCGGAGCGGAACTTGAGCGTCTCGTCGGCCTTGAGCTTGGAGGAGTCGACCAGGATCAGCGCGTTGGCGCCGTCGGTGAAGGCCTTGACCTCTTTGAGCATCAGCTCGTTGATGAAGCTAGGCATGGCTCAGGCCTCCTTCACGGCGAACTGGACCTGGAAGCCGGGGCCCATGGTCGATGACACGGTGATGTTCTTGATGAACTCGCCCTTGACCGACGACGGACGATGCTCGGCCACGTGCTGCAGGAAGGTCGAGATGTTCTCGGCCAGCTTGACCTCGTCGAAGTCGGTCTTGCCGACGCTGATCTGGACGTTGCCGGCGGCATCGGAGCGGTATTCGATCTTGCCGCCCTTGAATTCCTTGACCGCCGAGGCGATGTCGTCGGCGACGGTGCCGGACTTGGGGCTGGGCATCAGGCCGCGGGGGCCGAGGACCTTGCCGAGCTTGCCGACGAAGCGCATCATCTTGGGAGTCGAGATGGCGACGTCGAAGTCCATGAAGCCGTTGGCGACCTCATCGACCAGCGCCTCGCCACCGGCCTTGACCGCACCGGCGGCCAGGGCCGCCTGGATCTTGTCGCCGTCATCGACGAAGGCGAGGACGCGCACCGTGCGGCCGGTCCCGTGCGGCAGAGCGAAATTGCCGCGGAACTGCTGGTCCGCCTTCTTGGTGTCGAGGTTGAGATGCACGGCGAGGTCCACCGATTCGGTGAACTTGAGCTTCGCCAGCTTCTTGACCCAGGACACCGCACCGGCGATGGGCTGGGGGGCGGACAGGTCGACGCCGGCCTTTTTGGCCTGCTCGACCAGCGCGCGGTAGCGCTTGCTGCGTCGTTTCATGTTTCCTCCGGTGGTACTGGCGGCCGGGATACGGCCTCCCACCTGTGATGGGGAGAGCGGCGGACTGGACTTACTTGTCGGCGATGGTCACGCCCATCGAGCGGGCGGTACCCATCACCGAGCGCATCGCGGCCTCGACCGAGGCGGCGGTCATCTCGGACCCCTTCTTCTGGGCGATCTCCTTGACCTGGGCCATGGTGATCTTGCCCACCGAGGTCAGGGGACCGGCGTTGCCGGCGCCCTTCTCGATGCCGGCGGCCTTGCGCACCTGCGCCGAGACCGGGGGCTGCTTGAGGATGAAGGTGAAGGTCTTGTCCTTGAAGACCGTGATCACCACCGGGATGATCTCGCCCTTCAACTTCGCGGTGGCGTCGTTGAATTGCTTGACGAAAGCCGCGATGTTGACGCCCTTGGCGCCAAGCGCCGGGCCGACCGGAGGCGCGGGGGTGGCACCGCCGCCGGGGATGACGAGGTTGATCGTGCCGACGATCTCTTTGCCTTTGGCCATGATACTGCTCTGTCTACCGAACTGGGGTCGAAAGCGGGGCGAGAAATTTATAGAGGGTCAGCGAAAGCCAAGCACTTTCTGGCCGAATCCCTCTGTACGTCAGTCACCCCCCCGCACAGGGGAGCGACCGCAAGACTCAGGTCGCGGCCTCGACCTGCCAGACTTCCAGCCAGACCGGGGTCTGACGGCCGAACACGGTGATCATCACGCGCAACTCGCCCTTGGTGGGGTTGATCTCGGCGACCACGCCCTCCATGCCGGCGAAGGTGCCTTCCTTGACCTTGACGCGATCATCGACCTTGTACGGCATCTGCACCAGCTCGCGGCGCTGCTCGTCAGGAGTCGCGGCGGTGGCGATGCGGATGATGCGGTCGGCCTCGTCCTTGGTCAGGGGATCGGGATTGCGCGGGTCGGCGCCAAGGAACCCGGTGATGCCGTCGACCTCGTTGATGGTCTCCAGCACATCGTTGTTCAGGTCCATCTCGACGTAGATGTAGCCCGGGTAGAGCTTGCGCTCGCTCGAGACCTTCTTGCCGCGCTTGACCTCGGTCACCCGCTCGGCCGGGATCAGCATCTGGCCGACGAAGCTCTCGAGCTTCTTGGCCTTGAGCTGGATCTGGACGTATTCGCGACAGGAGTTCTCACGGCCGCTGACGGCCTTCACTACATACCAGCGCATCAGAACTTACTCCCGAGGGACCGCAGATTGTCGAGCAGGAAGAGGATCGAACCGTCGGCAGCGAAGATCACGCCGCCCAGCACCGCGATGGTGATGGCGATCACCAGGGTGCTCTTCCACAGGGTGTCGCCCTTGGGCCATTCCACCTTGAGCATCTCCTGCTCGACCTCGATCAGGAAGTCGACCGCCTTCTTGTGGAAGCCGGCGGCGAAAAGCCCACCGAACAGGGCCACTGCGGCCAGGAGGCTGAAGATCACGCCCTGGACCAGCTGGGCGGTGGGGCGCTGGGCACCGCTGCCGCCCAGACGGATGCGCTCGACACCCTCGAGGTAGGCGCTGAAACGGCCATAGGCGCCATTGTACGCCAGGTCGGCGCACACGATCAGCGCCAGGATCATGCAGAGGACGCGGATCAGGCGCCCATGGGGCCACTTGTACATGCTGCCGGCCGTTGTTCCTGATTGGTTTGGCACGGGAGGAGGGATTTGAACCCCCGACCGGCGGATTTGGAATCCGCTGCTCTACCAGCTGAGCTACCCCCGTATGGGCGCTGCCGGCGGAAGCCGGCAGCAAGACGGCTGCGCACCCGGGAGACCGGATGCGCCGGCCCTCACTTGCGCTTCTTCTCCATGTGGAGGGTGTGCTTGCGCAGGCGCGGGTTGTACTTCTTGAGCTCCAGCTTGGGACTGGTCTTGGACCGGCTGGTGTAGTAATTGACGTCGCCCCCTTCAGAGCAGACGAGCATCACGTATTCGCGTTTTTCCTTGGCCACGGTCTGTGTCCTCCTTTGCTGGGGTCCTGAGACGCTGAAGCCGGCGCAGGTCACCCCACGCCGGCTCCGGCATCAGCCGGACATCACTCGATGATCTTCGCCACCACGCCCGAACCCACAGTGTGCCCACCCTCGCGGATGGCGAACCGGAGGCCCTGCTCCATGGCGATCTTGGAGATCAGGCTGACGGTGACGCGGACGTTGTCGCCCGGCATCACGATCTCCTTGTCCTTGGGCAGCTCCACGGTTCCGGTCACGTCGGTGGTGCGGAAGTAGAACTGGGGACGGTAGCCGTTCTGGAAGGGGGTCTTGCGGCCGCCTTCTTCGGACTTGAGGATGTAGACCTCAGCCTCGAACTTCTTGTGGGTGGTGACCGACTTGGGCTTGCAGATCACCATGCCGCGCTCGATCTGCGCCTTGTCGATGCCGCGCAGGAGGATGCCGCAGTTGTCACCAGCCTGGGTGAAATCCATCTCCTTGCGGAACATCTCGATGCCGGTGGCGACCGAGGCGAGCGGATCCTCGTTGAAGCCGACGATCTCGACCGGCTCGCCCAGCTTGAGCTGGCCGCGCTCGACGCGACCGGTGGCGACGGTGCCGCGGCCGGAGATCGAGAACACGTCTTCGATCGGGAGCAGGAAGGGCTTGTCGCCTTCGCGCTTGGGCTCGGGAATGAAGCTGTCGAGGGCCTCGAGCAGCTCCCACACCGGCTTGGCATCGGCGCTGTTGGCGTCGGTGGCGGCCAGGGCGGCGTTGGAACGGCCGCGGATGATCGGGGTCTTGTCGCCGGGGAAGCCGTACTTCTTGAGCAGGTCGCGGATCTCCTCCTCGACCAGGCCGAGCAGTTCGGCGTCATCGACGAGGTCGATCTTGTTCAGGAACACCACGATGTGGTCCACGCCCACCTGACGGGCCAGGAGCACGTGCTCCTTGGTCTGGGGCATGGGGCCGTCGCCGGCGGACACCACCAGGATGGCGCCGTCCATCTGCGCCGCACCGGTGATCATGTTCTTGATGAAGTCCGCGTGTCCGGGGCAGTCGACGTGCGCGTAGTGGCGCTTGTCGGACGAGTATTCGACGTGCGAGGCGGCGATGGTCACCGTCTTGTTGGCGTCGCGGACGGTGCCGCCCTTGGTGATCTCGGCGTAGCTCCGCTTCTCGGCCAGGCCCTTCAGCGAGGCGACGTGAACAAGAGCCGCGGTGAGGGTCGACTTGCCGTGGTCGATGTGACCAATGGTGCCGACGTTCACGTGCGGCTTGTTGCGGTGGAACTTTTCCTTGGCCATGGCGGCTCCGGAGGGTCGGCCCGAGGTGCGGGCGGTTGTTTCGATGGGGCGTGCAGTATGGAGCTACCTTTGGGATTTGAACCCAAGACCTCGTCCTTACCAAGGACGCGCTCTACCAGCTGAGCTAAGGCAGCATGTGACCTGCAAGCCACGTAAAAAAGACGGACGTCTGGAGCGGGTGAAGGGAATCGAACCCTCGCGTTCAGCTTGGAAGGCTGACGTTCTACCATTGAACTACACCCGCGGGTGGGTGGTGGGCAGGGAAGGATTCGAACCTTCGAAGGCGTGAAGCCAGCAGATTTACAGTCTGCCCCGTTTGGCCGCTTCGGTACCTACCCGTCAGGACCGGTTCCGGACGTCGTTGATTGTGAAAAGAGCAAGAGCAGAAGGTCAAAGATCGCAGCCCGCAGCCGCCGTGGAGCCACCTGCCGGACTCGAACCGGCGACCCACTGTTTACAAAACAGTAGCTCTACCAGCTGAGCTAAGGTGGCGGACGACCCTCGCGGCGGGCGAAGGGGAGCGGGACGATAGGTGGCACCCATCAGCTGTCAAGCGTGCCGTATCCCCTTGGTCCGTCTCAGCCCAGGGCCAGGCGGCCGACCGGCGGCAGGGCTCCGACCAGCGGGCGCAGATAGGGCAGCAGGCGGGCAGAAGCCACGTCATTTCCCGCGCTGGTGAGGAAATCGCGCGGCATCGGCTTGGTCTCCTTGGCCACCGTCTGGAGCGGTGTGACGAAGGTCTCGACCCGGTAGTCGCCGGAAGGACGGCGGAAGGCGATCGAGCCGCTGCGCTCGCCCGCCAGCACCGCAGCCACCGCCGCGCTGCCGGCCTGGCGCGCCTCGCGGGCGTCGACCTCGCTCACCACTCCGGGGAAGCAGCGCTGGAGGTAGCCGAAGGTGTCGGCACGAACCCGGTGCTTCTTCTCGGGCATGACCTTGGCCAGATGCTTCTTGAGCGCATTGGCAAGGACATCACCAAGCGCCCCGCTGCCCGACAGCTGCTTATTGCCATGGCTGTCGACCTCGCCGAGATCCACGATGTCGCTGCCGCCGGGCCCATGGATGCCCTCGCTGGCGGCGATCAGACAGCGGCCCAGGCGGCGGTAGACCGCCTCGGCGTCGCGGCAGAAGGCCTCCAGGGTGAAGTCGGCCTCGGGGCAGTAGATGAGGTGAGGGCCATCATCGGGGAACTGGCGCGCCAGGGCGCTGGCAGCGGTCAGCCAGCCGGCGTTGCGGCCCATGACGATGTTGATCTTGATCCCGGCCAGGGCGGCGAGATCGAGGTTGTCGCCCATGAAGGCCTGGGCCACGAACTTGGCCGCCGACCCATAGCCCGGACAATGGTCGGTGACGCGCAGGTCGTTGTCGATGGTCTTGGGGCAGTGGAAGCAGTTCAGGTCGTAGCCGGCCTGGCGCGCATACTCGTTGATGAGGTGGGTGGTCTCGGCGGTGTCGTTGCCGCCGATGTAGAAGAAGTGCCTCACCCCGAGTTCCTGGAAGCGGGCGAAGATGCGCTTGCCGTCCTCGGGCGCCGCCTTGTGACGCACCGAGCGCAGCGCCGCCGACGGGGTGCCGGCCACCAGTTCGAGCTGGGCATCGGATTCGGCGGCGAAGTCGTGGAACTTCCCGTCCATGATGCCCTTGATGCCGTGCACCGCACCCAGCACCTTGGTGAAGATATCGGGACGCGCCCGGCAGGCCTGCACCACCCCGACCAGGGTCTGGTTGATCACGGCGGTAGGACCGCCCGACTGGCCGACGACGACCGCTCCGGGGATGGGCATGGCTGGACTCCTGCAGGAAGGGTCGGGGATGATGCGGGGGTACGCCCCGGTGCAAGCCGGCTCGGGTTGCACAGGCATCTGACGTAGGGTATGATCGTCAGATCCCCCTGCCCGCTGGAGACCCATCGCATGCGCCCCATCCTCGTTTCCTTCGTCCTCTGCAGCACCCTCGTCGCCGCCGAACCCGGGCTTTCTCCCACCGAATTGCTCATCGGACAGGCAGCCGCTCTGAGCGGGCCCGCCTCCGGCCTGGGCCTGGGCATGAACCTGGGGCTCAAGGCCTGGGTCGCCCAGGTCAACGCCAAGGGTGGCATCCATGGCCGCACCCTGCGGCTGACGACGGTTATGACCCGGAAAAGGCCGCCGAGGCCACCGAGACCCTGATCGAGCAACGCAAGGTGTTCGTGCTCACCGGCTACGTCGGCACCCCCACCGCCAAGGCCGCCATCCCGGTGCTGAGCGAGGCCAAGGTGCCGCTGATCGGCGCCTTCACCGGGGCGGGCCTGCTGCGGCGCGACGACAAGAGCGGCAAGCCCCTGCCCTGGGTGATCAATCTGCGAGCCTCCTACGACAATGAGACGGAGACCATCGTCGAACGCGTCACCAAGGACCTGGGCGCCAGCAAGGTGGCGGTGTTCTACCAGAACGACGCCTATGGCCTGGCCGGACTGAGCGGCACCGAGAAGGCGCTCAAGAAGCGCAATCTGGCGGTGGTGGCCAAGGGCACCTACGAGCGCAACACGGTGGCGGTGAAGAAGGGCCTGGCCGACATCATGGCCGGCGCCCCCGACACGGTGGTGATGATCGGCGCCTACAAGCCCATCGCCGCGTTCATCAAGGAGGCCAAGGCCGCCGGACTCACCGCCCTCTTCGCCAACGTGTCGTTCGTAGGCACCGAGAACCTCATCGCCGAGGCCGGCGCCGACGGCGAGGGCGTGGTCATCACCCAGGTGGTGCCTTCACCCGCCGACGAGACCGTACCGCTGGTGAAGGACTACCGCGCCGCGCTGGCCGCCCTCGACCCTCAGGCCAAGCCCGGTTACATCAGCCTCGAAGGCTACGCCACCGGCCGCCTGCTCGGCCTGGCCTTGGAGCGGGCGGGCAAGGATCCCACCCGGGCCGGGGTGGTGGTGGCGGCAGAAGGGATCAAGGGCGCCGACGTCGGCGGCATGACCCTCGACCTCTCGGCCGAGGACCACCAGGCCTCGGACGCGGTCTTCGTCACCCGCATCACCGGCGGCAAGGCGGTGCCGGCGACCTCACTCAAGTAGGCGCCGCCATGAACCTGCGCGCACGCCTCGACCGTCTGCTCTGGCTCTGTCTCGCCGCCCTGGCGGCGGTCTCGGCGCTGGGCATCGCCGCCGGTCTGCTCACCGGTCGCCAGACCGGGATCCTGACCGGCTCGATACTGCCGCAGCAGGAGGACATGGCCAAGTTGCAGGATGGGCTGCACCAGGTCGGCGGCCTGGTCTCACGCCAGATGCGGGCCCGCGACGGCGACGATGCCAGAGCGGTGGCGACAGCCACCAACCTGGCATTCACCACCTGCCAGGAAGCCGCCGGCCGGCTGCATGCGCTGGGGGTCGACATCCCGGCGGCCGAACTCGACCAGGTCGGCAGCGGTGCGGACAGGGCGGCGGCCGATGTGCGCCTGCGCCTGGCCGCTTCGGCGAATGCCCAGAACGCCGCCAATGGGGCCCTCGCCGCCTCCGCCAAGGCCCTGGCCGCCACCCGCACCATGGTCGAGGCCATGCGCCAGCTCGGCGACCAGGCGCATGCCAGCCTGGAAGCCGCCCAGGTGCGCAGTTCGACCGCCAGCACCCGGATCAAGGCCCTGATCAGCGTACAGGACCGCGCCAGCCAGCTCGAGACCCTGGCCCTGCAGGTGCGCGCAGCCGAGCGGCGCAGCCGCATCCAGGCGCAGCGCGACCGGGTGACCGGCCACCTGGAGGTGATCCGCAACGCCCTCGCCGCCGCCGGTCTGGCCGATGCGCGCCTGCGCACCGGGCCTGATGCCGTCGAGGCCGCCTTCCTGGGCGAGAAGGGCCTGCTCGCCTGCCGTGCTGCAGTGGTCGGTGGAGGTGGCGAGGCGGCGCGCCCGGCGGAGGACGCAGCCGCAGCCATGGTGGCCACCGCCCTCGGCGAGCTGAAGCCGGTGCTCAGCGAGGGCATCGACCAAGGCGAACTCGATGCCGCCCAGGCCGGCACGGCGCTGACCGTCGCGCTCAAGGCCCTGGCCGCCACCGGCCGGGTGCGCCAGGCGGCGGTGGCGGCAGAGAATGGCGCCCAGGGCGCCGCCCTGGTGGTCGAGCGCCTGCTCTCCGCCCAGGATCGCGCCCAGGTCGGGCTCCAGGCCGAGGCCGGCGCCAAGGTCCTGGCCGGCGCCCGCCAGGCCCTGGATACGGTGGCCGCCGCGCTCAAGGAGCTCGGCCAGGCCGAGGACGCCAGCAGCCAGGCCGGCGGTGCGATCGCCACCCTCACCGGTGCGCTCGCCCAGGTGGTGGAATCGCAGCTGGCCGCCATCGCTGCCGAGGAACGGGCACTCGCCGCGACCACCCATGTGCTGGCGGCCATCGAGCGCCTGGATGCCGGGGTCGCGCAGCGCTCCGTCGCGCTGGCGGCGGTACGCGCCACCGCGATCAGCCAGACGGCGCTGATCAGCCGCTGCGTACCGTTGGCGCTGCTCGCCTTCAGCCTGCTGGCGGTGTGGCTGGCCCGCCGGGCCGGCCGCCGCATCGCCACCGGGGTGGTGGCGGCCGAGGCCGAGAACCAGCGCCGGGTCGAGGAGCTGGACCGCCTGTTCGCCGCCATCCGCCCCAAGGCCAACCAGCTCACGGATGCCTCATCCCAGCTTGCGCGCATCGCCGGCGACCTGACCGGGGCGGCAGGCGACACCGAGCGGGGCGCGGGCGAGGCGGCGGAGGCCTCGACCCGGGTGAACGGGGCCATCGCCAACGTCGCCCAGGGCGCCCAGGAGCTGGACGCCAGCCTGCGAACCGTGGGCGGCAGCGTGTCCGATGTCTGCGCGGTCTGCCACGAGGCGGTGGCCCTGGCGGAGCAGACCAGCGGCACGGTCGCCCACCTGGGCGAGGCCGGCACCCGCATCCGCGAGGTGGTCAAGCTCATCGACCGCATCGCCCACCAGACCAACTTCCTGTCGCTCAACGCCTCGATCGAGGCGGCCAAGGCCGGGGCCGCCGGTCGCGGCTTCGCGGTGGTCGCCGATGAGATCGAGGTGCTGGCGCAGCAGATACAGGCCTCGACCGCCGATGTCGCCAGCCAGGTCGGGGGGGTGCAGGCGCTGGTGGTGCAGGCGGTCGAGGCGATCGCGCGCATCCAGGCGATCATCGCCCGCATCAACCAGCTGCAGGATTCGGTGCGTCAGGCGGTCGAGGCGCAGTCGGCCACCACCGGGCGCATCGGCGCCAGCGCCGGCGAGGCCGCCCGGGACATGGCCGGCATCGTCGCCACCGTGGGCACGGTGGCGGACAAGGCCGCCGCCACCACCCGCGGCGCCGCCGACACCAACCGCGCCGCCGGCGAACTGGCCGGCATGGCCGGCGACCTCGACGGCCTCACCCGCGCCAAATGATCCAGGCGCGCGCCGCCCGCCTCAGCGCCGCAGCGGACCGGCCGCCGGCGCCGGCGTCTCGGCGCCACCCGCCAGCGATTCGCGCCAGGCGGCGCGGTAGCGCTGCGGGCTGGAACCGACATGGCGCGAGAACAGCCGCGAGAAGTGCACCGGGCTGGAAAATCCGCAGCGCTTGGCGATGGCCTGCACCGGCTCGCTGCCGTCGCGCAGCAGGCGGCGCGCCAGCCCCAGGCGCAGGTCGAGCAGGAAGGAGTGCGGGCTGGTGCCGTGGGCGCGGCGGAACTGCTCCTGGAAGTAGCCCGGGCTGAGGCCCACCAGACGCGCCAGCGAAGGCACGTCGATGTCCTCCTGGAAGGCCTGGGTAAGGCGGAACACCGCCGGGGCGAGCTTGGCGCGCATCGGCGCCAGACCGTCATCGGCGGGATCGGGCAGGTCGGCGAGCAGGCGCAGCACCAGCGCCGCCGAACGCAGGCGGTCGCCGGCCGGGCCGTGCGCGGCGTTGGGCACCGCCGCCAGGGCGCGATCGCCGCCCAGCTCCTCGACCGACCACGAGGCTATGCCGGCCAGGCTGCCGGCGCGCGCCGCCAGCTCGGGGTCCTCCAGGGTGAAGTGGCACCAGTCGAGCGCGAGCGCCGACGGGCAGCGGTGGCGGTGCAGGCGCGGGGCGGGGATGAGGTACAGCCGGCCCGGCACCAGCGCGCTGGCGGCGGCGGGAGAGGCCTGGGGGGCGGGGGCCTCGACCGCGTATTCGCCGGTGCCGCTGCGCACCCGGTAGAGCTTGCACCAGGGCTCCCACTTCCAGCCGACATTCCACCAGCCGGGCCGGCAGGTCGACGATCCGCTGTGCAGGAAACGCACGTCCATGCGCGGCATTGTGCTGGCATCGGCAAAAGCGACAGGGGAGGCCGGCGGCCTCCCCTGTCGCGCCTTCGGCAGGCCAACGACGATCAGTGCTTGACCGCGACCACCTGGCCGCGCGGCTGGCCGATGCCCTTGAGCAGTTCGTCGAACCAGGGCAGCTCGGTGTTGAAGGGCTTGCCGCCCTTGATGCGCGGGAACTCGATCGCGCGCAGGCGCCCGCCACGCTCCTCGTCGTGGCCGATCACCCCCGGCTCGCCGCGCAGGCCACACTCGACCGCGAGGTCGACGCAGCTCTTGATCAGGCGCAGGTCGTCGACGTTGGCGGCGGCGGCGCGGGCGAAGTAGCCGCTCTTCTGCACCAGGGTCTTCTCGGCCCCGATGAGCTTGCCGAACTGCTTCGAGAACCAGTTGCCGACGTTGACCTTGTCGAGCTTGACGTGGCCGAAGGCGTCGCGCTCGATGGTCTCGCCGCGCGACGCCATCTCCTTGACGATCTGCTCGACGCAGGCGCCCTCGGAGATGAAGATGTTGACGTTGTCCTTGCGGTCCATCACCGCCTTGAGGCGCTTCGCCTCCGCTTCGATGTCGATCGACATCTCGGGGATGTAGACGGCATCGACGTCCTTGTGCGCGCGCAGCAGGTTGAAGCCGGGGAGGAACTCCGGGCTGTTCAGGCGCTGGCGGTACACGTGCGCGGTGTAGGCGGTCAGCCAGCCGCAGTTGCGGCCCATGACCTCGTGCACGATGAGCATGCGCG
>JAKLKR010000183.1:0-4002 GCA_023150565.1 Planctomycetota bacterium
CAGCGCCGCCCACAGCGCATCGCGCGCCAGGGCGCGGCGGGCGCGCAGCCGCTCGTGCACCAGCGCGCCCGCCGCCAGGCCCGCCGCCGGACCCTCGTCCTGGAGCAGGTCAAGCATGCGGCAGCCGGTCTCGATCTGCACCACCACCCGCCGGCGCAGCGCCGGGTCGAGGTGGCGGTCGGCGACCAGGATGAGGTCGCACAGCCCGGCCACGCAGGCGGCGTGGCTGTTGGCCTCCTGCCAGTCGCAGCCGCAGTCCTGCCAGCCGGTGCCGATGGCCGCGCGCGAGATGCGCGTGCGCCGTTCGAGCTGTTCCAGCGCCACCCAGCGCCAGCTCTCCCGCCACAGGCGGTGCGGCGCCACCGTCACCAGGGCCGGGGGCTCGCCCGGCAGTTCCAACCGCCACTCGCCCGCCGGCAGCACGCCGAGGTCGGCGGTCCACCAGTGCGTACCCCAGCAGGCGCCCCACGGCGCCATCACCACCTGCCGAACCGCGTTGGCGGGTCCGCGCGCCACCAGCACGGTCCCGGCCGGCAAGGAGTCGGCGCCACCGCGGTAGACCGCGCGCACCGCCTCGTCGGCGTCGTGGCCGACCTGGCTGACCAGCAGGCCGTGGACGGGATCGCTCATGGATGGGTCTCCAGCAGGGCGTCGATCTCGACGCGGCGGGGGATCGAGGTCTGGGCGCCGGCGCGGCCCACGCACAGGGCGGCGGCGGCCATGGCGCGGCGCAGGGCGGCGCGCACCGGCAGGCCGGCGGCGAGGCCGGCGGCGAGCACGCCGCACAGGGTGTCGCCGGCGGCGGTGGTATCGACCGCCGCCACCGGGAAGGCCGGCAGGTGCAGCTCGCCGGCGGCGTCGGCCAGCACCGCGCCGCCGGCGCCGAGGGTGACGATGGCGCAGCCGGCGCCGCGGCGGTGCAGCAGGGCCGCCGCGCCGCCGTCACCGCGCCCGCACAGGGCGGCGGCCTCGACCTCGTTGACCACCAGCACGTCCACCGCCAGCAGGTCCTCGTGCACGGTTTCGGCCGGGGCGTAGTTGAGCAGCACCGGCACCCCGGCGCGGCGGGCGAGGGCGATGGCGGCGCGGGTGGTGGCGAGCGGCACCTCCATCTGCAGCACCAGCACGCCGGCGCCGGCACCGGCACCGGCACCGGCGAGGGAGCCGGGCAGGTCGGCGGGGGTGAGCGCGTGGTTGGCGCCCGGGGCCACCGCCAGGTAGTTGCCGCCGCCCGCGCCCACCAGCACCAGCGCGGCCCCGGTATCCACCCCCGGACGCACCGCGAGGTGGGCGAGGTCGAGGCCGTCGGCGCGCCAGCCGGCGACCATCTCGCGGGTGAGGGCATCATCGCCCACCGCGGCGATGAAGGCGGTGGGCGCGCCGGCACGCGCGGCGGCCACCGCCTGGTTGGCGCCCTTGCCGCCCCAGGCGCGCAGGAAGCGCCCGTCGCCCACCGTCTCGCCCACCGCCGGCAGGCGCGGCAGGAGGATGGTGAAATCCAGGTTCGCGCTGCCCACCACCGCCACGCCGCCGCCCATGGCGTTCAGTACCCGCCGGCCGCCGCGGCCTTGGCCGCCAGGGCGATGGGGGCCAGGCCCAGGCGCTGACGCCAGGCGTCGAGCATGGCCGCGGTGGCGGTGGCGCCCACGCGGGTCACGCCCAGGTCGCGGACGCGCAGCAGGTCGTCGAGGTTGCGCACCCCGCCGGCGGCCTTGACCTGCACCCCGGGACCGACGCTGGCGACCATCAGCTTGAGGTGCTCGAGGGTGGCGCCGCGGTAGTTGTAGTCGCCGTTGGCCTGCTTGACGAAACCGAAGCCGCTCGAGGTCTTGACGAAGGCGATGCCGGCCTCGGTGCACAGCCGGCACAGGCGCACGATCTGCTCGTTGTTGAGGAAGTCGTTCTCGAAGATCACCTTCACCAGCGCGCCGTGGGCCTTGGCGGCGGCGTTGATCTCGCCCAGCTCGGCGGCGATGTAGCCCCAGTCGCCCGACAGCACCTTGCCGATGTTGAGCACCATGTCGATCTCGGTGGCGCCTTCGCGGCAGGCGCGCTCGGTCTCGAACACCTTGACCCCGATGGCGCTGCTGCCGTGCGGGAAGCCGATCACCGTGCACACCTGCACCCCGCTGCCGGCGAGCCCGGCGGCGGCCATCGCCACCCCGTGCGGCTTGATGCACAGGGCGGCGGTGCGGTAGGCGCGCGCCACCGCCACCGCCTGCGCCAGGTCGGCGTCGGTCAGGGTCGGGTGCAGCGCCGAGTGGTCGATCAGAGCGGCGAGGGCGGCGTACTGCTGGTCGGGGGTCTGGCTCATGGGATCGGCTCCAGGGTGGGACGGGGGGCTTCGGCGGGACCGCCGAGGTGGATGGTGAAGCGCCAGTGCTCGGCGGCGTAGCGGGTGCGTTCCCACCACAGGGCGCGGCCGTCGGCCAGGCGGCCCACCGCCTCGGCCACCAGCAGCGCCGAGCCGGGCTGGCGCTGCATGCGCCCGGCGTCGAGGGCGTCGCACAGCGCCGCCGACACCGCCTGCAGCGCGCCGCCCAGGCGCAGGCCGCGGCGGCTGGTCCACAGGTCGTAGAGCGAGCCGGCGCAGTCCTCGGCCGCCAGCTGCGGACACAGCGCCTGCACCACCAGCCGGGTCTCGCAGATGGTGGGCGCGCCGTCGAGCAGGCGCAGGCGCTCCATCCGCCACAGCGGCGCCCCCGCCGACACCCCGAGCAGCGCCGCCTGGGCGGCATCGGCCTCGGCCGGGCCGAACTCGAGCACGCGCGTCTCGGGCCGGCGCCCGGCGGCGGCGGCCTGCGCGGTGTAGCTCATCAGGTGGCGCAGGTCGTAGGCCAGGGTCGAGGGGCGCACGAAGGTGCCCAGTCCCTTGCGGAACTCGATCAGCCCCTCGCCCACCAGCGCCGCCAACGCCTTGTTGGCGGTGGCGCGGCTGACCTGGAAGCGCTCGGCGATCTCGCGTTCGGTGAGGAACTGGTCGCCGGGCTGGAGGGTGGCGAGGTGCCGGCGCAGGTGGTCGTTGAGCTGCTGGTAGACCGGGGTGCGGACGAGGTCGGTGTTCACGCTCGTAGTCATATCGTGGCTAAGCCACCAGTCAACATGCAGGAATGGCACCTGGTTTCGACTCACTCGTGCTGTCTGCACCAATTGAAGCCTCGCCGGCCTCCATCAACGACTAGGTGATTATAGTTATCTATTTGTCCAACAATGGCTTACCGTATGGCCTTCAGGCCCGGAATGCCTATACATGAACACCACTTCGGCCACCGACCGCTGCCGCCTGCACGGCCGCGGGAAAGGACCCTCGCCATGACTACCGCCCTCCCGCCTGCCCGCATGGGCATCATCGCCAGCCTCGCCTGCCTGGTCGGCGCCCAGGCCGCCGCCGCCGACCTCTCCCTGGTCAGCATCAAGGTCGCCGCCCCGATCACCCTCGACGGCACCGCCGATGCGGCCTGGGAACAGGCCCCTGCGCTCAAGGTCGCGCTCGACAAGACCCCCTACAAGCCCGACGTCTACCCTGGCATCACCTCGACCTCCATCACCCTGAAATCGGTGCATGACGGCGAGAGCGTCTATTTCCTGCTGCAGTACCAGGACCCCACCAGGAGCCTGGCGCGCTTCCCCTGGATCAAGCAGGAGGACGGCAGCTGGAAGCAGATGAAGAAGCTCGACAGCACCGACCACGACAACACCTAGTACGAGGATAAGTTAGCCCTGCTGTGGGACATCAACACCAAGGGCTTCGCCAAGAAGGACTGCGCCATCACCTGCCACATAGCCGAAGGCGGCAAGATCAACGGCATTGCCGACAAGTCGCCCGGGCGCAAGTTCACCAACGCCCCCGGCGAGACGGTGGACATGTGGCACTGGAAGGGCGTGCGCACCGGGCCGGTCGGCCAGGTCGGCTTCAACTGGAACGAGTGCCAGACCACCTTCATGCAGGGCCGCGCCGCGATGTGGCTCGACGGCATCGGCTTCGCCACGCCGCTGGAGGAC
>JAKLKR010000183.1:4012-7992 GCA_023150565.1 Planctomycetota bacterium
CTGGGGCCGGCGCAGCGATGTGAAGACCGGCGGCGGCAACGCCGACAACGTCAACAAGGACAAGACCGGGCCCGCCTTCATGAGCGCCAAGCCGGATGCGGCGAACCCGTACTGGATCCGCGATGAGGACAAGGTGCCCTTCGTCGACACCTTCAAGGCGGGCGACATCGTCGCCGGCATGATCGTCAAGCCCGTCACCGGGCCGCGCGGCGACCTGTCCAGCGCCTCCACATGGGCGGATGGGACCTGGACCATCGAGATCAAACGCAAGCTGGTCACCACCGGCGACAAGGCGGCCGAGCACGATGTGCAGTTCAACGACCTGACCAAGGCCTACCCCTTCGGGGTGGCGGTGTTCGACAACTCGCAGATCAACCACATGTACCACGACGGTGTGCTGAAGCTGACCTTCAAGCCGTGAGCGACGGGGCCGGCGCCGCCCTGTGCGCGGCGCCGGACGCCCCCTGACCGAACCATCCTGACGGACCCTCGCCATGGCCCCCACCCTCAAGCGTCTCAACACCTCGGCGCGGGTCGCGCTCTCGTTCTTCCTGCTCAGCATCATCATCGGCACGGTGTCGGCCCTGATCATGCTCGGCCTGCTGCTCACCCACCAGGAATCAGGCTTCGCCATCCCTTCGGTCGAGAGCATCAAGATCAAGTACCACTACCCCCAGCTGGTCAGCGCGATGAAGACCAGCATGAACCAGTACGTGGCCGACGACGCCGACATCGAGACGGTGGCGAAGTGGATCGCCGGCGGCAAGAGCGAGGCGACTTATGAGGCGGAGGTGCGCCCGATCCTGCGCCGCGACTGCACCAGCTGCCACAGTCCCGGCTCGACCATGACCGATGCCATGCCGGGGATGCCCCTGACCACCTACCAGGAGGTCCTGCCCCTCACCCAGGCCGGCTACAGCTGGGTCAAGATGGCCAAGCAGGCGCACGTCCACCTGTTCGGCATCGGCACCTTCCTCGCCCTGGTCACCCTCATCTTCGCCTTCACCAGCTTCCGCCCCTGGCTGCGCATCACCGCCATCTCGGTGACCTGGACGGCCCTGCTGCTCGATGTGCTGTGCTGGTGGCTGACCAAGTACGAGCTGGGCTTCGCCTATGTCATCGTCGGCGCCGGGGCGGCCATGAGCGGCGGCGCGATCGCCATGTCGGCCCTGGCCCTGCTCGACCTGTGGGTGCGGGTGCCGCTGATCAGCGATCCCAAGGCCGGGGACGGCGGACCCGGCTGAGCGCTCAGCCGGCCGGGCGCGGCCGGCGCAGGGTCGCCCACAGCCAGAGCCCGCCGGCGAGCAGGACCTCGACCGCCGCCAGCCACACCAGGGCCCACAGGGTGCCGCTGGCGAAGCCGTAGCTGTGCAGGCCGATGCCGAGCAGGTTCACCCCGAACCAGGCCAGCGCGACCACGATGTTCCCCAGCACCAGGCCGGCGGCGAAGCCGAGCGGACCGGCGCAGCCGCCCACGCGCAGGTGGAGCAGCAGCAGCAGCCACAGCACGATGAGCAGGGCGCCGTTCTTCTTGGGATCCCAGCCCCAGAAGCGGCCCCAGGACTGGTCGGCCCAGATGCCGCCGAGGATGGTGCCGAGGAGGGTGAACAGCAGCGCGAGCAGGGCGAGGACGAGCAGCATGCGGTCGTGCTGGCGATGGGTGCCGTCAGCGCCCGGATGCAGGGCGCGCACCGCCAGGGCGACATGCCCGGCGACCCCGGCCATCAGCGTGCAGCCATAGCCGATGGTGATGGTGAGCACATGCACGGTCAGCCAGAAGTTGGAGTTCAGCACCGCCCCCAGCATGCCCATGGTGTCGCCGTCGTCGGCATAGCCGCGGCCGATGCAGAGCAGGCCGGCCGCCAGCACCGCCCCGACCAAGACACCCTCGCCGCCGCGGCGCTGGCGTTCCACCACCAGGCCGAGCAGCGCCGCCACCGCGGCCACGAACAGCACCGACTCGTAGAGGGTGGCCACCGGCGGCCGCTGCATGATCCACATGCGGGCGGTCAGCCCGAGCAGGTGGCAGCAGGTGCCGGCCGCCAGGCTGGCGACCGCCGCCCGGCGCAGCCACGGGCGGCCGAGCAGCAGACCGGCAGCCAGCAGGACCAGGCAGAGCAGGTCCAGGCCCAGGCTCAAGTCGAAGGGGGCGAGGTGGTGGTAGGCGACCTCGGCGCGCAGCCGGGCCGGCGGGGCGAACGGGGCGAGGACGCCGGCGAGCCCGGCGGCCTCGCGCTCCGTCCCGGCGGCATCCCCCTGCGCCAACGCGGCCAGCAGGTGCCGCCAGCGCGCCATCACCTCCGCCTGCACCGGGTCGGGATCGGCCACCGCGGCCAGCGGCAGCCAGGCCTCGCGCGCCGCCGCCGGCCCCGGCACCAGCGCCAGGGTGCGGCCGCCGACCAGCGCCTGCACCTGCGCCAGGTTGCGATCGAGCTCGACCAGCTGGGCCTCGGCCGGGGCGAGGGCCGGATGCCCGGGCGCGAACAGCGGCGCCAGCTGGTCGCGGTGGGCCTCCAGGCCGGCGCCGACCTCGGCCATGCCGTAGCGCAGGCCGGGGCGCTCCTCCAGGCCGAGGGCGTGGGCGACCTCGGCGAAGCGCAGGCGCACCGCCGGACGCGCGGCGTAGCCGGCGGGATCGGCCAGACCTTCGACCAGCCAGGCCCCGGCCGACAGCGTCCGCCCCCCTGCGAGCGGGATGGAGGAGCGGCCCGACAGCGCCAGCAGGCCGTGGCGGGCCACGCTCGCCAGCGGTTTGACGCGGCCGTCGTGCAGCGCCGGCAGCACCTCGACCGACCGCGCCAGGCGTTCGAGCGCGGCGGGATCAGCCGCCGCCAGGCCGGCGGCGAGCAGCACCAGCAGCAGGATGCGCCTCATCGCTGGCCCCCGCGCAGGCGCTGCACGAGGTGCAGAAGCAGCCCAGCCAGCATCAGCGCGCTGGCGACATAGGGCGAGAGCTGGAAGCGGTCGCGCACCACCGCGAACTCGGCCACCGGGACGCCGTCGAAGGCCTCGCCGTAGGACTGCAGATAGACCGTCCACGGCCCGAGGCGCAGGGGCTGGTTCATCGACACCACCACCCGGCGCGCGGCCGCGCCCTCGTGCACCAGCAGTTCGGCGGCGAAATGGCGCGGCAGGGCGGTGCCGGGGTGGTGCTCGATGCGCAAGCGCTGCAGCTCGAGCGCGAAGGGCATGGCGGTGGCGGTGCGGCGCAGTGCGGCCCCCACCCCGGGCGCGATCACCGCTTCGCCGCCGCTGGCGAACAGCGGCTGGCGCCGCCCGTCGGGCAGGGCCAGCACCAGCGCGGGCGAGTTCAGCTCGGGCAGCGGATCGGCGGCCAGGGCCACGATGGCGCCAGCGGGGCCGGGGCGGGCGTGGCCTGGACCTCGACCACGGTCAGCGCCAGCGGCAGGTCGGGGTGGGCGAGCACCGCGCCCGGGCGCAGCAGGCCCTCGCCGATGGCGAGCAGGCGCTCCCGCCCCTGGCCCTCGACGCGCACCGCCAGCTCATGGTGCAGCCACGAACGCATCTCGGCGCCGCGCCCACCCTCGCGCAGGGCGAGGGAGCCCTCCTGGCGCAGCGCGCTGCCGACCAGGCAGCCGGCGAGCAGGAGCAGGGTGCCGGCATGGAGCAGGAACAGGCCCGGGCTGCCGGCGCTGCGGCGGGTGAACAGCACCGCCAGCAGGCTGAGCCCGCTCAGGGTCAGGGTCAGGCGGCCGCCCGGCAGCGGCAGCGGCCCGCACCACAGGAACCAGGCGGTGAAGTAGCGCTCCTGGGCCAGGTAGAGGCCGAGCTCGCGCTGGGCGAGGGTGCCCAGCACCACCAGCACGATCAGCCAGGCGCAGGCGGCGGCGAACAGCCGGGGATCGGCCAGCGCCCGCAGCCAGCCCGGCTCGTCGCGCCAGGCCGCCGCCCCGGTGGGCTCGGACAGGCCGCTCATCGCCCCTCGCCAGCGGTGGCGGCGGGGGCCGGCGGGCCGGGCA
>JAKLKR010000183.1:8002-11283 GCA_023150565.1 Planctomycetota bacterium
AGGACGGCCGTGGTGACGGTGATGCGGTCGCGCGGGGCAGCGGCGCAGTGCGGCAGCGCCACCGCCAGGACGATGGCGGCGAACAGCGCGCCCGCCGCCAGCCGCCAGCGCATCCGTCCCGGGTCAGAGGCCATGTGGACGGCGACAGTAGGCCGCCGGGCGCGCTGTCAGGTGCAAACGTCGGCATGGCCCGCCAGCGGGCCGGCAGCCGTCAGCCGCGGCAGATCATCTCGCTGCGCGCCTCGAAATAGGTCGCCAGCAGGGGATGGCGGCGGGCCTGGTCCTCGAGCGCGGCGGTCATCGGCGCCAGCAGGGCGGCGGTGCTGGGCACCGCGAGCAGGGCGCGCATGGCGCGGCGGTCGATGCGGTAGGGCATGCGCGTGCCGCGGAACTCCACCGGCTGGCCGATCTCCTCGAAGCTGAAGCCGAGGGTGCGGCTGAGCAGCTGCAGACGGGGCTCCATCAGCGCCAGCAGGTAGTCGAGGCGCAGCGACACCGCCAGGCGCGCCGCCGCCAGCCACATCAGCCCGGCCAGGCCGCGGCGGTGGATGGCCTCGGCCGCCCAGGTGCCGGGATCGATGCCCCACGGCGGCGCCTCGGTGGCGGCGTCGAAGCGGCGGAAGGCGCCGAGGATGCAGAAGCGCGAGATCTCGGCGCAGCCCAGGCGGCGCTCGCCCTCGCTGGGCAGGGCGCCGGACACCAGGCGGGTGCACACCTCTTCGAGATGGAAGGGGGCGGTGCATTCCACCGGGTCGGCGAGCAGCAGGCGGAAGCAGCCGGCGGGCCGGCCGCTGGGGCGGTGGTAGGCCACCACCTGCACCGAGCGCGCGTCGGCGGCATCCCATTCGCGCCCGTCGGGGAAGCGGTCGGCAGGCTCGTAGCCGAGCTCGTGGCAGTAGACCTGCCAGCGCACCGCGTAGGCGTCGCTGGCGGTGGCGTCGTCGCTCGCCACCCGCAGCTCGAAGACCGAATGCACCCCGGCCTGGGGCAGCATCACCCGTTCGGGGATGATCGGCTCCGGCATCAGGGCCGAGGGCATGCGCCGATAGCGCACCGGCGGGATGGCGCGCAGGACGGGCGGGGTCGGGGTTGCGACTGGCATGGCGATCTCGCTGCCATGCTTACGCAGCGCTGCCCGGAAACCGGCAATACCCCCGACCAGGGCCGGTCCATTCAGACTCAGCGGCCGGCCCTCCGGCTGGAAAGGGATACGGCGCAGCGCCGCCGGCGTTGCCGGTCAGAATCCCTGCTTTGCCGACGGCCAACTGAACGACAACCGGTTGCCGAGTCACACCCCAGCGCCGGCTGGCACCCAGGCGTCATCCCCCGCCTGCGGCCCGGCGCGCCGGCGCCAGCTGCAGCGCCGCCGCCCGCCTTACATGCGCGCGCGGGTCGCCGGCCAGGGCCTGCAGGGCCGGCTGCGGCGCCAGGCCGCAGGCGCGGCGGGCATCGGCCACCGCCAGCTGGAGCTGCCAGGCGTGGTCCTCGGCGGTCTCGCTCTTGCCCGCGGCCAGGGTCTCGGCCGGGGGGTGGTTGACGGTGCGGTGGGGCGGCAGCGGCACCGCGCCGGGGAAGCGCGCCTGGAGCGCGTCCAGCACCCCCTGCGCCGCCGCCACCTGGGCCGGGGTGGGGGGATGCCGGCGGGCGATGCGCGCCAGGGTGGAGGCGATCGCCACCCCGGCGTCGAAGGGCAGGCGGGCGTCGCCGGCGGCCCCCGCCAGCGCCGGCAGCGCCTCCCAGCCGGCGCACAGGCGCAGCAGCGCGCAGGCGGCGATCCAGTCGCGCGCCACGTGCGAGCGCGAGTCGTCGGGCCCGCGCCTGGGATCCCAGCGCGCGAAGCCGTCCTGGCGCGCGGCCAGGGCCTGGGCCAGGCGCGGCGCCGCCTCGGCGCGGCCGAGGGCGGCGAGCACGCAGGCGGCGCGCCACGAGCGCCGCTCGTCCGCGTCGGCGAGCAGCGGCAGCAGCAGCGGCAGCGCGCGTGCCCCGGCGCGGTACAGCCGCCACATCGCCAGGCCCGGGGTGGGCTCGCCGGCGCCGGCGTCGGCGAAGCGGATGTCGTGGCCGCCCTCGTCCTCGCCCAGCTGGGCGGCGAGCGCCGCCAGGCCGGCGTGGTCGGCCGGCACCGCCAGGTCGCGGCCGAAGAAGCGCCGCGGCTGCATCCAGCCGAAGGGGTTGCCCTGCTCGTCGTCGTGCGCCTGCAGCGCGCCCGGCGCCAGGCGCGCGCGGATGGCGGCGGGGGCGATGGCGCGGCTGGCGCAGCCGGCGGCGGCGGCGAGCGCGGCGGCGATGCCGGCGGCCTCGCCCACCCGCTGCAGGTCGCGCTGCATGCGCAGGGAATAATGCGCGTCGTGGCTCACCCCCAGGCAGCGCCCGGCCAGCCACAGGTTGTCCAGCCCGACCGGCAGCAGGCAGCCGTAGGGGATGCCGCCGCTGGTGCGATGGCGGCCCCACTGGCGGCAGCCCCACATCCAGAACAGCAGTTCGTCGGACTCGTTGTGCATGTCCACCGCGTGCGCGTCGAGGTGGGAGCCGTGCAGGGCGATGGCGTCGTCGCCGCAGGCGCCCTCGATCAGCTCGGCCATGCCCAGCACGCGGTCGGTGTCCACCAGCCGGCCCTCGCGCAGGCCGATCGCCGGAGCGATGTAGGTCGGGCGGTCCCAGCCGTCGCTGCGCGCGCGGCGGTACTGCAGGATGCCCTGCAGGCGCGAGCGGGTGAGGTCGGCGGGATCGCTGGGATCGCAGTAGCCGGAATCGAAGTTGACCCCGTCCAGGCGCACCCCGCCCTCGACCAGCCGGCAGCGGCCCGAGGACTGGGTGTAGGCGTGCACCATGGCGTCGGCGCCGCGGCCGAGGCGGAAGCGCGCCCCCGCCATCGCCGCCAGGTCGCCGTCGCCGGTTCCGTCGATCCAGGCCGGCGACGCCAGCGCCAGCGGCCCCTGCGGGGTGGCGACCAGGGCGCGGCGGATGGCGCCGCCCTCGCGCTCGACCGCGCAGGCGGTGGCGCCGGGCAGCACCGCCACCCCCGCCTCCGTGAGCAGGCGGTCGAGCACCGCGAGCTTGGCCAGGGGATGGAAGCCGAACTGGCGCGACGGCTCGCCGAAGCGCCCGCGCAGCGCCTGCACCTGCTCGTCGATCTCGTCCTGCAGCCCGCCGCGCACCCCGAAGTAGTAGCAGTGGATGCCGCCGGCGGTGCCCATGCCGCCCGCCGCCGGCAGCGGCTCGCAGGCCACCACCGCCGCCCCGTTGCGCGCCGCCGCCAGCGCCGCCAGCGCCCCGGCGGT
>JAKLKR010000184.1 GCA_023150565.1 Planctomycetota bacterium
GCGTTGGCCGAGGTGAAGGCGCACCAGGCGAAGCCGGCGAGGGCGCCCAGGGCGCGGTCGAGGGCGGCGGGATCGGCGGGCTCGACGTAGCGCGCCAGCGGCGCCTCGATGACCTCGGCGCCGGCCTCGCGCAGCAGGTGGACCAGGCTGCTGGCCTGCTCGCGCGCGCGCGTCACCAGGATGCGCCGGCCGCACAGCGGGCGCAGGCGCGGGTCGTCGAACCAGCGCAGGCGTTCGCGTTCGCGCACCACCGCCCCGATCACGGTGATGGCGGGCGCGCCCAGCCCGGCCTCGGCCACCAGGGCGGGCAGGGTGGCGAGGGTGCCGGTGACGCAGCGCTGGCGCGGCCAGGTGCCCCACTGCACCGCCGCCGCCGGGGTGGCGCCATCGCGCCCGGCGGCGATCAGCGCGGCGCAGTTGGCGGCCAGCTTGTGCATGCCCATGTACAGCACGATGGTCTCGACCTGGGCGACCTGGCTCCAGGCGAAGCCGCCGGGGCGGGCGCCGGCGTCATCGTGCTGGTGGCCGGTGACGAACACCACCGCCGAGGACGAGGCGCGGTGGGTGACCGGGATGCCGGCGTAGGCGGGGGCGGCGATGCCGCTGGTCACCCCCGGCACCACCTCGAAGGGGATGCCGGCGGCGGCCAGGGCGGCGCATTCCTCGCCGCCGCGCCCGAACAGGAAGGGGTCGCCGCCCTTGAGCCGCACGATGCGCCGGTGGCGCGCCGCCAGGCTGATCAGCAGGGCGTTGATCTCGCCCTGCGGGGTCGAGGACTTGAGCCCGCGCTTGCCGACGAAATGGCGCTCGGCGCCCGGCGCGGCCAGGGCGACCACCGCCGGGTTGACCAGGTAGTCGTGCACCACGCAGTCGCACGACGCCAGCAGGTCGCGCCCGCGCAGGGTGATCAGCCCGGGATCGCCGGGGCCGGCCCCGACCAGGAAGACGGTGGCCGGGGTCACGGCGGCGGCTCAGGCGCTGGTGACGATGTGCAGCTCTTTGAGCTGGCGGTCGCTGACCGGGGTCGGGCAGTCGAGCATCTCGTCGCGGCCCTTCTGGTTCTTGGGGAAGGCGATCACGTCGCGGATGCTCTCGGCCTGGGTGATGAGCATGATCAGGCGGTCGAGGCCGAAGGCCATGCCGCCGTGCGGGGGGGCGCCGAAGCCGAGGGCGTGGAGCAGGAAGCCGAACTTCTGCTTGGCGTCCTCCGGGCTGATGCCGAGGGCCGCGAACACCGCCGCCTGGGTCTCGGCATCGTGGATACGGATCGAACCGCCGCCGATCTCGTTGCCGTTGAGCACCATGTCGTAGCTCTTGGACAGCACCGCGGCGGGGTCGCTGGGGAGCTTGGCGACGTGCTCGGCGTAGGGGGCGGTGAAGGGGTGGTGGTTGGCCACCAGCGACTTCTCCTCCTCGTTGTACTCGAACAGCGGCGCGCTGTGCACCCACAGGAACTGCCAGTCGTCGCCGCGCGCGAGCTTGAGCAGGTTGCGCCCCAGCTCGTTGCGCACCGCGCCCAGCACCGTGCACACGCCCTTGACCGAGTCGGCGCCGAAGAACAGCACGTCGCCGGGGCCGACCTCCAGCCGGCGCGCCAGCTCGGCGCGCGCCTCGGCGGTGATGTTCTTGGCCGCCGGGCCCTGCCAGTCCTCGGCCTTGGCCGGGTCGGCGCCGATCTTGATCCAGGCCAGGCCCTTGGCGCCCAGGCCCTTGGCGAACTCGGTGAGGGCGTCGAGGGTGCGCCGGCTGAGCTGCTCGCTGGCGCCCTTGGCGTTGAGCGCGCGCACCACTCCCTTGGCCTCGACCGCCTTCTGGAACACCGAGAAGCCGCTGGTGGGGGCCCAGTCGGTGAGCTCGACGATGGGCATGCCGAAGCGCAGGTCGGGCTTGTCGTTGCCGTACTTCAGCATCGCCTCGGTCCAGGTCATGCGCCGGAAGGGCGCCGGCAGCTCGACCCCGAGGATCTTGCGCCACACCTCGCGCGCCATGCCCTCGGCCAGGCCCATGATGTCGTCCATGTCGATGAACGACATCTCGAAGTCGATCTGGGTGAACTCGGGCTGGCGGTCGTTGCGCAGGTCCTCGTCGCGGTAGCAGCGCGCGATCTGCAGGTAGCGGTCGTAGCCGCCCACCATCAGCAGCTGCTTGAACAGCTGCGGCGACTCCGCCATGGCGTAGAACATCCCGGCGTGCATGCGCGACGGCACCAGGAAGTTGCGCGCGCCGCCGGGGGTGTACTTGCAGAAGGTCGGGGTCTCGACCTCGATGAAGCGCTGGGCGTCGCAGTAGTCGCGCACCACCTTGGTCACCCGGTGGCGGATGATCAGGTTGCGCTGCATGGCCGGGCGGCGCAGGTCGAGGAAGCGGTACTTCAGCCGCGCCTCTTCACCGACCTTGGCGTGCTCGTCGAGCTCGAAGGGCGGGGTCTCGGCCTTGTTGAGGATCACCAGCCTGGTGACGAACACCTCGATGGCGCCGGTGGCGAGGTTGGGGTTCACCCGCTCGCCGCGGCTCTTGACCGTGCCGGTGACCTGCAGCACCCATTCCGAGCGGATGCGGTTGGCCAGCTCGTGCGATTCCTTGCCGCACAGGTCGGGGTCGAAGGTCACCTGGGTGAGGCCGTCGCGGTCGCGCAGGTCGACGAAGATCACCCCGCCGTGGTCGCGGCGGTTGGCCACCCAGCCGCACAGGGTGACGGTCTGGTCGATGTGGGAGGCGCGGAGCTCGCCGCAGAGGTGGGTGCGCAGCATGGGGTCGTATCCGTGGCAGCCGGGGCTGGAGGGTCGGGAGATCCCGGTCCGAGGGCCGGCGGCGGGCCGGCCCGGATCCAGGGCGCGGGGATGTTAGGACCATGCGGCAGGTGG
Source organism: Planctomycetota bacterium (assembly GCA_023150565.1). GTDB lineage: Bacteria > Planctomycetota > UBA11346 > UBA11346 > UBA11346 > JAKLKR01. The sequence goes on from JAKLKR010000184.1 coordinate 2,865, forward strand.
CTAGTGGCTTGTCGCCAGCGAGCTTGAAATGAGCCGTCCGAAGCCATTAAAATTAAGTGCATCCGATTATCCGATATGTATAATTAAAGTGGAAATACGTCCCGCATAAGCAGTCGCCCTTCCATCCTCGGCCAGGAGTCTGCCATGATCCACGATGTCCGCGAATTCGCCGCGGCTGGCGACGGTCGCACCCCCGATCACCCGGCGTTCCAGCGCGCCATCGACCGCTGCGCCGAGGAGGGCGGCGGCATGGTGCTGGTGCCCCCCGGCCGCTACCGCTGCGGCACCATCCACCTGCGCGCCAACGTGCGGCTGCACCTGGAGGCGGGGGCGATGATCCTCGGCAGCGACCGGCCCGAGGACTACGAGCGCATCTGCCCGACCACCGCCGGCGCCGACACCCGCACCACCATGGCGCTGTTCTGCGCCGACGAGGAGGACGACATCGCGGTCACCGGCTACGGCTCGATCCGCGGCGGCGGCGACACCCCGCTGCCGGGGCCGGAGTACCTGCGCCAGCGCTTCCGCCCGGCGATGTTCCTGTTCCGCGGCTGCCGCGGGGTGCGCCTGACCGACCTCGCGATCAAGGACAGCCTCTACTGGACCGTGCACCTGCTGCACTGCACCGACGTTCGCATCCGCGGCATCACCATCGCCAACCACCGCCAGCGCATGGCCAGCGTGGGCATCGTGGCGGACTGCAGCCGCGATGTGCTGATCAGCGACTGCGTGATCGAGGCCGGCGACGACGCGGTGGCGGTCAAGAGCACCGCCCTCGAACCGTGCGAGAACGTCTGCGTCACCAACTGCGTGCTGCGCTCGTCCCAGGCGGCGCTCAAGGTGGGCGCGCAGTCGCAGGGGGCGATCCGCAACGTGATGTGCTCCAACTGCATCATCGAGAGCTCGCACGTCGGCATCGGGGTGTACATGAAGGACGGCGGAGCGTTCGAGAACCTGTCGTTCTGCGACCTGGCGATCACCGCCGACAACGAGTTCCCCATCACCGTCGACGCCAGCGCGCGCGAACCCGGGCAGAAGGGCGGGCCGGGGCGGATCCGCGACCTGCGCATCAGCGGCCTGACCGTGCACGGGCGCGGCCGCTGCTACATCCAGGGCCAGCCCGGCGCGCGCATCGAGCGGGTGGTGCTGCGCGACATCACCTGGGCGGTGACCGGGTTCTGCGACGGGCGCAAGGCGCGCAAGAACCCCGGCTCGGAGCACGTCGGGCAGCCGCAGGAGGGGGCCGACCTGAGCGCCGAGCCCTACCAGTTCGTGTTCGCCCATGTCTCCGGCCTGCGCATGGCCGACGTGGCCTGCCACCTGGCGGTGCCGCTGCCGCATCCCGACCGCGGCATGCTCTCCCTGCACGACGTCCATGACGGCGCCTTCGCCGACCTGCGCGGGCTCGACGCCCCCGCCGGGCTGGAGCCGATGGCGGTGCACGGCTGCGCCGACCTCCACGGCCTCAGCGCCGCCCTGCGCAACCGCTCGGCGGTGGTGAGCGGAACCGAGACCGGCACCTGGATGGCGGTGGGCCGCGGCTAGCGGGTGCGTTTCCGGCCGCCCGGCTACCCTGGGCGCCATGCGCACCGCCGACCTCTACGCCTACCTCGACCGCCTGTTCGACTTCCGCCGCTGGACGGACCAGGATGGCAACGCCAGCGGGCTGCAGGTGGCGCGCCAGGGCGCCGAGGTGGCGCGGGTGGCGTTCGCGGTCGATGCCTGCCTGGAGGCGATCGAGGCCGCCGGCGCCGCCGGGGCCCAGGTGCTGGTGGTGCACCACGGCCTGCTGTGGGGCAAGGAGCGGCCGCTCACCGGCGCCCTCTACCGGCGGGTGCGCCGGCTGTGCGAGCTGGACCTGGCCCTGGTCGGCATCCACCTGCCGCTCGACGCCCATCCCGAGCTGGGCAACAACATCGGCATCATGCAGGCCCTGGGGGTGGCGGCGCCGCAGCCGTTCGCGCTCTACAAGGGCCAGGCGATCGGCTGGAAGGGTGAGCTGCCCGCCCCCATGCCGCTGGCGGAGCTGGCCCGCGTGGTGTGCGGCCCCGACCGGCCTCTGGCGGTGTGCGACCACCGCCATGCCCCGGTGCGCAGCGTGGGGGTGGTGTCGGGCGGGGCCCCGGGCGAATACCGCCAGGCGCTCGCCGAGGGCCTCGACTGCTACATCACCGGCGATGCCAGCCATGGAGTGGTGCACGAGGCGGCCGAATGCGGCCTCGACCTGGTGTTCGGCGGCCACTACCGCACCGAGACCCACGGCGTGCGCCTGCTCGCCGAGCGCCTGGCGCGCGACACCGGCCTGGCCACCACCCTCATCGACCTGCCCACCGGGCTGTAGGGGAGGGCCGGCCGGCAGCTCTTCCCTGGGACCGCCGGGCTCCAGCCCGGCAGCTCGGCGGGTCGGGATTGGTTCAGTAGCAGAAAGTCACGGGCGGGCCGCCCGTGCCACCAGGCAGGGGCCATGTCCGGTGTGGCCCTTCCTCCGGCCTGGCCTGGCACCTACCCTGGCTGGCATGCGCCTGCTCCTGCTGCTGCTCGTCACCGCCCTCGGCCTCGCCGCCGAGCCCGCCTTCACCCGCCACGGGGTGGCGGTGCGCGCCGCGGTCGAGCCGGTCGAGGCCCGCCAGGCCGACCTGGTGGTGACCTTCACCCCCGAGCCCAAGCACCACGTCTACGCTCTCAGCCTGCCGGCGGACGGCGCCGGGGTGGCGACCCGGGTGGCGCTGGCGCCGGGCGCGCCGGCGCGCGCGCTGGGGCCGCTGCGCGCCGACCAGGCCACCCACGACCTCAACGGCCTGCCGGTGTTCCCCGATGGTCCGGTGACCCTGCGCCTGGCGGTCGAGCTGCCGGACGGACCCAAGGGCAGCTCCGTCCCGGTGCGGGTGCTGGTCACCTACATGGCCTGCACCGCCGACTCCTGCCGCATCCCGGTGCAGGATGCCGAATTGACGGTGGCGATGCCGGCGGTGCCGGGTGGAGCCGCCTCCGCTCCTGCTCCCGCTCCCGTCCCCACCGCCGCCGCCGGCCCCGATGCCGGCCAGATCCGCGCCATCGTCGCCCAGGAGCTGGCGCGCCACGCCGCCGAGGCCGGCGGCATCCCCTGGCGCCGGGTCGCCGGGGTGGCCGAGGCCGAGGCGGCGATCGCCGCCGCCCATGCCCAGGGCCGCAGCGTGCTGCTCGACTTCACCGGGCCGTCCTGCAACAACTGCCAGGTGATGGAGAAGACGGTGCTGCGCCGGCGCGAGGTGGTGCGCGCGTTCGCCCGCCTGGAGGCGCTGCAGATCAACACCGATCCGCCCCACGACGACCTCGCCGACTGGCAGCAGCGGCGCTTCCACAGCCAGAACCGCCCGCTCTACGTCCGCCTCGACCCGGGCGGCGGCGAGGCGCGCTGGAGCGCGGTGTTCAGTCCCGCCGACGCCGGTACCATGGAGCGCTTCCTGGCCTTCCTGGGCGGCGGCGAGGGGCGCGACCTGGGCACCGGCAGCGGCTGGTCGTTCGTGTGGCTGGCGGTGCTGGGCGGGCTGGTGACCCTGCTCATGCCCTGCACCTACCCGATGATCCCCTTCACCCTCAACGTCTTCACCAAGCAGGCGGCGGCGGGGCGGCGCATCCTGCCCTTGGCGCTGTTCTACGGCGGCGGGATCATGGCCTGCTTCATCGGCCTGGGGGTGCTGATCACCGGGGTGTTCGGCGCCAACCTCGCCACCGTGGCCGGGCATCCGCTCACCAACCTGCTCATCGCCGCCTTGTTCGTGGTGCTCGGCTTCGGCCTGATGGGCGCCTTCCTGATCCGCCTGCCGGGCGGGCTGGAAGGCCTGGTGGGCGGCAGCCGGGGCGGCTACCTGGGCGCGCTGGTGATGGGCCTGACCTTCGCGGTGACCGCGTTCTCGTGCACCGCACCCTTCGCCGGCAGCGTGCTGGCGGCGGCGGTGGCCACCGGCAGCTGGGGCACCGCGGTGTGGGGCATGGCGATCTACAGCGGGGTGATCGCGCTGCCCTTCATCGCCCTGGCCCTGGCGCCGGGGCTGCTCAAGGCCCTGCCGCGCGCCGGGGCGTGGATGAACGAGTTCAAGGTGGTGGGCGGCCTGGTCGAACTGGCGGCGGCGCTCAAGTTCCTGGTCATCTGCGACCACGCCTGGGGCTGGGGGGTGTTCGGCCGCACCAGCACCCTGGCGCTGTGGGCGGCGGTGGCGCTGGTGCTGGCCGGCTACGTCGCCGGCCGCCTGCGCTTCGCCGGCGACGCCGAGGTGAAGGAGCTGGGCATCCCGCGCCTGTGCTTCGCCATCGCCTTCCTCGCCCTCGGCCTGTGGCTGGCCGCCGGCTTGTTCGGCGCCGACCTGGGGATGATGGAAGGGTTCTTCCCCGGCGACTGATCCTGGAACGGACAGATGGATCACCGCCACGACGCCACGACGCCACCAGGAACGGGCTTATGGGGATCCGCTCCTTCACCCAATAAGTGAGCAGGAAAGCCGGCGTAAGTCCAATTTCCGGCCGTGGCGTCGTGGCGTCGTGGCGGTCGAATCTCCGGATTTTGTGTGAGTCAGGCCGGGATCGGCTCCGGCGCCTCGAAGGGTTCGCCGGCGATGCCGCGGGCGCGCAGGTGGGCGAAGCTCTGCGCCTCGTAGGCGAGCAGGCGGGCGTCGAGGCCTTCTGGGGTGAGCTGTTCAACCCCGCCCAGGCGGTCGAGGGTGGCGCCGTGCTCGGCGATGATGGCGGCGAGGTCCCAGCTGCGGCGGAAGCGGTAGGACGCGACGTAGGGCGCCGGATCGAACTGGGGTGGGCGGTTGTTGGTGATCACCACCCGCTCCCCGGCCAGGAACGAAATGGCCGGCGTGCGCAGGTTCTCGATCACCATCCCGTTCACCGAGCTCAGCCCCAGGGCGACGGTGACATAGAAGCGGCCGTCGCCGCTCAGGCAGGGGATGTTGTAGACCCGCATGGCGCCGAGGGCGAGGTGGTGGACGAACTGCGCCTTCAGCCCGAGCCTGTCCAGGGCCTCGAGGTGCACCGTGACCTTGCCGCGGTCGTCCTCGCGGATGTCGCCCACCGACATCCGCCGCAGGCTGTCGGGATGCGGCAGATCGGTCTCGAAGGCCTTGGCCTTGAACAGTTTCAGCAGGGCGCCGACGGCGAAGTTGAGGGGATTGGCGTCAGCCATGCGCCAGATCTCGCGGTAGGTCAGGCGGTAGCCGAATTGGCGATACATGCGCATGGAGGGTGCCCTTGGGACCGGGGCAGGCTAGGCCGCCGGGCGCGAGCGGGCAACGGCCGGCGGCACGGGCCGTGCGCCGGTGCGCCAGCCGGAGGCAACCCGGTGTTGCCCGGCCCGCCGGGCGTTGCTATGCCCTCCGCCCAGCGGAGATCCCCATGCGCCCCATCGCCATCCTGCTCGCCCTCGCCGCCGGCCTGTCCGCCGCCGAGGTGCGGCCCCTGACCGTGGCGGTGGTGCCCAAGGGCACCACCCATGAGTTCTGGAAGGCGGTGAACGCCGGCGCGGTCAAGGCCGAGCGCGAGTTCAACGCCGCCGGCCAGCCGCTCAAGGTGGTGTGGAAGGGCCCGCTCAAGGAGGACGACCGCACCAGCCAGATCGACGTGGTGCAGGGCTTCGTGGCGCGCAAGGTCAGCGCCATCGTGCTGGCGCCGCTCGACAGCAAGGCGCTGGTGGCCCCGGCCGAGATGGCGGTGGCGGCCGGCATCCCGCTGGTGGTGATCGACAGCGCCCTCGACAGCCCGCGGCGCACCGCCTTCGTCGCCACCGACAACCGCGCCGGCGGCGCCCTCGCCGCCGGCCACCTGGTCAAGGCCAGCGGCGGGGCCGGCAAGGTCATCGTGCTGCGCTACCTGCCTGGCTCGGCCTCGACCGAGGCGCGCGAGGCGGGCTTCCTCGATGGCATCAAGGCCGCCCCCGGGCTGACCGTGCTGAGCAGCGACCAGCACGCCGGCGCCACCCGCGAAAGCGCGCTCACCGCCGCCCAGAACCTGCTCAACCGCTACAAGGGCGAGGTCACCGCGGTGTTCACCTCCAACGAGAGCTGCACCGCCGGGATGATGCTGGCGCTCAAGCAGGCCGGGCTGGCGGGCAAGGTGCTGCATGTCGGCTTCGACGCCTCGGCCCCGCTGATCGACGGCCTGCGCGCGCGGGCGATCGGCGCCCTGGTGGTGCAGGACCCCTTCCAGATGGGCTACCTCGGGGTGGTGACCGCGGTGCGCCACCTGCGCGGCGAGGCGGTGCAGGCGCAGGTCGACACCCCCGCCCGGCTGGTGACCCCGGACAACCTCGACCAGGACGCGATCAAGGCCCTGCTCAACCCGCCGCTGGAGCAGTTCCTCAAGTGATCCCGGCCGTCCGCCTGGCCGGCATCCGCAAGGCCTTCGGCGCCACCGTCGCCCTCGACGGGGTCGACCTCGAGCTGGCGCCCGCCAGCTGCCTGGCCCTGATCGGCGAGAACGGCGCCGGCAAGAGCACCCTGATGAAGGTGCTGTCGGGGGTGCACGCCCCCGACGCCGGCACGATGGAGCTGGACGGCCGCCGGTGGGCGCCGCGCGACCCCCTCGACGCGCGCCGCGGCGGGCTGGCGATCGTGCACCAGGAGCTGGCCCTGGCCCCGCACCTGAGCGTGGCCGAGAATGTGCTGCTGGGGGCGCAGCCGTCGCGCTGGGGGCTGGTGCGCGCACGCGAGCGCGACCGCCTGGCGGCTGCCGCCCTGGCCGAGGTCGGCGCCGGCGACCTGCCCCTCGGCCGCCCCGCCGGCGAGCTGCCGCCGGCCGCCCGCCAGCTGGTCGAGATCGCGCGCGCGCTCACCGCCCGGCCGCGGGTGCTGGTGCTCGACGAGCCGACCTCGTCGCTCGGGCGCGCCGACGCCGAACGCCTGTTCGCGGTGGTGCGGCGGCTGGTGGCGGGCGGCACCGCGGTGGTCTACATCAGCCACTTCCTCGAGGAGTGCCGGGCCCTGGCCGGCGGCTTCTGCGTGCTGCGCGACGGGCGCAGCGTCGCCGCCGGCGCGCTGGCCGGCTGCGACGACGCCACCCTCATCCGCCACCTGGTCGGGCGCCCGGTGGGCGAGCTCTACCCGCGCGTCCCCCACGCCCTCGGCGCCCCTCTGCTCACCGTCGACGGCCTGGCCGGCGCCGGCGGGCGGCCGCGCTGCGCCTCCTTCACCCTGCGCAGCGGCGAAATCCTCGGGCTGTTCGGCCTGGTCGGCACCGGCCGCACCGAGACCCTGCGCGCGCTGTTCGGGCTCGATCCCCTCGCCGCCGGCACCATCGAGCTCGCCGGCCGGCGGCTGCGCCCCGCCCCCGACCGCCTGCTCGCTCAGGGGGTCGCCCTGCTCAGCGAGGACCGCAAGGGCGAGGGCCTGCTGCTGGCGCGCTCGATCGCCGACAACGCCACCCTCGGCGACCTCGGCGCCTGCAGCCGCTGGGGCCTGGTCTCGCCGCGCCGCCAGCAGGCCTGCGCCGCCGCGCTGATGGCGCGCACCGCGGTGAAGGCCGCCGGCCCCGGCCAGGCGGTGGGCGAGCTGAGCGGCGGCAACCAGCAGAAGGTGGCCTTCGCGCGCCTGCTGCACCAGCGCAGCCGGGTGCTGCTGCTCGACGAGCCCACCCGCGGCATCGATGTCGGCGCCAAGGCGGTGCTCTACCGCCTGATGGGCGAGCTGGCGGCGGGGGGCGCGGCGCTGGTGGTGGTCAGCTCCTACATCCCTGAGCTGCTCGGGATCTGCGACACCATCGCGGTGATGGAGCGCGGGGTGCTGGGCGAACCCCGCCCGGCAGCGTCCTGGGATGCGCCCTCCCTGCTCGCCGCCGCCATCGGAGCCGACCATGCCTGAGCTTGCGCCCACCCCGCCGCGCTGGCGCCGCCGCCTGGCGGTGCTCGCCCCGCTCGCCGCCCTGGCCGCGCTGTGGCTGCTCGCCGGCCTGGGGGTGGGGCTGCGCACCGTCCACGACGCCCTGCCCGAGGGCGAACGCGGGCTGGGGCGCGCCCTGGCGGTGCTCGCCAGCGGCGGCTGGGACCGCTTCACCGACCCCTGGACCTTCTTCGCCCTCGACAACCAGAAGCTCATCCTCAACCAGACCGCGATCACCACCGTGGCCGCCTGCGGCATGACCCTGGTGATCGTCGCCGGCGGCATCGACCTCTCGGTGGGGGCGGTGATCGCCCTGTGCGCGGTGGCGGGGGCGTTGGTCCTGCACGCCGGCGGCGGGCCGTGGCCGGCCCTGGGGGTGGCGGTGCTGGCGGGCGGGCTGTGCGGGGCGGCCTCCGGCGCCCTCAGCGCCGGCCTGCGCCTGATGCCGTTCATCGCCACCCTGGGCATGATGGGGGT
>JAKLKR010000185.1 GCA_023150565.1 Planctomycetota bacterium
CGATGCACCCGACCCGCATCCTGATCCTGCTCGCGCTGCTCGCGCTGGCGGCCGCCGGCGAAGCGCCCGGCGACGCCAGCGCGCTGCTGCCAGGGCTGCTCGCCGACCAGCGCCCGGCGCGCCTGGAGGCCCTGGCCGCCATCGGCCGCAGCCGCGACCCGCGCGCCGCCGCCTTCCTCGAGGACTACCGCCAGGGCTCCGCCTTCCGCTGGCAGGGCCGGGTGGTGCTGGTGCCCGAGCTGAAGGACGCCGCCGGCATCCCCCTCGACCTCCTCGACCGCCGCGCCCTGGGCGCGGCCCAGCCGGAATCCGCCCTCGCCGCCCTCGAGGTCGCCCGCCCCGAACGCCTGGCCGCCACCCGCGCCATCACCCGCCTGCGCCTGACCCATCCCGACCCGGCGGTGCGCCTGGCGGCGGTGGTCAAGGCCGGCGACGGCGGCAGCGCCGAGGAGCGCGAGGCGCTGGCGGCGGTGGCCGAGGGCGAGGGCGACGCGCGCATCCGCCGCGCCATCGACGAGGGCCTGGCCATGGCCGACCTCGCCGATCCCAGGCCGGCGGCGCGCGCCGCCGCCGCGGTGGTGCTCGGCGACCAGCTCTCGGCGCGCGCCCTCGACCGCCTGCGCGCCCTCGCCGCCGACCAGGCCCAGCCGGCCGAGGTGCGCAGCGCGGCGGCGCACGCCGCCGCCCGCATCGAGCAGCGCCTCGACCGCCTGCGCGTGGTGCAGACCGCCTTCAGCGGGGTGTCGGCCGGCTCGATCCTGGTGCTGATGGCGCTCGGCCTGGCCATCACCTTCGGCCTGATGGGGGTGATCAACATGGCCCACGGCGAGATGCTGATGCTGGGCGCCTACGCCACCCTGCTGGTGCAGTGGGGCTTCGAGCGCTTCCTGCCCGGCGCGGCCGGGCCGTGGTACTTCCTGGCGGCGGTGCCGGCGGCCTTCTGCGCCGCCGCCGCCGCCGGCTGGCTGCTGGAGCTGACCGTCATCCGCCACCTCTACGGCCGGCCGCTCGAGACCCTGCTCGCCACCTGGGGCATCAGCTACCTGCTGATCCAGACCATCCGCACCCTCTTCGGCGACAACCAGGCGGTCACCGCCCCGCCCTGGCTGGTGGGCGGCTGGGAGCCGGTCGACGGCCTGGTGCTGCCGTGGAACCGCCTGTTCATCATCGCGCTGACCGCGGTGAGCGTGGCCGCGGTGGTGGTGCTGATGCGCGGCACCCGCCTCGGCCTGCTGCTGCGCGCCACCGTGCAGAGCCGCCGCACCGCCGCCAGCCTGGGGGTCGACACCCGCCGCATCGACGGCCTCACCTTCGCCTTCGGCAGCGGCCTGGCCGGCGCCGCCGGCTGCGCCATCACCCTCATCGGCGGGCTCAAGCCGGACATGGGCCAGGAATACATCATCGATTCCTTCCTGGTGGTGGCGACCGGCGGGGTCGGCAACCTCGCCGGGGTGTGCTGCGCCGGCTTCGGCCTCGGCCTGCTCAACAAGCTGCTCGAACCCTTCACCCAGGCGGTGTTCGCCAAGGTGCTGATGCTGGCGGCGGTGATCCTCTTCCTGCAGTGGCGCCCCCAGGGCCTGTTCCCGCCCCGCGGCCGCCTGGCCGACGCCTAGGGTCCCGCCGATTCCAGCCCGGTCGAATCCACTCCCATCGCACTCCGGCGATTCGACCGCCACGGCGCCACGGCGCCACGGCCGGACGGCAATCCACATCGGCCTTCCTCCGCGCCCGACGGGAGGAACAGCGGATCCCGATCTCCTCGTGGCGTCGTGGCGTCGTGGCGGTGCCCCATCCGTTTCCTTCCTTTTCTACCGCACCTGCGCCAGCCAGGCGGCGAGGTCGTCGGCCTGGGCGAGCGGGGTGGCGCGGCCGGAATCCACCAGTTCGCGACCGCCGGCGGTGGCGGGGTCGGCCAGCCAGGCGGGCTGGTCGCGGCGCAGGCAGGCGATGGGCAGGCCCATGCGCTCGGCGGCGTGCACCGCGTGCAGGGTGCCGTCGCCGGCCCCGCACTCGACCACCAGCAGGCCGCGGGCCAGCCCGGCCTGCAGGCGGTCGCGCTCGATGAAGTGGTGCTTCTCGACCAGGGCGGCGGGATCTGGGGCGTATTCCCCCACCAGCGCGCCGCCGCCGGCCACGATGCGCTCCGCCAGCGCCTGGTGCTGCGGCGGCACCACCTGGTCGATCGGACAGGGCAGCACCGCGATGGTGCAGCCGGCGGCATCGAGCGCGCCCAGGTGGGCGGCGCCGTCGCAGCCCAGGGCCAGGCCCGAGACCACCACCGCGCCGTGCTCGGCCACACGCTGGCCGAAGCGCCGGGCGCAGGCCAGGCCGTAGGCGCCGGGGGTGCGGCTGCCCACCACCGCCAGCGCCGGCCGCGCCAGGCACGCGGCGTCGCCGCGCACGAACAGCAGCAGCGGCGGATCGGCCAGGCGCGCCAGCCCCGGCGGCCAGAGCGGCCCGTCCGGCACCAGCACTTGGCCGCCGAGCGCGGCCAGGCGGCCCAGGGCCTGGTCGGCGCCGGCCAGGCCCTGCTCGAGGTCGGCGGCGGCGAAGGGGCGCCGGCGCAGGGCGGTGGCGAGTTCGCACAGGCGCGCCGGCGACGACGACGCCAGCGCCGCCCACCCGCCCAGCCCGGCCGCCATCCGCCGCACGCTGCCGCGCCCGATGCCGGGCAGCGCGAGCAGGCCGAGCAGGCAGCGGGCGAGGCCGGCTGCCGCCGGATGCGGGGAGGCGCAGGTGGCGTCCATGGCCGCCAGGGTCGCGGCCGGCGGTGGGGCGGGAAGGGACCTCAGGGCGGGCAGGGCACCTGGGCGCCATCCGCGTCCCAGGCGAAGCCGCGCTCCCCGGCGGCGGTGCGCCAGCGGCAGGGGGCGGTGGTGTCGCGCCAGTCCAGGGCTGCGGCCGGCGCCGGGGCCGCAGCCGCGGTGGCGAAGGCGGCGCGCAGGGCGGCGTCCTGCACGGCGCCCACCGCGTCGGGATGGGGCGAGATGAACAGGGCGGTGCCGCTGCCCGCCACCGCCTCCAGCCAGGCGCGGTTGAGCTGCCAGGGGATGGCGGTGGTCAGGCCGATGCAGTCGGCGTCGGCGGCGAAGAAGGCACCGTGCTGAGGCATGCGCATGGCCAGGGTGTTGGGGCCCATCTTGCGCGTGCGCTCCCAGGCCCGGCCGCTGGTGTCGTCGCCGGTGCGCTGCAGCTCCTCCAGCCCGGCGGCGAGGTGGCCGACGGTGTTGCAGCCCAGCACCAGGGCGTCGCCGGCGGCGGCGCGGATGGCGGCGTAGAGCCCGCGCAGGATCTCGGCGGTGGTGCGGCCGCGGTCAGCGAAGGCCCAGCCGTCGGCGGCGACCCCGCCGCCCATCTGGAAGCCCCAGCGCCCGCACGCGTCGAAGGTGCTGAAGTCGTGCTTGAGCAGCTGGTAGCCCCAGGCGGTGGCGGCGCGCACCCGCCGCTGCACCTCGGCCAGGGCCTCGGGGGTCGAGGGGTCGAGCACCCGCCCCTCGCGCGGCGCCGCCAGCAGCGGGCCGCGCCAACCCAGCGGGGCCTGGAGCGGGCGCAGCCACAGCCCCGGGCGCACCCCGCAGGCGGCGACCGCGGACGCCAGGGCGCCCATGTCGCCGAACGCCGGCCGGCCGGTGAAATCGCCGCCGCCCAGGCCGCCGGGATCGACCCCGGCCTCCCAGCCGCCGTCGACCACGCACCACGGGCGCACCGCCAGGCCGTCGCACCAGCGCGCCAGGCGCTCGGCGTCGCGGCGCACCCCGGCGCCGTCCTGGCTGCCGTAGGCGTAGTACCAGTCGTTCAGCCCCAGCACCGGCTGCGCCGGCAGGCGCGGGGCCGGGCACAGCCGGCGGCAGAAGGCGTGGGCGGCGGCGTGCTCGTCCTCGTCCGCGGTGCCGCGGCGGGCGACCACGGTGGCGGCGGCGATCAGACGCGCGCCCGGCTCCACCGCCAGGCCGCCGCAGCGCAGGTCCAGCTCCAGGGTCACGCCGCCGGCGTCGACGAACCACGCCGCCAGCGCCGCCCCGCCGGTGGCCACCCCCAGGCCGTGCAGGGCGGCGCCGTCGTGGATCAGCACGTACCACGGCATCGCCCGCTCGGCCACCACCCCGCGCCATTCCAGGTCGCCGTAGCCGCGCTCCCAGGCGTCGCCGAGCAGGCGCACCGCGGCCACCGCCAGGCGCCAGCGCAGGCGCAGGCGGGCGATGCGCGCGGCGCCCACCAGCACCGCCAGGCCGTCGCCGCGCACCAGCTCGACCGCCACCCCCGAGCCGGCGTGGGCGCGCCAGCCGTCGCCGGGGTCGACCAGGATGAGATCGGGAGCGGCGAGGCAGCGGGTGGGGTCCATGCCGCCAGGATGCCGGGCGGGGCGCGCTTGTCCGGTGGCGCCCCGGCGCTGAAGTAGCACGCAACGATGGCTTCCCGCCCACCCCAGGTGCTCAGCTGCGGACGCTCCCCCGCCCCCCGGCGCGGCGACACGCCGTTCCACCGCCATCCCGGCATCGAGCTGCTGTGGATCGAGGAGGGCAGCGCCGCGGTCGCCGCCGGGGGGCGCGAGTTCCGCCTCGAACCCGGCAGCATCCTGCGCCTGCCGCCGGGCTGCCTGCATGATCAGCGCGACCTGACCCCGGTGCGCCAGTGCTTCGTGGTGCTCGATGCCGGCGCCGGCGCGCAGGACGCCGCCCCCGAACTGATCATCGCCGGCGCCCCCGAACCGGTAGGCGGGTGGATCGCCGACCTGGTGCGCCTGCACCTGGAGCCGGGGCGCGCGCCCGCCGCCGAAGCAGGACTGGCCGCGGCCATCCTCGCCCGCCTCGACCAGCTCGCCGGGCGCGCCGACGCCCGGCGCCGCCTGCCGCCGCCGCTGGCGGCGGTGGTGCGCCACTGCGAGGCCGACCCCCTCGACCGCCGCGACGAGGCCGGCCTGGCGCGCCTGGCCGGGGTCAGCCCCGGCCACCTGCGCAACCTCTTCCGCGCCCACCTCGGGGTGCCGCCGGGCGAGTTCCGCCGCAACCTGCGCCTGCAGCTGGCGCAGAAGCTGCTGCGCTCGAGCTACCTCGGCATCGAGGCGGTGGCGGCGGCGTGCGGCTGGGAGGACGCCAACTACTTCGCCCGCCTGTTCCGCAGCCGCACCGGCATGGCGCCGCGGGCCTTCCGCCGGCACTGCCGCGCCTGAGGGAAAACTGTCTGGATTTGACCCCTTGGCACGGGCAAATCTGCACATCCGGACTAGGATCGCGGCCATGCCGGAACGCCCGCGCAGCTACCGCACCAAGGCCGGGCGCCTGGCCGAGGAGCTGCGCCAGCGCCTTGCCGGCGGGCTGTGGACCGCCGGCGCCTTCCTGCCCCCCGAGACCGCGCTGGCGGCCGAGCTGGGGGCCGCGCGCGCCACCATCCGCAGCGCGCTCGGGCAGCTGGTCGACGAGGGCCTGCTGCAGCGCATCCCCTTCCGCGGCCTGGTGGTGCAGAGCGGTGCGGCGGTCGCCAGGCCGCCGGTGCGCCACCGCCGGCGGCGGCGGGATGCGCGCCGCCGCTGCACCATCGCGGTGCTGGCGCCCACCGCCCCCAACGACGGGGTGCGGCGCATCCTTGACGGCATCACCGCCTTCGCCGCCGAGCACGACCAGGAGGTGCAGTTCATCTCCGACATCGCCGATCCCGGGCGGCCGCTGACCCTGCTGGAGCGCCTCGACGGCTGCGGCATCGACGGGGTGATCGTGCTGCCCTATCCCGGCGACGACCACACCGCCGACCTGGAAGAGCTCTACCGCCGGCGCTTCCCCCTGGTGTGCGTCGAGCGCCGCCATGCCGCCCTGGCGGTGCCCGCGGTCGAGGTCGACAACCAGGGCGGCATGCACCAGGCGGTGCGCCACCTGCTCGACCGCCACCGCCGGCCGGTGCACTACCTCGGCCTGCGCTGCGCCCACCGCGCCGACAGCGACCGCTTCGAGGGCTGGCGGCGGGCGATGATCGAGACCGGCTACGGCCACCTGACCGGGCGCCTGGCGGTGCTGCACGAATGGGACACCAGCGACCCGCGCTACTGGCACGCCGACGAGCCCTGGCGCCAGGGCTACGAGGTCGCCCAGGTGCTGCTCGCCGCCGGCGAGCAGCACCTGTCGGTGGCCTGCCAGAAGGACGACATCGCCTGGGGCTGCTACCGCGCCGCCGCCGAACGCGGCCTGGCGGTCGGCCACGCCATCGCCATCACCGGCTTCGACGACCAGCCCTTCGCCGCCACCCTCGAGCCGGGGCTGACCACCGTGCGCCAGCCCTTCCGCGAGAAGGGCTGGCGCGCCGCCTGGCTGCTGCATCGCCAGATCGCGGGCCATCCCGTCGGCCCGCTGCAGATCCGCCTGCCCACCGAGCTGATCCTGCGCGGATCGGCGTGAATCCCGAGGTCCCGATGCGTGTCCTGGTGCTGCTGCCGTTCGCCGTCATCGCCGCCGCCGCCGAGCCGGTGACCAAGACCCTCGACCGCTTCGCCGCCGACGGCTGGAGCCAGCCGCCGTGGAACAAGGCGGTGGGCGCGCTGAAGTCCGGCGACGGCCACCTGGCCCTGAGCGTGCCCTTCTCGGGCAAGGGCTTCCAGTTCTGCGGCATCGATCCCGCGGCGCCGCTGGCGGTGCCCGGGCGGGCGCTGCGCTACGAGCTGGAGCTGCAGGGCAGCGCCGACTACCCGGTGGCGCTGTCCTTCACCGACGGCTGGGGCCGCACCAAGGCCGCGGGCAAGGACCTCAAGCACGAGTTCAGGCCCAGCGGCGCCTGGCAGACGGTGGCCTTCAGCGTGCCCGGCGAGTGGGTGCAGCCGGTGCGGCTGAGCGGCATCAGCACCCACAACTGGAACCGCCAGGAGGCCGCGGCCACGGTCGAGCTGCGCCTGCGCCGCCTGGCGGTGACCACCGACACCGCCGGCGCCGATCCCGCCAGCGGGCTGCCGCCGGGCTGGAAGCCGTCGCCCGACAAGCCCGAGGCGCGCCCGCCGGCGGCGCCGCTGTTCAGCGCCCGCCTGGCCGGCGACGCCCAGGCCAACGTCTTCGCCGGCTGCGCGCCGTCCTTCACCGTCAGCGTGCGCTCGTGGCTGCCCGGCCGCCTGGAGGGCGGCCTGGCCTGGCGCGCCACCACCCTCGAGGGCGAGGCCCTGGGCGAGGGCCGCATCCCGCTCGCGGTCGATGACCTGGCGGTGCTGCGCGTGCAGCCGCCGGCGCCGCGCTTCGGCGTGCACCGCCTGGCCACCACCCTGGAGGTCGCCGGCCGGCCGCCGGTGCCGGCCGCCGCGCGCTACGCCGCCCTGCCCGCGCCGGTGGCGCTGACCCCGGCCGAGCACGCCGCCTCGCCCTACGGCCTGTGCGTGCACGGCGGGCGCACCCCCCTGCCCGACGCCTTCAGCCGCGCCGGCATCCGCTGGTACCGCGACTACGCCTTCAACTGGGAGTGGATGAGGCGCTCGGAGGGCGCCGACCGCTCCTTCACCGGCTGGCCCAACCACCGCGCCATCGCCGACGGCTACCTCTCGCGCGGCCTCGGCCTGCTGCCGGTGCTGGTCGAGGCCATCCCGCGCCCGGCCAAGGACGCCGAGCCGGGCAGCGCGCCCGCGCCCGACGCCGCCTGGTCGGCGCGCCTGGCGTCCATCCTCGGCGCCTTCCCCGGCATCACCCACTGGGAGCTGGACAACGAGTACGACCTCAAGCACGCGGCCTGGGAGCAGCGGGGCGGCTGGGCCCACTACCGGCGCTGGCACCGCCATTTCGCCGAGACCCTGCGCGTGCTCGGCGGCGGCAGGCTGGTGGCGGTCGAGAACGGCCGCGCCGGCATCTTCCCCGAGCTGGTGCAGCAGGCGGTGGCGGCCGGCGACTTCGCCGACCTGGGGGTGGCCAACGTGCATTATTACTGCGGCGCCGACATCCCCGAGGCCTCGGTCGAGAACCGCAACACCGGCTTTGCCGGCGGCTTCGCCGCCACCGCCGCCCCGGCGGAGTTCAGCGACCGCCTGCGCGACACCGTGGCCGCGGCGCGCGGCGACGGCCGCCGGCGCCCGGTGTGGCTGACCGAGTTCGGCTGGGACGACCTCGCCGGCCCGCGCGTCGGCACCGCCTTCAAGGCCGCCTGCCTGCCGCGCGGCTTCATCGCCGCCCTCGGCGCCGGGGTGGACAAGGCCTTCTGGTTCTTCGACCTCTCGGTCGAACCGGCCAAGGCCGCCAACTTCTTCGACGGCTGCGGGCTGATCGGCCATGAGCTCGACTCCGAGCCGGCGCTGGCGACCTATGCCGGGCTGGCCCAGGTGCTGCCGGCGCCGCGCTGGCTGGGGCCGATCGAGGGCCCCGGCACCCTCGCCGGCGCCCTGTTCGCAAACCGCGGCGAACTGGTGGCGGCGCTGTGGAGCGCCGACGGCAGGCCGGCCACGGTGACGGTGGCGGCGCGCGCGGCACGCGACGCCTGCGCCAACCCCCTGCCCGCCGACCGCCCGCTGACGCTGGGCCTGGCCCCGGTCTACGCCCTGGGGCTGGATGCGGCCAGCCCGCTGGCGCGCCAGGCGGCCTACGACCTCGCCAGCCACCGCTTCCTGCAGGTGGCGGCCGGCGACCGCTGCAGCGTGCGCCTGGTGGCGCGCAACCGCGGCACGGCGCCGCTGCGCGCCCAGGTGCGGCCGGCCCTGCCCGCGGGCTGGAGCTGCACCCCGGCCGAGGCCGCGCTCGCCGCCGCCCCCGGCGGCGAGGCCGAGGCGGTGTTCACCCTCGGCGTGCCTGCCGACGCCCCCGCCGGCGAGGCGGCGGCGACCCTGGCCGTCAGCGAGGCGGGCGCGCCGGTGGCCGAGCGCCGGGTGCGCCTGCAGGTGGTGGCCCCGCTGCTGGTGGAACCGCCGCGCCTGGCCGGCACCACCCTGCGCGCGCGGGTGCTCAACCGCTCGACCACGCCGCGCAGCGCCAGCCTGGCGCTGGAGCTGCCGGCGGGCTGGAGCGGCCCGGCCGCGCCCATCGCCATCCCCGAGCTGGCCCCGGGCGCGTCCCATACCGTCGAGTCCCCGGTGAGCTGGCGCGCGGCGGCGCCCGCCGAGCGCCCGGCGGCGCTGCTGCGCCTGCCCGGCCGCGCCGACCAGCGCCTGCCGGTGCTGCCGGCCCAGCGCGTGCTGCCCCATGCCGGCGCCATCGCCATCGACGCCAGGCTGGAGGACTGGCCGGCGGCGGCGCTGCTCGATGCCGGCGCGCTCGGCTGCACGTCCGGCCCGGCCGAGGCCGTCATCGGCGCCGCCTGGCATGCCGACGGCCTCTACCTGGCGGTGCGCACCGCCGACGGCGGACGCCAGACCGGCTCGCCCAAGACCTTCTGGATGGCCGACGCCCTGGAAGTGTTCGTGGCCGCCGACGGCCGCGCCGACAAGCGCAGCTGGCGGGCCGAGGACCACCAGTTCTGGATCGTGCCGCAGTTCGACAGCGGCCGCGCCTACGTCGGCCGCTGGGGCCACGGCGACGCCACCGGGCCCACCGCCTACGACCTGCCCGAGGTGCCCTCGGCGGCGCGCCGCGAGGGCGACGGCTACGTCCTGGAGCTGCTCATCCCCCGCCGCCTGCTGCGCGGCTGGGCGCCGCAGCCGGGCACGGCGATCAGCGCCGCCCTGACCCTGTCCCTGCACGGCCGCCAGGGCGCGCGCGAGGTCTACTGGCCGCTGGCCAAGGACGACGGCATCGCCTGGCAGCCCGGCCTGTGGGGCGGCTGGCTGCCCGCCCCCTGATCGCCGCTACCGGGCGGGCTCGCCGTGCAGGCGGCGCGACAGCAGCACCGCCAGCGCCACCGCGGCGCACGACAGCGCCCCGACCGCGCCGTAGCGTTCGAGCGGGGCGTGCGCGTCGGCCTGGCGGATCACCACCCCGGCGACCATCGCCGCCGCCCCCGAGGCGGCCGACTGCACCGCCCCGTTCAGGCTCATGAAGGCGCCGCGCTGGGCCGGCGGCACGGTGCCGGTGATGAGCGCGGTGGCGGGCACGAAGCGCCCGCTGCCGAGCACGATGAAGCCGGTGGTCACCAGCAGCACCCAGCCCAGCGGCCAGGCCGGCAGGTTGGTGAGGGCCACCGTCGGCAGCATCGCCAGCAGCGCCACCGCCACGAACACCCGCTGCTTGCCGTGGCGGTCGGCGAGCCGGCCGATCCACGGCGAGGTCACCACCGAGAGCGCCCCGCCGGCGAGGTAGACCAGGCCCAGCTCGCGTTCGCCCACCCCGACGTTGCCGGCCAGGTAGGTGGCGATGAAGGGGATGACCAGGAAGGAGCCCATCGCCAGCACCGCGGTGAAGGCCAGCGCCCGCCACACCCGCGCCTGGGCGAGCAGTCCGCCCAGGGCCGCCAGCGCCGGACCCGGCGGCGCGTCGAGGTGGGCGCGCAGGGGCGGCAGCCAGGCCCAGGCCAGCGCCAGCACGATGAGCGAGATCGCCGCGATGGCATGGAAGGTGGCGTGCCAGCCCAGCCAGGCCGCCAGCCAGATCCCGGCAGGAACGCCGAGGATCGAGGCCAGGGCGAAGGCCGACATCACCCGCCCCATGGCCGCGCCGCGCCGCTCATAGGGCACCACGTCGCCCACCACCGCCAGCACCAGCGCCCCGACCAGGCCGCCGCAGGCGCCGGCCGCCACCCGCGCCAGCACCAGGCTGGGGAAGTCGGGGGCCAGGGCGCAGGCGAGGGTGGTGGCGGCGAAGCCGGCATAGATCCACAGCAGCGCCTGGCGGCGTCCGAAGCGGTCGATGAACAGCGCCCCCGCCACCGCCGCGAGCGCGGCGCTGAAGGTGTAGGCCGAGACCGCCACCGAGAAGCCGGTGGCGGTGATGCCGAACACCCGCATCAGCTGCGGGCCGAGCGGCATCATCACCACGAAATCCATCATCAGGGTGAAGTTGATGGCGGTGAGGGCGGCGATGATGCGGCGTTCGCTGCCCAGCTGGTCCACGGCAGGGGGGGCGGCGGCGGGCATGGGCGGAGTGGAGGGGCCGCCCCCCGGCGGGCAACCGCGCCCCCCATCCCATCCCCGGGACGGCGACGGCCGCTGCCGGCCCGGAAGCGGGAACGCGCCCTGGCAGGATGCAGCCATCGCCGGTGAGCAGCCGGCACCACCCCACCCCGCCCAGCGCGGACCCCGCCCGAAAGGCGCCAGCCATGACCACCCCCACCATCAAGGCCTTCATCAAGATCGACGGCATCGACGGC
>JAKLKR010000186.1 GCA_023150565.1 Planctomycetota bacterium
CCGTCGGCCTGGGCGCCGTCCGGCCCGGCCGGGCGCCAGCCGGCTGCTGGCGCCGCCGCCGGCCAGGGCGCGGCCAGCGCGGCCGCCACCGCCGCCGGCTCGCCGGCGCACAGCAGCACGGTGAGGGTGCGCTCCTCGCCGGCGGCGAGCGCCACCGGCTCGACCACCACGTCGGTCCACTGCCCGAAGCCGGGGAAGCGGAAATCGCTGCTGACGTGGTCGTGGGTGGCGAAGCGCATGCGCAGGTCGAGCCGGTCGCAGCGCCAGCGCCGCACCCGGCCCGCGTCGCTCCAGCGCAGGCCGTAGGCGCGCGGCAGGTCGGGGTAGCGCAGCACCAGGCTGTCGGCGACCGGGCCGGCGGACTGCTGCGGCACCGGATCCCAGGCCGCCTCCGCGACCTCGGGCAGTCTCCCGGCCGGCACCACCGCCACCACGTCGATATCGACCCGCACCTCGTCGAGCAGTTCGGCCGCCACCGCCAGCGCGCCGGCCACCGCGCCCAGGGGCACGGTCAGCCAGCGCCAGCCTCCGGCGTCGAGTGCCAGTTCGCGCCCCTGCACGCGCAGGCGGGCGGGGGCGGCGGCGCGCAGGCGCAGGGCCAGCACGGCATCGGCGAGCGAGGGCGCAGCGAGGGTCCAGCCGGCACGGTCGCCGACGCGGTCCAGGCGCAGGGCGCCGCCGTCGACGCAGCCGTCTTCGCGGAACTCGCCCCACAGGCGGCCGTCGGCCACCAGGCCGTCGTCCGGGCGCGGCCGGCCGGAGGCGTGCTCGGCATGGTCGCGGCCGTCGCACCAGGCGCCGCCGGCGGGCAGGCGCAGGCTGGCCGGGCGCAGCACCGGCGGCTCGTCGTGGCCGCAGGGCCCCGGCGCCGGGTAGCGCGCCCCGCACACCAGGTGCAGGGACAGGGTCTGGGGGGCGTCGGTGCGGTTGCGGCAGGTGATGGTGCACAGCCGCGCGTCCGGCCGGCCGGGCAGCGTGGCATAGGCGCTCTCGACGGTCAGCGCGCGCCCCTCCAGCTCGCTGCGGAACGCCCACGTGGAGAGGTCGGGGGCGGCCGCGGCCGGCGCCCAGCCGCTGTCCCAGTTGATCGCCGGGATGTCGATGCGCCCGCGGAAGAAGCCGGGGAACACGCTGAAGTCCCAGCGCAGGCCGCGCTCGCGGTCGGCGATGTGCGAGCAGCCGGCATAGACCTTGCCGTAGGGGCCCCAGTCGGGCAGGTCGAGGTCGTGCGGGAGGGCGGGCATGCCCCCATCCTGCCGCCGCGGCGCCGGCCGGTGCGCCTGCGCGGAGCGGCCAGGCATCCGATCGTAACCGGAGCGCACCCCTGGCCACGGGTGGCGCACCCCGGACCTGCTCCTATCCTGGCCCCATGCCCGAGACCCTGCTGATCGTCGACGACGAGCCCGCCATCCGCCACGCGGTGGCGCGGGCCTTCCCCGACCTCACCGCGATCCAGGCCGAGAGCTGCGCCGAGGCCCTGGCCGCCACCCGCGACCAGTACCCCGACCTGGTGCTGCTCGACCAGCGCCTGCCCGATGGCGACGGCCTCGACCTGGTGCAGAAGCTGCGCGCCATCGACCCCGACCTGCCGGTGGTGCTGCTCACCGGCCACGGCTCGGTCGACCTCGCGGTCGAGGCGCTCAAGCAGGGCGTCACCGACTTCATCGAAAAGCCCTTCAAGCTCGAACGCCTGCGCACCACCGTCGGACTGCTGCTCGACAAGCAGCGCCTCGGCCGCCAGGTGGCGCGCCTGTCGGGCAAGGCCAACGGGCGCGCCACCCTGGTGGCGCACAGCGCGCCGATGAAGCGGGTGCTGGCGCTGGTCAAGCGGGTGGCGGCGGTGCCCGCCACCACCGTGCTCATCCAGGGCGAATCCGGCACCGGCAAGGAGCTGGTGGCGCGCGCCATCCACGAGCGCTCGGCGCGCGCCGACAAGGCCTTCGTGGCGATCAACTGCGCGGCGCTGTCCGAGCACCTGCTCGAAGCCGAGCTGTTCGGCTACGAGAAGGGCGCCTTCACCGGCGCCGACAGCAAGGGCAAGCAGGGCCTGTTCGAGGTCGCCGACGGCGGCACGGTGTTCCTCGACGAGGTCGGCGAGATGCCGCTGGCGCTGCAGACCAAGCTGCTGCGCGCCCTGCAGGAGCGCCGCTTCCGCCGCGTCGGCGGCCTGGCCGACGTCGAGGTCGACGTGCGCGTGGTCGCCGCCACCAACCGCGACCTGCGCGCCGAGGTCGCCGCCGGCCGCTTCCGCATCGACCTCTACTACCGCCTGCGCGTGGTGCCGATCGCGGTGCCGCCGCTGCGCGAGCGCCCGGACGACATCCTGCCCATCGCCGAGCACCTGCTGAAGCGCCTGGCGCCCGAGCTGGGCCGGCCGGGGGCGAAGCTGTCGGACGGCGCGCGCGCGGCGATGCGCGCCTACGTCTGGCCGGGCAACGTGCGCGAGGTCGCCAACGCGGTCGAGCGCGCGGTGATCACCGCCGAGGGCGACGAGATCCGCGCCGACGACCTGGTGATGGATGAGCGCCTGGCCGAGCCGGCGCCGGCCGCCCCGGCCGCCCCGGCCGCCTCGCTCTCGGCTCCGGTGCCGGCTCCCACGGCTCCGGCGGCGCCCGCCGCCCCGGCGCTGCCGCCCGGCTCGCTGGTGATCCCGCCCGGCGAACGCAACCTGGCGCGCATCGAGGCGCTGCTGGTGCGCACCGCGCTCGAGGAGGCCGGCGGCCAGAAGTCGCGCGCCGCCGACATGCTGGGGATCAACCGCACCACCCTCTACAACAAGCTCAAGGAGCTGGACCCGGCCGCCGCCGAGGGCTGAGGGCGCAGGCTGGCAGCCGCATTTGGAGCGTCGACGTCCACGTCGACGGAGCCTCCGGCGCGGCGGCCTGGGACCATGTCATCGCCACTGCGGCGTCGACGTGGGCGTCGACGCTCCGAGGAGCGGGCCTAGACCGGCAGCGCCTCCAGGCCCTCCTCCGCCACCCGGCCGAGCAGGTCCTCGAAGCGCGTCGCCACCCGTTCCCAGGCGATCGGCACCGCGGTGCGGCGGGCCTCGGCCGCGAGCGCGGCGCGCAGGGCGGGGTCGCCGGCGGCGCGCAGGGCGGCGGCGGTGAAGCCGGCCTCGTCGCCCAGCGCCACCGCCAGGCCGTTGACCCCATCCTTCACATGGTGGCGGGCGGCGGCGTAGTCGTAGGCCACGCAGGCCAGGCCGCTGGCCATGGCCTCGATCAGCACGTTGCCCCAGGTCTCGCTGGTGGAGGGGAACAGGAACAGGTCGGCGGAGGCGTAGTGGCGCGCCAGTTCGCGGTTGGGCAGCGCGCCGGTGAAGCGCACCGCCGGATGCGCCGCCGCCAGCGGCGCGCGCAGCGGGCCGTCGCCCACCACCACCATGCGCGCGCGCGGGTCCTGGGCGCGGATGGCGGCGAAGGCGGCGAGCGCGAGCGGGATGTTCTTCTCGCGCGCCACCCGCCCGGTGAGCAGGCACACCGGCGCGCCGTCCTCGGCGCCCCATTCCTTGCGCAGGGCGGGATCGCGGCGGGCGGGGTCGAAGAGGTCGATGTCGACCCCGCGGTCGAGCTGCACCAGGTTGCGGTAGCCGGCCGCCTCGAGGTCGCTGATCAGGTCGAGGCTCGGCACCATGGTCACGCGGGTGCGGTTGTGGAAGCCGCGCAGGTAGCCCAGCACCGGGCGGTGCAGGAAGCCGCAGCCGTAGTGGCGGGCGTAATCGTGGAAGTTGGTGTGGAAGCTCGACGACAGGGGCAGGCGCAGCGATTCCGCCGCGCGCAGCGCCGACCAGCCGAGCGGGCCCTCGGTGGCGATGTGCACCACGTCCGGGCGACGCGCGCGCCAGGCCTGCTTGAGCTTGCCGCCGGCGGGGGCGCCCAGGCGCAGCGACGGGTAGCCGGGGATGGGGAAGCCGCCCACCAGCAGCTCCTCGCAGCCGAGCTCCTCGGCCGGCACGTCGCCGGCGCGCTGCGGCTGGCTGGGGCGCACCACCTGCACGGTGTGGCCGCGGCGCACCAGCGCGCGCACCAGCCGCGACAGGGTCATGGCCACGCCGTTGATCTCGGGCGGGAAGGTCTCGGTGACCAGGGAGACGAGCAGGTGCCGGCGCAGCGCGAGGGGGGCGATCATGGCGGCAGCCTCCGCCGGCCGGTGAAGGGCGGGTGAACGGACGGTGCGCGCGCTTCACGGCGTCTTAACCGCAGCTTGACCGCAGCGGGGCTAAGCTGCCGGCGATGATCCCGCACCTGCTCGCCCGCCTCGGACTGCCCCTGCTGCGCATCGGCGACCGCCGTCCCGCCACCCCGGCGGCGCTGGCGGCGGCGCAGGAGCGCATCCGCCGCCGGCTGGTGCGCACCCTGGCGCCGCTGCCGGTGGGGCGTGTGCGCGGCCTCGACCGCCTGGATCCCGACGACCTCGCCGCCTTCCGCGCCCGGGTGCCGGTGAGCGGCTATGCCGACTACGAGGCGCTGATCGCCCAGGTGGCGGCGGGCGGGCGCGGGGTGATGTTCCCCGGCCGCGCCCTGGCCCTGGCCCAGACCAGCGGCACCACCCGCGCCGACAGCGCCGGCGAGCGCTACATCCCCCAGAGCCGAGCCCTGCTCGCCCACCACCGGCGCGGCGGCGCGGCGGCCTTCACCCGCCTGCTGGACAAGAGCGGCGGTGGGGTGCTGGGCGGGCGGCTGGTGATGATGGGCGGCTCCACCGACCTGGCGCCCAACCCGCACGGGGTGCCGGCGGGCGATCTCAGCGGCATCGTGGTGGAGCAGATCCCGTCCTTCCTGCGCAGCCTCTACGAGCCCGGCCCGGAGATCGCCCGCGAGCGCGACTGGCCGCTCAAGATGGAGCGCATGGTGGCGCGCCTGCAGGGCGCCGACGTGCGTCTGGTGAGCGGCATCGGCTCGTGGATGCTGGTGCTGTTCGACCGCGTGTGCGCCGCCACCGGCCACGCCCGCATCGCCGACGCCTGGCCCGGCCTGCGCGCCTGCATCCACGGCGGCCATGCGGTGGCGGGGGTGCTGCCGCAGTTCCGCCGCCACCTCCACCCGGACACCTGGCTGATGGAGGTCTATCCGGCGAGCGAGGCCTTCATCGCGGTGGGCTCGCGCCCGTGGCGGCTGGACGAGGGCGACGCCCCGCCGCTGGCGGTGCTGGCCGACCACGGCGTGGTGGTCGAATTCCTGCCCGACGACGACCCCGACCCGGCCAAGGCGGTGGGCCCGGACGGGCTCGAGGCCGGCCGCACCTACCGCGTGCTGCTCACCACCCCCGGCGGGCTGGTGCGCTACCAGCCCGGCGACCTCGCGCGCGGCGAGGGACCCGGGCTGATCCGCGTCGCCGGGCGCACCGCCACCCGCATCTCGGTGTTCGGCGAGCACGTCGAGGGCCTGGCCCTGACCCAGGCCCTGGCCGCCGCCTGCGCCGCCACCGGCGCCGCGGTTGACCACTGGCACGTCGCGCCCCTGCTGCCGGCGGGCGGCGACCCGCGCGGCGGCCACGAGTGGTGGCTGGAGTTCCGCACCCCGCCCGCCGACCGCGACGGCTTCGCGGCGGCGATCGATCTCCACCTGTGCGCGGCCTCGGGCGACTACGCCGCCCACCGCGCGGTGCAGCTGCACCCGCCACGGCTGCATCCGGTGCCGCCCGGCACCTTCGAGCGCTGGCTGGCGGCCAAGGGCAAGCTCGGCGGCCAGCACAAGGTGCCGGTGGCGTGGAACGACCGCACCATCGCCGACGCCCTCGCCCGCGCCGCCGGTCCGGTCTGAACCGGAGGCGTCCAGCAAGCGCGAGCACCGCACGACCTGACGGACGCGCCCCTGGGACCGCCGGGCTCCAGCCCGGCAATTCCAACTGCCGGGCTGGAGCCCGGCGCTCCCAGGGAAGAGCGAGCGGCCCGGTGTCATCGGGCTTCATCCCGCCTTCATCGGCCGCCAACCCGGTGTTGGCGTCCGGCAGCACCCTGCGGCGTATGGCCAACCGCATCGCCGAGCGCTTCCACCGCCAGGTGTTCGACGCGCTCTACAACTCCTCCCTGGTCTACAACGCCTGCTGGGAGGACCCCGCCTGCGACCGCGCGGCGCTGGAGCTCGGCGGCGACGACCGCGTGCTGGTGATCACCAGCGGCGGCTGCAACGCCCTCGACTACCTGCTGTGCGCCCCGGCGCGGGTGCATGCGGTCGACGCCAACCCGCGCCAGACCGCGCTTCTCGAGCTCAAGGCCGCCGGCATCCGTGCCCTCGACCACGACGACTTCTGGCTGCTGTTCGGCGAAGGCCGCCACCCGGACTTCCCCGCCCTCTACCGCCGCCACCTGCGTCCGCAGCTCACCGCCTTCGCGCGCGCCTGGTGGGACCGCCGCCAGCACTGGTTCGCCGGCGACGGGTGGTGCGACAGCTTCTATTTCCGCGGCCTCTCCGGCCTGGTGGCGCGCGCCATGCGCACCTTCATCGACCGCCGCAAAGGCCTGCGCCCGGCGGTCGGCGCCATGCTCGACGCGCCCACGCTCGAAGATCAGCGCATGGTCTATGACCGCGAGGTCGCCCCCCGCCTGTGGACGCCCGGCCTGCGCTGGGCGGTGTCGCGGCGCACCACCCTCAGCCTGCTCGGGGTGCCGCATGAGCAGACCCTGGAGGTGGCGCGCGCGCACGAGCAGGGCGTGGCCGGCTTCGTGCGCGCCAGCATCGAGCGGGTGTTCCGCGAACTGCCGCTGCGCGACAACTACTTCTGGCAGGTCTACGTGCACGGCGCCTACCGCCGCGACTGCTGTCCGGAATACCTCAAGCCGGCGGAGTTCGCCCGCCTCAAGGCCGGGCTGATCGACCGCCTCGAACTGCACACCGCCACCGTCACCGCCACCCTGCGCGGCCTTGCCGGGCGCGGCGAGCCGGTGACCCGCTTCGTGCTGCTCGACCACATGGACTGGATGGGCGCCAGCCGCCCCGACCTGCTGGCCGAGGAATGGGATGCCATCCACGCCAGCGCGGGGCGCGGGGCGCGGGCGATCTTCCGCTCCGCGCACGCCGACGCCGCCTACCTGGCGGCGGTGCGCCTGGGCCTGCGCGGTCGCCAGGTGCCGCTGACCGAGCTGCTGGCCTTCCGCCGCGAACTCGCCGCCGAGCTGCACCGCCGCGATCGTGTCGGCACTTACGGCGGCTTCCACATCGCCGACCTGGTGGCGGCATGAGCCCGGCCGCCGACCTGCCGGTGCTGTGGCGGCTGCTGCGCGGGATGCCGCGCCAGGGCAGCCACGCCGAGCGCCTGGACGGCTTCTACCGCGGCCAGGCCGCGCACTACGACCGCTTCCGCGAGCGCCTGCTGCACGGCCGCCGCGAGCTGGTGGACGGGCTGGCGCTGCCCGAGGGCGGCACCCTGGCCGAGCTGGGGGCGGGCACCGGGCGCAACTGCGAGTTCCTCGGCGCGCGCCTGGCGCGGCTCTACCGCGTGCATCTGGTCGACCTGTGCCCGTCGCTGGCCGCCTGCGCCGAGGCGCGGGTGGCGGAGGCGGGCTGGTCGAACGTGCGCGTGCACCGCGCCGACGCCACCACCTGGCGGCCCGAGCGTCCGCTCGACGCGGTGCTGTGCGCCTACAGCCTGACCATGATCCCGGACTGGTTCGCGGCGGTCGACAACGCCTGCGCCATGCTCGCCCCCGGCGGCAGCTTCGCGGCGGTGGACTTCTTCGTCTCGCGCCGTTCGCCGGGCGAGGGGCTGGCCCGCCACAACGGCTTCACCCGCCACTTCTGGCCGCTGTGGTTCGCCCACGACGGCGTGCACCCGTCGAGCGAGCACCTGCCCTATCTGCGCCACCGCTTCGCCACCGTCAGCCTGCACCAGGGCCTGGCCCCGGTGCCCTGGCTGCCGGGGCTGCGGGTGCCGTACTACCGCTTCATCGGCCGCAAACGCTGAGGCTTGTCTCTGGCGGCCCGCTCCACGGGCGGGACGCCCGTGCCACGGAACTAGGCCGCGGCGCCGGGCAGCGGCACGGCGGCGGTGTCGCCGAGGTCGCGCGGGGCCTCGACCTGGCCGGTGGCCACCAGTTCGTGGTAGCGCACTGTGCGCCATTCGCCCTGGTGCCATTCCAGCGCGCTCAGGCTGTCGACCCAGTCGCCGCCGTTGCGGTAGGCGACCCCGTCGATGACGCGCTGCTGGGCGTGGTGGATGTGCCCGCACACCACCGCGTCGCAGCCGCGCTCGGCGGCCAGGCCGGCCATCGCCCGCTCGAAGCGCTGGATGTGCCCGGCCGCCCAGGTGGCCTTGAAGCGGCAGCTGGGGTTGCGCACCGGCTCCAGGCCGCACTGCCGGCGCAGCCAGTTGATGCGGTCGGTGGCGTCCGCCAGGCGGTCGTAGGCCTGGCAGCCCAGCCAGGTGAGCAGGCGCGAGGTGCCGATGCGGCGGTCGGCGCAGTCGCCGTGGGTGAACCAGGTGCGCTCGCCGCCCAGGTCCAGCTCCAGCTCGTCGCCCAGCTGCAGGTCGCCGAGCGCGAAGGGGGCGTAGCGGCGCAGGGCCTGGTCGTGGTTGCCGGTGATGTAGTGCACCGGCACCCCGGCGGTGGCGGTCTTGAGGATGCGCCGCACCACCTTGGTGTGGGCGGTCGGCCACCAGCCCTTCCGGAACTCCCAGAAGTCGATCATGTCGCCGCACAGCACCAGGCGGGCGGGGGCCACGGACTTGAGGTAGGCGTTGAGCTCCGCCGCCTTGCAGCCCGGGGTGCCCAGGTGCACGTCGGAGATCACCACCAGGTCGACCGCGCGGGCCATGCCGGGTGGTTACCCCCGGATGGTGAAGATCCGATGAAGGATCAGCGCTGTTCCAGGCGCAGCACGGCGGCGTCCTGGCCGGGCACCGCCAGCACCCCGCCGACCGGGGCGGCGCCGCGCAGCATGCCCGCCACCCGCCAGCCGGGGGCCAGGCGCAGGCGGGCCTGCGCCGCGCCGTGGTCGTGGTTGACCGCCACCGCCAGGCGCGCGCCGTCGCCCAGCTCGTGCTCGGTCAGCGCCAGCCAGGGCGCGTCGCTGCGCGCCAGGGCGCGGCCGGCCGCCAGCGGGTCGCAGAACAGCTCGTACACCCGCCGCCAGGGCGGGGCGCCGGCATCGCAGCCGCCGCGGGTGGCGGTGAGCTGGGCCTCGAGCGGCACCCCCCAGGTGTCGATGCGGCCGCGCCCGTGGCGCGCGCGCACCGCCACCGCGGCGCCGTCGGCGGAGCGCGCCAGCACCTCGCTGCCGGCGGCGGGGGCGAAGGTCAGCTCGGGCCCGGCGGTGAGCGGCAGGCGGGTGCCGTCCGCCAGCACCGCCACCTGCTCGCCGCGGCGGTCGCGGCGCGACGCCACCGCCGCGCCCACCACCTCGGCGAAGGGCGAGAGGATGCCCTCGCCGACGGTGACGAGCAGGTCGGCGCCGGCCTCGACCCGGGCGCACAGCTCGCGCCAGGTGCGGCCGCTGACCGCCTGGGCGTCGGCCAGCGAGGGCAGCAGGTAGCGCGCCGCCGCCGGCAGCGGCTCCTCATGCCAGTGGAAGCGCAGGTCGAAGCCGGCCTGCTTGGCGAGCAGCCAGGCCGACCACGCCACCGCCCACTGGTCCTGGCCGCGGCTGAGGATGCACACCGCCTGCGGGCGCGCCGGCGGCAGGATGCCGCCGGGCAGCTGGCGGCGCAGGGCGGCGATGTCGGCGAAGGCGCCCAGCAGCGGGC
Source organism: Planctomycetota bacterium (assembly GCA_023150565.1). GTDB lineage: Bacteria > Planctomycetota > UBA11346 > UBA11346 > UBA11346 > JAKLKR01. The sequence continues at coordinate 9,685 of JAKLKR010000186.1, forward strand.
GCGGGCTGCGGTCGGCGCGGAAGAAGCCCAGCTCGCGCTCGACCGCGGTCCAGTCGTAGGGGGCCGCCTCGAGGTGGCCCTGGTCGTAGGCGCACCACCACAGCAGGCCACGGCAGTCGTTGGCCCACAGCGAGAAGGCGTTGACGCGGGTGAAGCCCAGCATCGCCGCATCGTCGCCCACCATCGGGCCCATGGTGCCGATCTCCTCGGCGCAGGCCGGCCGGCCGCCGAGGTCGGCGTACATGCGCGTCTCGGCGGTGGCGTGGTGCAGGGTGCGCGGGTCGTCGACGCGGTCCTGGCGGGTGTGGCGGCACCAGAACGGATAGGGGTGGGTGGTGAGCACGTCGCAGTGCTCGGCCTGGTCCTGGATGGTCCAGTTGCCGCTGTGCTGCGGCTCGGGCATCAGCGAGTGCATGCCCGACACCACCGGCAGGGTGGGATCGACGGCGCGGATGGCGTCGGCGATGGTCGCGGTCCACAGCGCGGCGGCGTGGGTGGTGGGGGCGCGGCCCATGCAGTTGCACTCGTTGCCGAGGTCCCAGGCCGCCACCGCCGGCTGCCCGCGCAGGTGCGCCACCATCGCCTTCACCAGACGGACCTGCCAGCGCAGCGACTCCGGGTCGGTGATGGGGTCGAGGTGGGCGATGGCGGGCGGGGCGAAGAAGCGCCCGCTCATCCAGCCGGTGACCAGGCCGATGAGCAGGCGCAGGCCGTGGCGCCGGGCGCAGGCGCAGGTCCAGGCCAGGCGTTCGAGCATCACCGGGTCGACGCCGTCGCTGCGCCCCAGCGGCGTCTCGCCGTGGCGGATCTCGCGCGGGTTGACCGCGAAGGTGCGCAGCTGGACGATGGGCTGGAAGTCGCTCCACAGCGGGAAGCAGCGCACCGTCTCGACCCCCTGGGCGGCGAGGGCGGCGAAGTCGGACTCGACCACCTCCGGCCGCCAGTCGCTCCACATCGCGGTGCCGGCGTGCGAGGCCCACCAGTTGCAGCCGACGGTGAAGGATCCGGGGACCTCGAACAGGCCGGGGGTGCGGGTGCTCATGGCCTCAGCCTAGCCCGTCCGGGGCTTGGGCGGAATGCCCGCCCGGCGCCCGGCATATCCGTTTTTCGGGCGGATGATGGTTGGCGGTTGTTGGTTCACCAGCGCGCCGCCAGCGTTTGGCCCGTTGTCCACCGTGAACCGAGGTGAATCAGGGCGATGGCGCAACCCGCTGTACGCCAACCACCAACCACCAACCATCAACCAGCCGGCTACCTCCGCCAATCCGACGGCGGCACGCCGAAGGCGCGGCGGAAGGCGCGGCTGAAGTGGAAGGGGTTGGCGAAGCCCAGGCGGGCGGCGGTCTCGGCCACCGGGGTGCCGGCCATGAGCAGGCGGGCGGCGGCCTCGCAGCGCGCGCGCCGGCGCGCCGCCAGCGGCGCCAGGCCGAGGTGGGCGCGGC
>JAKLKR010000187.1 GCA_023150565.1 Planctomycetota bacterium
GCCGCCGACCACCAGGCCACCGCCAACCCGCTCAAGGTGGCGAGCGCCAAGGTCGCCTACGGCGATGCCATCGCCGACCGCTCGCTGCCGCGCCAGCACATCGTGCTGGCGCTGGTCCACCATGACGGGCGCTACCTGGTGGCGCGGCGTCCGGCCGGCAGCCACCAGGGCGGCTGCTGGGAGCTGCCCGGGGGCAAGCGCGAGGCGGGCGAGGACGACCGCACCGCCCTGGCGCGCGAGGTGTGGGAGGAGCTGGGCGGCGAACTGCTCGCCGCCCGCCACCTGCTCGACTGGAACCACGCCTACCCCGACCGCTACCTGAGCTTCCATCTCTACCGCTGCCGGCTGTTCGCCCCCGAGGCGGTGCGTCCGCTGGCCGCCGACGAGCTGCGCTGGGTCGATCCCGCCACCCTGGTGGGGCTGGAATTCCCTCCCGCCAACCGCCCGCTGGTGGAGCGCCTGCGCCGTTACCATCGGCTCGGCGGTGGAGGTACCTGACCGACATCCCCTGGACTCCGCCGGCGGAGCGCTTTGATACGCCGCACGCATGGCCTCCTCTATCCGTTCCAGTGATCCCGGTCGCCTGCCCGCCGGCTTCGCGGCGGTGGATACCATCGACACCAACGCCATGGGCCGGCGGCTGCGCGCACGCAAGGACGGACGCGCGATGCGGCTGTGGCTGCCCTCGTCCGAGGTGCTCGAGGTACCGCATTTCCTCCAGAACCTCGAACAGCGGGTGCGAGTGGCGGGGGCGGTACGCCACCCCGGCCTGGTGCTGCCCAGCCAGTACCTCGCCGCCGAGCGGGCGCTGGTCTCGGCCGACGCCCCCGACCACGAGCCACTGAACGCTCTGATCGCCCGTCAGGGCTGTCTGGCGCCCTCCCCCGCCCTCGCCATCGCCCGCCAGGTCGCCACCGCCCTCGATGAAGCCGCCAAGCAGGGCATCCACCATGGCTGGCTGCGTACCGAGGCGGTGCTGGTGGACCGCGCCGGGCGCGCCCTGGTGGACGACCTCGCCCCGGCCAAGCCGCTGCGCTGGCTGGCCGAACGCCAGCCGCGCGATCAGCACCTGGTGATCGCCCCGGAGCGTCTCGACGGCACCAGCCCCGACCGCAGCGGCGACATCTTCGGCATCGGCGCGCTGCTGCTGGCCATGCTCACCGACAGCGGGCCCTACGGCGCCGGCGCCGGCGCCGGGGCCATGGGCCGCTACATGCGGCCGCCGGTGCTGTCGCAGCTGCGCGGCGACCTGCCGCGGGTGGTCGACCAGCTGGTCCAGCGCCTGCTCGACCCCGATCCCGGCATGCGTCCCACCACCTGGGCCGAGGTGATCGAGGACATCGATGCGGTGATCGCCGGCCAGGAGCCGGGCAGCAGCCGCCGCCGTCAGCGCACCCCGGCGCCGCCCCAGGCCGCCGCCGCGCCGCCACCGCCGATCCGCTTCCCCACCCCCGCACCCGGATCGATGGGCGCCGGCCCGGTGCCGGCAGCACGCCGGCGCCAGCGCAATTCCGGCGGACCGCTGGTGATCATCCTGGTGGTCGCTGCCGTGCTGGTGGTGGCGGTGGTCGCCCTGGTGGCCATGGGCGGGCGCAGCAAGGGTCCCGAGATCCCGGTCGACCAGGGTGAAAAGGCACCGGTGCCGGTGGTCAGCGCCGACCGCACCGCCGAGATCCGTTCCCAGTTCGATAAGAAGAAAGCCGAGGAAGAGGCGCGCAAGGCCGCCGCCATGAAGCGCCTGGAGCGCATCAAGGAGATCGACAACCTGCTGGTGGGGGAACGCTTCCAGGCCGCCCTCGATGCCGCCACCCAGCTCGATGGCGAGGCGCGCAGCGCGCTCGAGGAGCGCATCCGTTCCGGGCGCGAACGGCGGCGTGGCGAGCTCGAGGCGCAGCTGCCCGGCCTGGCCACCGTCGATGAGGCGGCCCAGGTGCTGGCTCCGGCGCTGACCACCTGGGGCACCCCCGGCGATCGCGAATGGGCCCAGGGCCTGCTGGCGGCGGCGCGGACGCGCATCGCCGCCGCCGAGGAGGCCAGGCGCAAGGCCGCCGGACCCAAGCTGCCGCCCATCCCGGCGGTGCCGTTGCGTGCGCTGGTGCGCGCCGACCAGGCCGCCGACCGCGCCCTGGCGGTGGGGCGCAAGCCCGAGGCCGCCGAGCTGCCGGCGGACCAGCTGCGCGCCCTGGCGCTGAAGCAGTCGCTGTGGGCCCGGCGCGACCGTCTGGTGGGCAAGGCGCTGGCGGCCAAGGTGCGCCTGCGCATCACCCATCCCACCACCCGCGAACTGTGCGATGTGGCCAAGGCCGACGGCCGCTTCCTCGACCTCGCCGCCGCCAACGGCAGCACCTCGAGCGTGGGCTGGGCGACCTTCCCCGGCGCCACCCTGGCGCGGCTGTTCGCCGACTGCCTGAACGCGTCCGGGATCACCGCCGACGACACCGCGGTGGCGGTGGCGTCGATGCTGGTGGTGGGCGATCCCACCCTGGCCCGCGCCACCATCCGGCGCGCCAAGGACCTCGCCCCCGAGGTCCGCGCCGACCTCGACCTGCTCGGGGTCGCCGGCCAGCGTCGCGCCCTGCAGCCGCGCTGCGAGGCGGCGGAATCGGCCCTGCGCGCCGACCAGGCGGGTCCGATCGAGGAACTGGCGGCCGAGCTCGGCAAGGCCGAGTGGAAGGACCTGCCCGGCACCGCCGAGGAGCGCGCCTGGTGCGAGGCCGCGCACGAGACCGTGCGCCTGCGTACCGCCGCTGCCGCTGCCGCGGCGACGGCAGCGCCCGCGCAGTAATCCTAAACGCGGCAGTGGAATTCGCTGTGGCGGCAGAATCTTCGCTTGGGCAATGGTCTGAGCATCCGGCTTGAGTCACCCACCTGATGCGTCCTAAACGCGGCAGTTGGTGGCGGCAGCAAGGCGCCGACACGCGATGTGTACTCGTGTACATGAGCGTGTCGGGAACGCAGCTGCCGCCTCCAAATGCCGCGTTTAGGGTAATCCTCTTCCCTGGGACCGCCGGGCTCCAGCCCGGCAGCTGGGACGGCTCGAATTGCCGGGCTCCAGCCCGATGGCGTGAAGCTGAGGCGGGGGAATGGCGGATGGCCGCATTTGGAGCGTCGACGCCCACGTCGACGGAGTCTCTTGCGCGCCGATCTGGGACCATGGCAGCGTCAGCGCGGCGTCGACGTGGGCGTCGACGCTCCAGAAGTGCCGCCCGCTGCACCCGATCAGCCTTGGCCGTGCGCCGTTGGGCTGGAGCCCGGCGGTCCCAGGGGCGTCTCCGCCTGCTCCTGCGGTTCGCGCGATCCCAGACCGCCGTTGCCGCTATCCCAGCATCGACTCGGCGCGCGCGACCCAGGTCCTGGCCGCCGCCGCGCCATCGGCGCCGATGCCGGCGGCGCACTGCAGCGCCAGGCCCAGCATGGTCGCGCTCGCCTCGGCCAGCGCCCGGGGCTCGCCCAGGCGGGAGAACTCCGCCTGGGCGCGCTGCTGCAATTCCTGGCGGTGGCGGGCGGCGAAGGCGGGACCGTCGTCGGGCGGCAGCCCGGGCAGGGTCAGGTGGTCGTGCCATGCGCCCAGGGCGGCGGCGCGGCGGCGGTGGTCGAGCCCGGCCATCGCCTGCCAGCGCTTGAGGAAGCCAGCGTCGCGCCGAGCCAGCCCGGAATCGAAGGCGATCACGAAGGCGCCCTCGGCGAGGTCCTGCATCAGCTCCAGATAGGCGTCCTGCACCGCCTCGCCGGCGGCGGTGCCCTGGCCGCGCAGGTAGTCGTCGACCCGCAGCGCGGGCAATTGCGCCACCCCCGGACATCCCGCCAGACATGGGAACGACCGCCCCTGGTGCACGTAGTGCGGCGGACCATCGGCGCGGCGTTCACGCCCCAGGGGGTACAGCCGGCAGGCCAGCGGCCGCCCCGGCCAGGCGCGGCAGCCGCGCGCGGCGGGATCGTACTGCGAGCAGGCGCGCAGCCCCTGCCAGCCCTTGGCCCCGTCGAAGCGCAACATCACCCCGTGGTCGGTGGCGGCGGCGCGGAAGGCGCCCGGCTGCTGCCCGCGCGCCGCCGCCAGGCAGGCCAGCTCCCAGGGGTTGATGCGCACCTCCTTGCCGTGGCAGCAGGTGCCCTCGCGGGTGCAGGTCAGGGGCAGCGCGTCGCTGGCGGCCAGGCGGGTCAGGTCCATCGCGGGCGAGCATGGCGGTACGCGCGCCAAGCCAACGTGCGCGGGCGGGTGCGCGCACGGATGCGCGCGCTATCCTGGCCGGCGATGACCGAACGCTGGATCTGGCAGCGGCTGGGCGCCCAGGAACGCCCGGTGCGGGTGACGCGCTGGGAGCGGCGCGCCGCCCACGACCGCCACGACCACGACTTCATGGAGCTGACCGTGATCACCGGCGGCGGCGGCTGGCACCGCTCGCCCGCCGGCGAGCTGGAGCTGGGCCCGGGCGCGGTGGTGCTGGTCGGCCCCGGGCTGTGGCACGAATACCACGACTGCCGTGATCTGGCCGGACGCGACTGCTGCTTCCAGGCCGGCCTGCTCCACCGCGAGCTGGCCTGGCTGGTGGCCGACCCCCAGGTGGGGGCGCTGCTGTGGGGCCGCCGGCGCGGCCAGCGCCGCCATGGGCTGGTGTCGCTGCGTCTCGACCCCGTCACCCTGGAACGGGTGCTCGCCCATCTCGACCGCTTCCGCCAGCTGGGCGAACTGCCGGCATCCGCCAGCCGCGCCGAGCACATCGGCCTGCTCACCCAGGTGCTGGGCGAGGTGGCGCGGGCGGCCGGGGCCGACGAGCCGGCGGCGGAGGGCGGCGTCGATCCCGCCGTCGCCGCCGCCCTGCGCGCGCTCGCCGACGGCCTGGCCGAGGAATGGACGCTGGAGCGCCTGGCGGCGCGCACCGGCCTGGCCGCCGACCGCCTCGGGCGGCTGTTCCGCGCCGCGGTCGGCCAGCCGCCCATGGCCTATCTCAACCGCCTGCGTGCCGAACAGGCTGCCAGCCTGCTGTTGCGCAGCGGGCGGCCGGTGGCCGAGATCGGGGCGGCGGTGGGCTGGCAGGACCCCAACTACTGCGCCCGTCGCTTCCGCGAAAGCTACGGCTGCAGCCCGCGCGCCTACCGTGCCCGCTTCGCCGCTCCGCCGGGATCGTGCTAGTCGGCGGACGGCTCCTATTGCCGCCTCCAGCGCCCGCGCCTAGGGTCCGGGCATGAGTGCCACCGCCGCCAGCCCGTCCGCCCTCGCCCCGCTCGCCGTCGAGGCCCGGGGGGTGTGGGCGGAACGCATCGACCTGCTCCACCGCCGCCTCGACCGCGGCCAGCAGCCGGCCTTCGACCACGACTTCCTGCAGGCCGATGTGCGCTTCGACGGCGGCGCGCACTGCCGCCGCTTCGATGAGTTCAGCGGCGACCTCTCCGGGCGCTGGCTGGGGGCGCTGGCGCTGCTGCCGTCGCCGGGTTCGCCCGCACGCCTGGCGGCCGAGGCGGAGGCGCTGTGCGCCGAGCAGCGCCCGGACGGGCGCTTCGGCGACACCCATCTCGACTTCACCGGCGCCATCGGCGCCCAGCACATGGCCCTGCTGTGGGGCAACGGCCGCCTGCTGGTGGGCCTGTGCGAACTGCATGCCTGCGATCCCCGGCCGCGGTGGCTGGAGGCCGCCCGCCGCCTGGCCGGATTCCTGGCCGCGGTGGCCGAGCGCTGCCTGCGTCCCGAGGTGCAGGAGGCGGTGGCCGGCCTGGGCGCCCACGGCTTCATCTGCCTGACCCAGATCAACGAGGGCCTGGTGCTGTTCGACCGCTGCGCCGGCGGCAGCTCCCATCACGCCCTTGCGGTGCGCCTGCTGCAATGGCTGCAGCCGCGCGCCGGCCAGCACAGCCACGGCTGGCTGTCGACCCTGCGCGGGGCGATGCTGGTGCACGAGGCGGTGGGCGACCGCGCCATCCTCGCCGATGTGCGCACTCGCTTCGACGAACTGATCGCCACCGGCGACCGCCTGCCCGGCGGCGGGGTGCCGGAATACTTCCTCAAGGTCGGCGAGGTCGGTGGCAGCATGGCGGCGCATTCGGGCGCCCGCCTGCGCGACGAGGGCTGCTCGCACGCCGACTTCCTGCGCCTGGCCCTGCAGCTGTGGCGCGCCACCGGCGAGCTGCGCTACCTGCGCGAGGCCGAGCACTGCCTGTTCAACCAGTTCGCCGCCAACCAGTACGCCACCGGCGACTTCGGCCACCATGTGCTCGCCGGCCACGGCTTCTGCGCCAGCGACAGCGTGGGGCGCGCGTGGTGGTGCTGCACCCTGCACGGCCTGCGCGCCTTCCGCGACGTGCTCGATTGCGCGGTGGTGCGCACCGCGGCCGGCTGGCAGGTCGATCTGCCGGTCGACAGCGCCTGGCGCGACCGCGGCCTGGCGGTCAGCGTGACCGCCGGCCCGCAGGGGCTGACCGTCGCCATCGACGAGGGAGAGGGGGTCGAGGCCGAGATGGCGGTGCGCCTCCCGGCCTGGGCCGAGCTGTCGTCCGCCAGCCTGGCCGGCGCGATGCTGCAGCCGGTCGACGGGATGGTGCGTGTTCGCCACCGCTGGCGGCGCGGCGACCGCCTGGAGCTGCGCTGGACCCGGCGCACCGTGCTGGTGCGGCGCGACGGCACCACCCTCGCCCCCGCCCAGGTCGGCGCGCAGCCGGTCGAGGCCATGCTGCAGCACGGGCCCTGGATCATGGCGGTGGAGGAGGACCGCTCGCCGCTGTTCTTCAGCGAACCGTGGCCGTCCAACCGCCTCGAGCTGCCGCTGCGCCCGCTCGCCGGGCCGGTGGCCCAGCTCCAGGTCGCCGGCAGCCACCTGGAAGCGACCTGCCACCACGGCGGCTTCGCCCAGCCGGCGCCGGTGCGCCTGCACCCGCTGGCGGAACGCACCTGCTGCCGGCCGGGGGTGGCGGCCTATTGGTTCACCTGGACCGGTCCCGCCGCCTGACCAAGAGATGCGCGTTGTGCATCGGATTCCGCGGCAATTTAGGTGTAAGTACCGATTCGACCGGCTCCCCATTTCGCAGGACGGGGGCGCGCCGATGCGTGCCTGTCATGGCAGGGGGGTGGGTACCTAGTCGGTTCCCGCACCGGGGTCGGCCCGCTAGGGTGTCGCACCGACCCCGGAGCCAGCCGTGCACATCCCCGACCGTGGACCAGGATCCGCCCTCGCCAATGCCGTCCCGCGGCAGCTGGGGGGATCCTACCGCCTCTTCACCGGCAGTCTCGCCTACGTCCTGCACCGGGTGACCGGCCTGGGGCTGATCATCTTCCTGTTCTTCCACATCATCTCGATCACCAAGGCCAACCACACCCCGGAGGCCTACGACCTGATGATCCGGCGCATGCAGGAGCCGGACTTCAAGCTCGGCGAGCTGTGCCTGTACGCCGCCCTGCTGTTCCACGGCCTCAACGGCATGCGCATCGTGTGGGTCGACTTCGTGGCCAAGCGCACCACCCAGCACAAGCGCATCTTCTGGGGCCTGGCCGCGCTGGTGTGCGCCCTGCTCGTGGCTGGCGCCATCCCGCTCATCCTGCACACCAACGTGCAGCCGCTGCACAGCGACCAGCTGCCGGGGGCCGCCCCCGTCTGCAGCCCGTGCGCGACCGTGGGAGGCAAGTGACATGACCGCGCCCTACCTCGCGACCCGCACCGGCACCACCCAGTGGGTGATGCAGCGCGTCAGCGCCATCCTGCTCATCGGCCTGGCCTTCGGCCATTTCGCCATCCAGCATTTCACCAGCGATGCGGTATCCACCGGCTTGACCGTGGCCGCGCGCCTGAACAGCCCGTGGTGGCAGGCCTACTACACCCTCTTCATCGTGCTCGCGCTCTACCACGGGGTGAACGGCCTGGTCGGCATCCTGCGCGACTACGCCCCGCCGGTGCGCCTGCGCTTCGTGGGCGAGATCGTGCTGTGGGCGCTCGCCGCCTACTTCGGCGCGCGTGGGCTAGCCAACCTGCTCAACCCCATCCCGTTGGGCGAGGTCAAGGCCAGCTATGCGTCGCGCGGCTTCCCCGCCGGGGTCAGCCACGGCAACCCGCCCTCGCTGCCCAAGGAATACAGCTTCCGCGACGAACTGCGCGAACTGCACCTGATGGAGTACTATCTGACCAGGCATGTGCACCGCACCGAGGCGACCCCGTCCGCCGAGGTCTTCGGCACCGCCGGCGGCGCCTCCGACGCGGCCTCGGTGAAGAAGGCCGGCGCGGCCTTCGACCATTGGTGCCGCAAGGCCATCCTGGCCGGCGTCCCGGCGCCCGAGCAGCGGGTGCGCGGCAGGATGTTCTCCAGCACCTACGAGTTCGCGGTGTGGGCGGCGGCGGTGCGCCGGGCCGACGCCACGGCGCGCGGCGAGAAGCCCGCCGACGACGCCATCCCCGCCTACAACCCCAGCCTGCACTGAGCCCCCCATGATCCTCAACCACGATGTGGTGATCGTCGGCGCCGGCGCCGCCGGCCTGTACGCCGCCTACTGGGCCTCGACCTCCGCCGATGTGGCGGTGGTGAGCAAGCTCTTCCCCACCCGCAGCCATACCGGCGCCGCCCAGGGCGGCATCGGCGCCGCGCTCGGCAACGAGGAGGAGGACCATCCGCTCTGGCACTGGTACGACACCGTCAAGGGCGGCGACTACCTGGGCGACCAGGACGCCCAGCGCATCCTCACCTTCGACGCGCCCCAGACCATCTACGAGCTGGAGCGCATGGGCGTGCCCTTCAGCCGCACCAAGGAAGGCAAGATCGCCCAACGTCCGTTCGGCGGCCACACCCGCAACTTCGGCGAGCGCCCGGTGCGCCGCGCCTGCTACGCCGCCGCGCGCACCGGCCACGCCATCCTGCACACCCTCTACGAGCAGTGCGTGGCGCGGAACGTGAACTTCTATTCCGAGTTCCAGGTGCTCGACGTGCTGCTGACCGAGGACAAGAAGAAGGTCCTGGGGGTGATCGCCTACGACCTGCTCTCGGGCGAGACCTACACCATCCACGCCAAGGTGGTGGTGTTCGCCACCGGCGGCGCCGGGCGCAACTACGCCATCACCTCCAACTGCCAGGCCAACACCGGCGACGCCCTGGGCATCTGCCTGCGCGCCGGCCTGCCGCTCGAGGACCTCGAGTTCGTGCAGTTCCACCCCACCGGCCTGGCCGGGCTGGGCATCCTCGTCACCGAGGGCGCGCGCGGCGAGGGCGGCTACCTCACCAACAGCAACGGCGAGCGCTTCATGGAGCGCTACGCCCCCACGGTGAAGGACCTGGCGCCCCGCGACCTGGTCAGCCAGTGCATGTACAAGGAGGTGCTCGAAGGCCGCGGCATCCAGAAGACCGGGCGCATCTGCGCCGAGGACTGGGTGCTGCTCCACCTCGAGCACATCCCCAAGGCCGAGCTGATCAAGAAGCTGGAGGAGATCGTCGACTTCGCCACCACCTACCTCGGCATCAAGCCGTGGGAGGCGCCCATCCCGGTGATGCCGACCGCGCACTACTACATGGGCGGCATCCCCACCGACAACGACGGCCGGGTGCGCCGCAGCCACGCCGACGGCGACGTGGTCGAGGGCCTGTACGCCGCCGGCGAATGCGCCTGCGTGAGCGTGCACGGCGCCAACCGCCTGGGCACCAACTCGCTGCTCGACCTGGTGGTGTTCGGCCGCCGGGTCGGCCTGCACGTGGCCAAGAACGTCGACGGCGTCGCCCTGGGCAAGCTGCCGGGCAAGGCCGACGCGCGGGTGGCGGCGCAGATCGAACGCCTCAAGGCCTCCAAGGGCACCGAGAAGCACGGCGAGCTGCGCCGCGAGCTGTCCGAGGTGATGATGACCCACGTGGCGGTCATCCGCACCCAGGAGGGCATGGAGCAGGCGCGCGCCAAGGTGCTGGAACTGCGCCAGCGCTACCAGCAGGTGGCGATCGACGACAAGGGCGCGGTGTTCAACACCGACCTGATCGAGGCGATCGAGTGCGGCTTCCTGATCGACTACTCGCTGGCGATCGTCGAGGGCGCCCTCGCCCGGGTCGAGAGCCGCGGCGCCCACGAGCGCCAGAAGGCGGGCGCCGACGGCAAGCTGGTCAAGCTCGCGCGCGACGACGAGAACTGGCTCAAGCACACCTTCGCCACCCTGCGCGCGGACGGCAGCGTCCAGCTCGACTACCGCCGCCCCTACCTGTGCCAGGAGCACCCGGAGGACGGCTGGGAGCCGGAGGTGCTGGAGAAGATGAAGCCCAAGGAACGGAAGTACTGAGCGCCGGACCGGCCGCCCAAAGGATCCCCCATGCCAGTCCCCACCGTCACCAAGACCTTCCTCATCACCCGTTTCGACCCGGCCCGCGATGGCGCGCCGGTGGTGCGCGAATACCAGCTCGACTGCGATCCGATGGAGCGCGTGCTGACCGCGCTCAACCGCATCAAGTGGCAGCAGGACGGCACCCTGTCCTACCGCCGGTCCTGCGGCCACGCGGTGTGCGGCTCGTGCGCCATGACCATCCAGGGCGCCAGCCGCCTGGCGTGCAAGACCCTGGTCAAGGACATCGCCGGCGACCGCATCGTGGTCGAACCGCTCAAGGGCTTCCCGGTCATCAAGGACCTGGTGGTCGACATGTCGCACTTCTACCACAACCTGCGCGCGGTGGTGCCGTACCTGGTGAACAACGGCCCCAAGCCGGCCAAGGAGCGCCGCCAGAGCCCGGAGGAGTTCGACGAGTTCGAGGACGCCACCAAGTGCATCCTCTGCGGCTGCTGCACCTCGTCCTGTCCCAGCTTCTGGAAGAACGACAGCTACCTCGGCCCGGCCGCCCTGGTCAAGGCCTGGCGCTTCGTCGGCGACAGCCGCGACGAGGCCGGCAGCCAGCGCATCGACGCCGTCAACGGGCACGACGGGGTGTGGCGCTGCCACACCATCTTCAACTGCAAGGAGGCGTGCCCGAAGGAGATCGACATCCCGGCCGCGCTCTCGCGCCTGAAGCGCGCCGCCGCCTGGGGTCGCGCCGCCGGCTGAGGCTGATGGCGTTCAGCCATCGCGCAAACAGCGGGAACAGGCGGACGCGCCCCTGGGACCGCCGGGCTCCAGCCCGGCAATTCGAGTGGGAAAACTGCCGGGCTGGAGCCCGGCGCTCCCAG
>JAKLKR010000188.1 GCA_023150565.1 Planctomycetota bacterium
CTGCCTGGTGGTGCGCGACGAGAAGGCCGACAGCAACCCCAGCGCCACCCTGGAGGTGACCGGGGTGGACGCGGCCACGGCCTACGTTGTCCGCGGCTGGCTGCGCGCCCCGCAGGCGCTGGCGGCGGCGCCGCTGGTGCGGGTGGCGGCGATGGGCGCCGACGGGCGGGTGCTGCGCTGGCTCGACCTGCCGCCGGTGGCGGCCGGGGTGGAGTGGACGCCGTTCGCGCTCGACCTCGCCGGCCTGCCGGCGGGTTGCACGCGCCTGTCGCTGGCCATCCAGCCCTGCGGCGGCCAGCCCGCCACCGCCACCGGCGAGGTCCGGGTCGACGACCTGGAATTCCACCCCGCCGGCGGCAGCGCGCCGGCGCCCCGGCCGCCCAGCGACGACGATCCCCTGCCCACCCCGGCGGCGGCGACCGCGGCGGCCACCGCCCCTCCATCGCCGCTCACGGCGGGCGCGCCCTGGCGGCCCGGCCTGGCCCTGCCGGCGGGCTTCGCCGCCCTCGACCTGGCGGCGGTCGCCAATCGCGGCTTCGCCGACGACACCGCCGACGACGGCACGGGCGGCTGGACCGACCAGGGCGACAACGACCTGCGCGGCATGCCGAGCGGCCTGGTCGAGGTGGGCGGGGTGCCCTTCGCGGTGGTCAACCCCGCCGCCAACCAGGGCCGTTCGGCGCTCATCCTGCGTCCCGGCGCCGCGCCCGCCTTCGCCGCCCAGGCCAGCCTGGCCGCCGGGCGCCGCGCCGACTGGATCTCCCTGCTGCACGCCTCGGCCTGGACGGGGCGCGACGCGGTGGTGGGGCGCATCGAGCTGCGCTACGCCGACGGAGGCCACGCCTCGCTGCCGGTGGTGGTGGGCGAACAGGTGGCCGACTGGTGGGGCGGCGAGAGCCGGCGCAGCCACGCCCGCCCGCTGTCCGGGGTCAACCCGCGCCGCGACCCGGTGTATCTGCACGCGGCCTCGTTCGCCAATCCGCGCCCGGGGGTGGCGCTGGAGGCGGTGGAGCTGCACGCCGCCGGCACCGGCAAGGCCACCTGGATGGTGCTCGCCGCCACCCTCGCCAACGGCGCCGATCCGGTCGTGCCCACCCTGTGGGCGGATGGGAAGCTGATGGATCCGGCCGAGGTCGCGCGCCTGGGCCTGGTGCAGCCCGAGGCGCTGGAGGCGCCGGCGGTGCCCCTGCGGCTGACGCCCGGACCGGCGCTGGCGCTGACCGTCGATGTCGGCACCACCCTGCGCGCGACCCCGCGCGCGGTGGCCGGCATCGCCTTCCACCGCGTGGTCGGCTACGGCCTGGGCGCCTTCCCCGCGCCCTACTCCACCGCCTTCCCCTTCCCGCTCACCGTCACCCCCGAGCAGCAGCGGCGCATCCGCGCCCTGCGCGTGCCGATGACGCGCTTCTACGGGGTGGGCGACGAGCCCTTCCCGGTCGAGGAGGCGATCGACCGCATCGCCGCCCTGCTCGACCGCGTGGGCATCCCCCAGCAGGGCTGCGTGCTCGAGCTGGAGGAGCAGGGCGCCAACGAGGCCCTGCGCCCGGCGGCCTGGGCGCGCGCGGTGCGCCACGTGCAGGGCCGCGGCTACGGCTTCCACCGCTGGGAGATCGGCAACGAGGTCTACACCGGCGGCCTGTGGAAGGTGGGCGGGCGCGCCTTCCCCACCCCCGAGCACTACATCGCGCACGCCAAGGCGGTGGCGGCGGCGGTGCGCGCCGAGCAGCCGCAGGCGCTGATCGGGGTGTCCTTCTTCGACGCCAGCACGCGCTGGGGCAACCAGGTGCTGAAGGGCCTGGCCGGGCACTACGACTTCGCGGTGGCGCACTGGTACCAGTTCCCCTGCCACGAGCGCGACTTCGAGGCCACGGTGATCGACGAGAACCACTGGACGCTCGACCGCATGCAGGTGGTGAACGCCCTGCTCGAGCGCTACAACCCCGGCCGCGCGGTGCGCCAGTACGACACCGAATGGGGCCTGCACGCGCGCGGCGGCAAGGACTACCGCGGCGGCGGCATCCCGCCCGGGGCCGAGGTCGGCGCCTACCGTCCCAACGCCAACGTGATCGGGGTGGTGCAGCGCGCGGTGCGGCTGATCTACCTGCTGCGCGAGGGCATGCTCGACGGCGCCGGGCTGTGGTGCATGTTCGGCCGCACCGAGCAGCCGGCGCTGACCGTGCTGCCGCAGGGGGCGGATGCCGGCGGGCGCACCACCATGGTCTACTGCCTGTACCGCCAGCTGGCCGAGGCGATGGAGGACCGGGTGGTGGCGATCGGCGGCGAGGCGCCCTTCCGCAGCATGGGCAAGGCCCTGCGCGGTCGCACCGGGGTGCAGGTGCCGCTGACCCCGGCGGTGGCGATGGCCGACGCCGCCGGCACCCGCGTCTCGCTGATGATCGCCAACGGCTCGTGGACCGCCTCCTACCCGGCGCGGGTGGCGCTGCGCGGCTTCGCCCCCGCCACCGCCGAGGCGGTGGTGCTCAGCCACGGCGACCCCGACGCCGACCCCATCATCGCCGGCCCCGGCGAGGTGGTGGCGCCGCTGCCGGTGGCGGTGGAGGGCGGCGAGCTGCGCTTCACCCTGCCGCCGCACGCGGTGGCGTTCATCCGTCTGCGCTGATCCGGCATTTCCGCTGCGCCCAGCGCTCAGCGCGCTTCGGCCACGACCGCGCCAACGGCCTGGTCACCGATTGCACCGGTGCCATGGTCGCACCGGGTCCGGTGTCCGTGCGCGTCGTCTACCCCAGCTGGAGCAGGGCAACCACATATGGTCCGGCCGTCATTGATCGACCTCCAGTCCCTGGCGGCGCAATTCGCCGTGCAGGTAGGTCTTCAGTGCGGCGATCTCGGACTGGGGCAGCATCCTCGTCTGCGGCCGCCTGATACGGCTGCCGTCCCGGCTGGTGAACAACAGGAATGCATCGCCCGACTCCAACTCGGGCAGCAGGAACTCCTGGGCCCCTGGCCTGGGCTTCAGGCAGGCAAAGGTGCCATCCAAATCCAAGGTGAGCCCGGTCAGGTCATAGGGATTCCGATCAAGGACGACGGGAGCGGACCTCCCGTCGCCACGGGAAACGGCGCTCAGCAGCCAGGGGCCATCGGAGCGGGATACGGCCAGGAGGGTGCATAAGCGGTGATGCCAGACGCCGGTCGCATCCCGGCGGTCCAGACGGAACTGCACCCCTGCTTCGGTGAAGGGCCTGGGCAGTCGGATGGCGAGCAGGGCGATGTACGGGGAAGGCGGAATAACCGTCAAATCCTCGCCTTCCACCCTCCAGGTGATCTGTTCCCGCGGAACCGGGTGCAGCTTCGATCCAACCGCGCCGGGCTCGGTGCTCGGTCGGAGCCTCAGCAGGCAGGCCAGGCCCACGTTCCCATCCACCCATCCCTCCGGGGCATCCTGCCACCAGGAGGGAGCCGCTCCGACGGGTCCTTCCGCGGAAGGCGCCTGCGCCGGAGGTAATCCTGGCGCAGCGGCCATCGCGCCGGGTACGGGATCTGGCATCCGCTCGGATGTGATGAGGAGGACGGGGCTGCCGGCGGGCGGACCGCTTCCTTTCCCGGCAAGCGCGGCCGGTGCAATCAGGAGCGCCACGGCGACCACCGCCCCCGCGGCCACCATGGATCGGCGCCAGCCTCCCGCCGGGGTTGGGGATGCCATGGTCCGGATGCGGGCCGCCGCATCTCCTTCCTGGCCGCCAAGCTCCAGCAGCAGCGACAGGAGCAGCACCGGGGCCAGCCTGACGCCGCGCACGTGGAGCTGGCGCCGCAGGCGGTCGAGCACCGCCGTCAGCCTCTTCTGCACCGCGGTATGGGACAGCACCAGCCGGCGTGCGAGGTCGCGCTGGCTCTCACCGCACCAGAACAGCCGCACCACCAGTTCCCGCTCCGCCGGTGTCAGCTCTGCCACGCAGGCTGCCACCAGCCGGCGCTGCTCCTCGTCGGCGGCCGCATCCCCCGGTGGCTGGGGGCCCAGCCGCGGGTCGACGGCCGCCACCGATTCCCGCTCGCGGCGCGCGATCATCGAGCGCAGCCTGCTAAGCGCGGCGTTGGCCGCGACCCGCCGCAGCCATGCGCCGACCGGTCCGCGCACCTCCTCCAGATCCTCCGCGAGGCTGGAAAACACCTCCTGTACCACCTCGTCGACGTCCGAACGGTCGTGGAGGATCCGTCCCGCCACGGCCCTGACCATTGATTCATGGCGGGCGAAGAGCGTGGAAAGCGCGACCTCGTCCCGTCGGCCGATCCAGGCCTGGACCAAGGTCGGCTCGCTGGCTGCCGGGGCAGGAACGGCGGCGGATTGGATCATCGCTACAGTATGGCGCAGAGGACGGCTCCTTGGCAACCGCCAGGCGCTCTGGTGGTTGCCTCAGCAGCCCCGAGGCGGCCGGTCGGGCGCTCCGGATGGTGACCGCATCCACGCCCGCGAACCGCCTCGACGGTGCAGTCGGCATCCATGTCATGTTCCAGCATGGGGATGGAGGGCCTCCATGGATGCCACTGCTCCGCCGCGAGGCCAGTCCCGGGAATGCTGGTTGCCAGGCCCGGGTCGGTTGCGCCAAGGGAGCGGAGGATCCGCCATGGTCCGCATGATCTCCCACTGGCCTCCCAGGAAACGCGGCAGGACCGGGTCGGCATCGGGTTACAGCCTCGAGGACCGCGACCTCATCGCCCAATACATCCTGCTCCGGGCCCTCAGGCGCCTCCAGACGCGCAGCGGGGCTCCCTCCGGTTCTGCCCCCCGCCGGAGGAGGTCGCTCTGCCCGAGGCGGCCATGACCGCCGCTCCGACCGGCGGTCATCCCGTCCGAAGCACCATCCCATCATCCAGGCACTGACGAGCATGGCGGGTCCCTTTCCGGCAGGAGCAGCATCGGCGGCGGCGATCGGAGGGCGACCGGTCCACCCTGGGTTGCCGCCTCCAGGAGGGATTGACGGGAGCACAGGGATCTGGCTTCGCGACATCCGCATCGCGTTCCTGGTCCTCTGGCCGGTCATCGCGCTGGCGACGATCCGCGGCATCCATCACGAGAATCAATGGATCTACGCCTATCTGTACCTGTGGACTTGCGCCTTGGTGGTGGCGGGCGCCATGGTCAGGCGCTGCTGGCCAGGGTTCCGGGTGACGGTGATCGCCGATGGGGCGGTCATCGTTGCCGGATCCGCGCTGGTAGCCATGGCGGTCGCCCTGGATGATTGCGGGTGCGGCGGAAGCCCGGTGCCATCTCCCGTGACTGGCGGCCGGCCTGGCGAATGCCATGGACCGCTGCCGGTGGTCGGGTCGGCAGATCCGGAAGTATTCAGACGCCTCGAGGAACTCGTCCCGGTGGTGTACGCACCCCCATCGGTGGAACATGGCAGCAAGCGGACATGCCGGTGAAGACGGGCCGCTCCCCCCGGATCGTGACGGTCGAGCAAACCCCTGAGTGAACAGCCCTGGAGAATGCCCATGAACAGCTTCGATGCGGTGGATTGTGATTCGGCAGCTGACGCCGACACGGTGCCGGCCGGATGGACAGTCACCACGTTGCGTGAGCGCCGGGTGGCGGCTGCCGGTGATGTCCAGCGCGATGGGGCGGCATCGTTCCGGATACGATGCCGGTTCGATCAGGAGTTCATTTTCCCCGTGCCATGGCGGCTCGAGGGCACGGAGCATGTTGAGCCATCGCTGGAGATGTTCCGTCATTGCCTGGTTGCGCAGCACCTGAAGCCATCGATCGTCGTTCCTCGCGGTCTGCCGGTGGTGCTAGGCCTCGCGAAATGCCGGGTCGCCCAGTGGGAGATGAGCTATGGTGTCCACCTCGATGCCACCGGGCGGCCGATCGCCGGTTTCCTCATGGACCGATCGATCCATTGCGAGGCAGCATGCTGGACCGGCGATGAGGATGCGCTCGGGAAGCTCCTGAGGGAATCGTGGCGGGAGCGGCGAGGCGGGGACCCGCGTCTTGTGCCACTCTGGCGGTTGGTCCAGGCCGAGATCCGGCAATGGCTCAAACCTCCGACCCAGCCCGTCGGTTCGGTGCTCATCCTGGACAGCATCGGTCTCCCGGACCAGGATGGAGCCGCTTTCGATGCGTGACCGCGTGGCGGACGGGTGCGAGGATCGTACGGCCGTCGGCAGGAGCGGCGAAATTGCACGGGGGCTTGCTGACGAGCGCGATGCCATCCTGGCTACGCTCGCCGCGGAACGTTCCAGTCTGCAGCGGATCCAGGCGGCGCACGAGGACCTGGGCCGGAGGGCACCAAGCGCCTCCGTGTCCCGTCGCCGGACCTCGTTGAGATCGCAGGAGACTGAGATCCGCGGGCGGATCGCGCAGGAGGAGGATGATCTGCGTGGCATCATCCATCGGTTGCAGCGGATGGACGGCCTGCTGGCGGCCCGGGGGGATGGATCGGCCGGCCCCGTCGGCCTCCAGCGGCCTGCGGCGAAGGGGGAGGCGGACGGATGCGACATCGTGAGGGAACTGCTGCGGAACGTTTCGGGGGGCTATGGTGGCCGGGTTGGACCCTACAGGATCGAACGGTTCCTCGGCAAAGGGTCGCAGGCGACCGTGTTCCTCGCGGCGGATGCCATCCGGCGGGTTGCCTTGAAGGTCATCGATTCCAACAGCGTGGACATCTCGACCTGGGGAGCGCTGCGCAAGGAGGCTCGCCGGCTGGCGAGCATCCGCCATGGGAACGTGGTCCTGGTCCACGGTTTCGACGAGGTGTCCATCGATGCCGGCCATGACGGCGGTATCCATCGGCTGGCCTACACCTCCCTGGAGTACATGCAGGGCGGCACCCTCATCGATCTCGAGCAGAGCGAGGCCGGGGTTGGAAGGCTCCTGTCGCCATCCCGGGCGGTCGAAGCCTGCCTCGCCGCCGCCCGCGGGGTGATGGCCATCCATGCCGCCGGATTCGTGCACTGCGACATCAAGCCGCACAACATCCTGACCGATGGCGGGCAGTCCTTCCGGATCAGCGACCTCGGGGTGGCCGCCGACATCGGATGGGACCACACCAAGGCCGCCGGGACCCTCGCCTTCGTCTCCCCTGAGATCATCGCCGCCCATCACGAGAGGAGCGGGCGTTACCCGGTGACGACGGCCTGCGACATCTATTCCCTGGGGGCGACGCTCTACCGTCTGCTCACGGGATGCTCCCCGGTGGAGGCCTTGCGGTGCGACCGTGGCGGGGGCGGCTCCGACCTCACCCCGCAGTCGGTATGGGAGGCCTTCAACGCCAACGGCTCGTTGCCCGAACCCCATGCCATCCGCCCCGAGATCCCGTCCTCCGTCAGCGAGGTGGTCATGGCGGCCACCGCCTTCGATCCGGGGTCCCGCTACGCCTCGGCGGCCGACCTCGCGGAGGCCCTCCAGGGCGTCATCGAGGAGCTGAATCCGGTCGGGTGCGGCCCGTCGAGGCGTCGGGGATGGTTTTGGTAGCGGAAGGCATGGCCGGTGGCGTTGACCCGCGCATGGCGCACCGCGCCATGGGGGGGCGCAGGCCGGCGGATGGCGCGAATCCCCGCCGCCAGGGGGTGGCGCCATCTCGGCGTGGCCGCGGGGCGGGCGGGCGCGGTCCATGACGGGCCTCGCGAATCCTACCCACCCCTATCCGTACCGGGAGGCGCGACGGAGGCTCGCGGGAGCCATCCTCGATGTCGGGGTCGTGGTGGGCGGCTGGTGCATCATCGCGGTCCTGGCCGGCCATTGGCGTCCATCGCCTGCATGCGGCCTGGCCCCCGTGGCCGCGTGGGTCTCCATGGCGACCATGGCGCGGCGCGAGCGCACCTCGCGATGGCCCGCCTGCCTGCATCCCTTCCTCTATGGTCTCGTCCCGGTCGCCTGGCTGGGGCTTCTGCTGGCCCTGGACGGATCCCCCGCCCCGTCCTCGCTGCTGCCCGCCTGGGGGGTATGGGCCGCGATCGCCATCCTCTGGATGGGCATCGGCCAGCGGATCATCCAGGCTCGGCGCCCGTCGCTCCGCCTGGTGACCGCGGGAAGGCGCGAAGCCATCGAGGCCTTCATCGGACGGGTGCGGATGTCCGGGACGAGGGTCGAGGAGATCGCGCGCCTGGCCTGGGACGGCCCCCCGTCGGACGGGCAGATCAGGGAGCTGGCGCAGAGGGCGGAAGGCTCATTTCCAGATGCGGTGGTCCTGTGCTCCCCGCGCCGCGACCAGGGGAATTGGCAGGCGCTCCTGGCCGCCATGCGCCGCATCCCGGTCCCCATCTACACGCCACCGGCGGTGGAGGGATGGGATGTCTTCATGCCGGGGGTGGAATCCCTGGGCGGTGCCGATGTGGTGAGGCTGGTCGGTTCCAACGACAGCATCGGGAAGATCGCGGCGAAGATGGCGTTGGACAAGGTGGTGGCCATCGCCGCCATCCTCTCCTTCTCGTGGCTGTTCGTTCTGGTCGCCATCGCCGTGGCCGCCACCTCGCGCGGGCCCGTGTTCTACACCCAGCGACGGCATGGGATTGGCGGCCGGGTCATCTCGGTCATCAAGTTCCGTACCATGGTGTGCGATGCCCCGGCGAATCCCCCTGCCGCAGGCTTCGATCAACCGCGGATGGGGGATCCGCGGTTCACCGCGGTCGGTCCGATCCTGCGCCGGACCTCGCTCGATGAGATCCCGCAATTCCTCAACGTCCTCATCGGGGACATGAGCGTCGTCGGTCCGAGGCCGCATGCCATCGCGCACAACGAGGCCTTCATGGACGACATCCCCGACCTCATGCGCAGGCATTTCGTCCTGCCCGGCATCACCGGCCTCGCCCAGATCGGCGGAGCCCGCGGCGAGACGAGGACGGTGAAGCGGATGAGCGACCGTCTGGCCCTCGACCTCGAATACGTGCACGGGAACACCGTCTGGGGCGACATCCGCGTGATCCTCGTCACCGGCCTGACCGGGTTCATCAATTCCCAGCCCTGATCCGCCGCGGCGGCTCAGCGTACCAGCGCGAACACGTCGCCGACCGTGCTCAGGTCGCCGCGGCCGGCGGCGTTGACGATCGGCTGGTGCGAGCGGAATCGCGCCAGCCGGCGCTCGCCGGCCACCACCTCGACGAACACCTCGTGGTCGCGGAAGGGCTGCTCCAGACGGGTGACCGACAGGCCGTCCTCCTCGGCGGGATAGACCGCCTGGGGGTCGGCGGCGGGGTGGTAGATCAGCCAGGTGTGGAAGCCGGCGGGCAGGGTGCGGCGGGCGATCTCGCGCCGCTGCAGGCGCACCACCACCTCGGCCGGGGCCTTGAGGAAGGAGCACAGCGCCAGGTAGTCGGTGGGCGGGGTGAGGGCGCCGGGGACGCCGGTGGCGGCCGGCCGGCCTGGGGGCAGGGCCACGCCCTGCACCGCCTGCGGGTGATGGAACAGCAGCAGCTCCTCCGCTTCGATCGCCGGCGGCCGGCCATCGCGCAGCCAGCGGCTGAGGTGGGCGGTGAGGCGCAGCACCGCGCGGCCGTGGGCGGCGGTGGGCATGATCTCGGAGTCCTCGCTGCCGTCGTTCCAGGTCGCCAGGTAGACCGCCGGGGCGCGCTCGCGGATGGCGTCGAGCCAGGCCTGGCGGTAGGCGAGGATGCCCAGGCGCTCGTGCACCACCGGCGCCGGCGGGGCGGTGGCGTCGCCGGTGCGCGAGACATGGAAGCCGGGGGCGAAGCCCGGCCACCAGGCCTTGCCGTGCTGGCGGGCGAAGGCCGCCCCCGCCGCCAGTTCGCGGCGCGAATCGCCGTAGCTGCGCACGGTGTCCCAGTCGAAGATGGCGTCGGCGCCCGCCAGCCAGTCGGCGGCGAGTTCGCCGCGGCTGGGGTAGCGCGACAGCGCCAGGTAGACCTTGCCGCGCCCGCCCAGGGGGCCGCACAGCCACTCCATCGCCTGGGCATATGGCACGGTGGCGAACAGGGCGTGGTCCTGCATGCCGATCACCAGGCGGCCGTCGCGCCGGGTCCACACCCGGCCGTGGCGGGCAGCGAGGTCGGCGAGCAGCGCCCCCAGCCGGCGCAGCTCGGCCTCGGTCGAGGCCACCGGCGGCGACTTCCAGTTGGGGTCGATCACCGCCCAGTTGGCGGGCTCCATGCGGTACCACCAGAAGTCGGGATAGGCGGTGACGCCGCCGTCCTCCGCCAGGGCCTGGAACAGGGGCTCGAGGCGCTGCAGCGAGTCGCGGTAGCCGCCCGGCGGCAGGGCGGGATCGGCGAAGCGGGGATGCATCCACAGCGCGAAGGCATCGACCCCGGCGGCGCGGGCGTCGCGCACATCCTGGCGCGCCGCCGCCAGGCCTTCGCCGGCCAGCGCCACCTGCTCGTCGGTGGTGCGGCCGATGCGGCCGTTGACCCGGGTGGGGGTGTCGAGCGGAGCGCAGTCGGCGGAGGCGCCGTGCATGTAGTGGGCGGCCACCAGCGGGGCCGGTCCCGCCGCCGCCGGCCGATCCGCGCGAGCGCAGGCGGCGAGCAGGGCGAGGACGGCGAGGGCGGCGGCCGGCCGCAGCCACAGAGGGGCGCTCATGCAGGATTCTCCCGTCAGGTTATACACCCGGAACCGGGGGACGTGGCGGGATGATGCGGGCATGGCATGGGATGAACCGGACTGCTGTGCCGGGGCGCCCTAAATGCGGCAGTTGGTGGGGGCAGCAAGGCGCCGACACGCGATGTGTACGGGCGTACTCGAGCGTGTCGGGAACGCAGCTGCCACCTCCAAATGCCGCATTTAGGTTCAACCCGGCCGCTGGGGGCTTCCACTGCCGGCGTGCGCGTCCTGCTCCGCCCCCTGATCGCCTGCGCGGCGCTGGCCGCCGGCGCCGCCGCCGAGGATGACGAGGCCGCGCTGGCGGTGCGGGTGCTGTCGGCCCTGCGCCGCGGCGAGGTCGCGCCCCTGGAGGCCCTGCCGGCGGACGCCGCCCTCGCCCCGGTCGACCTGCCCGATCCCGCCGAACCCGGCCTGCGCCGGCGCTGGAGCCTGGCCCTGCCCGCCCTGGTGGCGGGGCTGGAGCCGGCGGCGCGCACCCGCGCCCTGGCGGTGCTCGCCCGCCGCGCCGAGGCCGCCTGCGCCCTGGCCGGGCCCGGCGGGGCGCTCGACGCACTGCCGTCACCGGCGGCCCTG
>JAKLKR010000189.1 GCA_023150565.1 Planctomycetota bacterium
CCCTGCCCTTCGCCGGCGGCATCGGCAGCGGCGGCGGCATCCACATGTACTACTTCGGCGTGCGCGGCGGCCTGCAGGAGGAGGTCGACGCGCGCGTGCGCGCCTGCCTGCCGCTGTTCGGCCCCAGCAGCCAGATCCGCTGCTTCCACCCCGACGCCAAGAAGGCGGTGCTCGACGGGATGCTCGCCGAGGCCGGGGTGCAGACCCTGTACGGCGCCCAGCTGGTGGCGGCGCGACGCGCCGGCCGGCGCATCGCCGAGGCCCTGGTCGCCACCCCCGCCGGGGCGCGCCGGATCACCGCCCGCGGCTGGATCGACGCCACCGGCGACGGCGACCTGGGGGCGGCGGCGGGCTGCCGCTTCCGCTACGGCCGCGCCGGCGACGGCCGCCTGCACGCCTTCACCCAGTCGGCCGGGGTGACCTGCATGGACAAGGAGAAACCACACGTCGAGGTGGTCAACTTCGACAGCGGCTTCACCGATCCCGACGACGTGGCCGACCTCACCCGCGCCCGCCACCTGGGCGTGCTCCAGCACCTGCGCGCCCAGGTCGACGTCTGCAGGCGCCCGACCGGAATCAGCCCGGCCCTGGGCCTGCGCCAGGGCCGCCACCTGGCCACCGACGCGGTGCTGGGCCTGGAGGACCTGATCACCCGCCGGCGCTTCGCCGACGCCATCGCGCTGACCGGCGCCCACTACGACAACCACGCCCTCGACTACGACCTGGAGAGCGACCAGGCGCTGTTCTGGACCTGGGGCTGCGGCGGCTGGTCCGAGCGCATCGCCGGCGAGATCCCCTATGGCGCCCTGCTGCCCAGCGACCTCGACGACACCTGGATCGCCTGCCGCGCCCTGGGGGTGAGCGAGGAGGCGCACCACTGCGTGCGCATGCAGCGCGACATCCAGCGCATCGGCGAGGTCGCCGGCCTCGCCGCCGCCCTGGCGCAGGGCGGCGGCAGCCGCGCGGTGGACCTCGCCGCGCTGCAGGCCCGCCTGCGCGATTCCGGTGCCCTGCCCGCGCAGGCCGACGACGCCGAGGACCACGCCGGCATGGGCATCACCACCATGTCCAGCGCCTGCTGCCGCGCCGCGCCCGCCGCCGGCGAGCCCGCCGCCGTCCTGCGCGACGGCAGCCCCACCGCCCTGTGGCTGCTGGCGCACCAGACCGGCGAATCCGCGAGCGCGGCCCTGCGCGCCGGCCTGGCCGACGCCGACCCGGCGCTGTCCTTCCGCGCCGCCGCCCTGCTCGCCTGGCGCCGCGACCGCGCCGCCCTGCCGCGCCTGCTGGAGGCGGTCGACGGCGCCGAGGACGGCCTGCCCGCAGGCGAGGTGCGGGTCGACCAGGTGCCGCGCTGGCTGGCGGCGCTGGCCCTGCTGCGCCTGGTCCCCGACGCCCAGGCGCTGCCGGCGCTGGCGCGCTGCGCCGAGAAGCCCGGGGTGCCCTTCCGCGGCCGGGTCGCCACCGCGGTGGCGGCCGAGGCCCTGGCGGCGACGGGCGGAGCGCCGCCGCGCGCGCTGGCCGCGCTGCTCCACCGCCTGTGCAGCCACTGCATCATCGGCGCGGTCGGCAATCCCCGCCGCCACCCCACCCGCACCACCCACCTCCACTTCACCGGCGACTGGTACGGGGTGGCCGAGGACGACACCTGGGTGCTGTTCCTGGTGGCGGCGCGCACCCTGCGCCGCCTCGGCCAGCCGCTGCCGCCGGCCTGGCTGGCCTTCGCCGACGACCCGCGCGCCGGCGTGCGCCGGGCCTTCGCCGCCGTCACCGACCAGCCGGCGAAGGCGGCTGCCGCCGCCGGCTGACGCAGCGCAGGCAGGTCTTGCCGGGGCCGGACGGTCCTCCTAAGGCTTCCCCTGATATCAGGGGACCGCCATGATCGCCCTCGCCATGCTCGTGCTCGGACTCGCCATCGGCGCGGTGGTGGCGCGGCTGCACCGTCCACCCGGCCAGCGCTTCGAGCTGTTCTATGCCACCACCGTGCTGGTGGCGGTGGGCATCGGCGGGATCCTGTTCGGCTTCATCCCGCACGTGTTCTTCCCCGATCCCATCGCCGAGCGCATCGGCTGGGCCACCGGCAGCCCGTTCCAGACCGAGGTGGGCATGCACAACGGCGCCTGGGGCGTGCTCGGCCTGCTCTCCTTCCGCTACCGCCAGGGCTTCCTGCAGGCCACCGCCGTCGGCCTGTCGCTGTTCCTGCTCATGGCCGGCGCCAACCACCTGCGCGGCCTGGTCGGGCTGGGCAACCACGCCCCCTTCAATGTGCAGTTCATCGCCGGCGATTGGGTGCCGGCGGCGGTGCTGCTGACCTTGGCATGGAAGTACCGCGCGCTGCGCGCTCCCACCCCGGCCTGAACCGGCTACGGCGCACGCCAGGCGCGCCCGGGCAGCAGGGCGTGCAGCCGGCCGGCATCCACCGCCCGCCGTGGCGCCGGGGTGGCGTCGCCGCGCAGGTCGAGCGCCACCCCCAGGCGCTGCGCCAGCAGGCGGTAATAGCCCGCCACCGTCAGCACGGCGGGGGCGGCGGCGTTGAGCAGGCCGCGGCCCAGGCCCCCCTCCAGGGCCAGCACGCACAGCTCGGCGGCGTCGTCCTCGTGCAGCCAGGCGAACGGGCGCGCGGGGTCGCCGGCCACGGTCAGCGGTGCACCGGCGGCGGCGCGGAGGCGCTCGGCGGCATGCTGCCGGCCGGGGCCCGTCAGCGCCGCCACCCGCAGCACCAGGGCGTTGTCGTGGGCCAGCAGGGCCTGCTCGATCGCCAGCAGCCCGGCCACCGCCGGGTCGCCGGCAGCCACCGCCGCCGATTCGTCGGCGGCGCCGCCTTCCTGGTCGGCGTAGACCGCGGTGGTCGCGGTGGCCACCAGCCGCGCCTGCGGCCAGCGCCGCACCGCCAGCGCCGCCGCCTCGGCCAGGCGGTTGTCGCGCCCGCGGCGCAGGCCGGGGGTGGCGGCGAACAGCAGCGCGTCGGCGTCGGGCAGGCGTGCCACCAGGGCGGGATCGGCGAGATCGCCGGCTACCAGCGGGCAGGAGGTGTCGCCACCGGGCGAACGGCGCACACCGACCACCCGCCACCCCGCCGCGGCCATCCGCGCCGCCACCGCCGACCCCAGCCGCCCGCAGCCGAGGACCAGGCAGACGCCCGGACGCCCGGACGTCCGGACGTCCGGGCGGTCCCCGCTCACCATCCCCCCAGCCGCTCCATCACCCCGGCGGCGCGCCCGGCGTCGGCGCGCAGCACGTAGGTGTGGCGCAGTTCGATCGGGCGGTTGAAGGCCGCCAGAAGCTCGCTGTGGCGGGTCACCGGTTCGACCAGCGAACGCCCCAGCACCCGCCGCTCGCACAGCAGGCGGGCGGTGCCGGGGGTGTTGCCGGCGCCGTCGAGCTTGGTGAACACCTGGCGCGCCTCGCGGCGGAACACCGTGCAGCCGGCCTGGGCGAGGGCGTCGGCCAGCTCCTGGGCGAGGAAGTTCTCCTGCATCTCGCCGCCCAGGCGCTCGCGCAGCACCAGCTTGGCGGGCTCGCGCGCGAGGATGCGGCCGCTCCACAGCCCGCCCCTGGCGGCGGCGGCGTGCAGCTGGGTGACCACGTGGTCGTCGCGCAGCTCGACCAGGTCGTCGAGCCCGCGCGCCAGCGGCAGGGTGATCTCGCCCTCGGCCAGGGCGCGGTCGAGGTAGTGCTCGAAGGCGGGCGGGGTCTTGTGGAAGTACACCTGCAGGAACATGTGGTAGCGCGCCAGCAGCAGGCCTTCGAGGGCGTGCACGCCATGCACGTCGAGCCCCAGTTCGGGGCCGTCGGGGCCCGGCAGCACGGTCTCGCAGGCGGTCAGCCGGTGCAGGTCGTAGATGCCGTAGGTGACGCCGGCGAAGTGCGAGTCGCGCAGCAGGTAGTCGCAGCGGTCGGCGTCGAGTTCGCCGCTGACCAGGGCGCGCAGGATGCCTACCAGCGAGCCGAGGGCGCTGAAGCGCCGGCTGCGGCGGATGGCCGGCGACAGCACCGCGCACACGTCGCGCGCCAGCTCGGGGTCGAGGGCGCCCTGGCGCGCAAGCCCATGCACCACCGCCAGCGAGAGGTCCTCGTGGCTGGCGGGGCGGCCATGCGGGCGCTGGCCGGCGCGGTACCAGTCGCCTGGCAGCACCACCTGTTCGACCTGGGGCAGGTAGGCCTCGGAGGTGTGGCTGAAGGGGGCGTGGCCGACGTCGTGGAGCAGACCGGCGAAGCGCGCCAGGCGGCGGGCATAGGCGAGGTCGGCGGCGGCGAAATCGGCCAGGCCGGCCGGGCGGGCGTCGAGCAGGCGCTGGAAGCGCGCCGCCGCCAGGTGCATCACCCCCAGGCTGTGCTGGAAGCGGTCGTGCACCGCCCCGGGGTAGACCAGGCTGACGAAGCCGAGCTGCTTGATGTGGCGCAGCCGCTGCACCCACGGGTGGTCGACCACCCGGCGTTCCTCCTCGTCGATGAGGATGGTGCGATGGACCGGGTCGCGGATCTCGTAGGTGGACGCCATGGGTCCTTAAAAACCTATTTCCAGGGGCGGGCGGTCAAGGGCTGCCTTCGCATGAGGCAGGCGCATGGGTTTCCGCGGTCGCGCCCGGCAGCAACCGTCCTGGGCATGGGTCGGTCTTTGACATCGGCCGGCGCCCCGGCACACGGTTGCCTCCCCTATCGACACGCGATCCCTCCCTATCCGACGGAGCATTCCCCCATGGCCAAGATCCTCGTCACCGACGGCATGGCCGCCGAAGGCCTCGACATCCTCAAGCAGGGCGGCCACCAGGTCGACAGCCGCAAGCTGACGGCCGACGAGCTGGTCAAGGTGATCGGCGAGTACGACGGCCTGGTGATCCGCTCCGCCACCCAGGTCACCGCCGCGGTGATCAAGGCCGCCGGCCCCCGCCTCAAGGTGGTCGGCCGCGCCGGGGTGGGCGTCGACAACGTCGACGTGCCCGCCGCCACCGCCGCCGGCCTGATCGTGATGAACGCCCCCCTGGGCAACATCGTCTCGGCCGCCGAGCACACCATCGGCATGATCTTCGCCGTGGCGCGCATGATCCCCCAGGCGCACGCCAAGCTGACCAAGGGCGAGTGGGACAAGAAGTCCTTCACCGGCGTCGAGCTCGACGGCAAGACCCTGGGCATCATCGGCCTGGGCAAGATCGGCCGGCACGTGTCCAAGGTGCTGCAGGCCGCCGGCATGACCGTGGTCGCCTTCGACCCCTTCCTGACCCCGGACGTGGCCAAGGAGCTGGGCATCGAATCGGTGGCGCTCGACGACCTGTTCAAGCGCGCCGACTTCATCACCATCCACACCCCGCTCACCGAGCAGACCCGCAACCTGGTCAACGCCGACCGCCTCAAGCTGCTCAAGAAGGGCGCGCGCATCGTCAACGTGGCGCGCGGCGGCATCGTCGACGAGCAGGCGATGGCCGAGGCGCTCAAGGCCGGCCAGCTCGCCGGCGCCGCCTTCGACGTGTTCGCGGCCGAGCCGACCCCGGCCAACCACCCGCTCTACAACCTGCCCAACTGCATCGTCACCCCGCACCTGGGCGCCTCGACCGAGGAGGCCCAGACCAAGGTCTCGCTCGACATCGCCAACCAGTTCAACTCCTTCTTCGCCAGCGGCAAGATCGTCAACGCGGTCAACGTGCAGCTGCGCGTCGACCCCGCCATCGACGGCTACCTGGCGGCGGCCGAGGCGCTGGGCGCGGCGATCGTGCAGACGGTCGAGGAGCCCCTGCGCGGCATCGAGGTCACCGCCCGCGGCGAGCTGGCCAAGTACGACATCAAGCCCCTGGCGGTGGCGGCGATCAAGGGCGCGCTGTCCAAGGTCACCTCGCAGGTGGTCAACTTCGTCACCGTCAACGAGGTGGCCAAGGCGCGCGGCATCACCTACACCGCCTCGACCGAGCAGGGCGCCCAGGGGCGCGAGCTGCTGCAGATCAAGGCGGTCACCTCGACCGGCGCCAGCCACATCATGAGCGGCGCGCTGATCGACGGCCAGCTGCGCGTGATGCGCTACAACGAATACCCCATCGACCTGCCCATCGGCAGCCACCTGCTGGTGATGGAGTACCCCGACCGTCCGGGCATGGTCGGCAAGTACGGCACCCTGCTGGGCGAGAACCGCATCAACATCGCGCGCATGGAGGTCAGCCGCATCGACGGGCGCGGCGACGCGCTGGTGGTGCTGACCCTCGACGACCCCATCTCGCCGGTGGTGTTCGAGACGATCAAGGGCGCGGTCAAGCCGACCAAGGCGTTCAAGATCTCGATCTGAGTTAGTGGTTGGTGGTTGATGGTTGGTGGCAGGGGCGCCCGCAGCACTCGCTGACGGCGCGCTGGAAAGCCACGAACCATCAACCAAGAACCATCCACCACCCATCCACCCCGTCTGAGCTGCCCGGCCTGGACCGGCGGGGCGGCGCTTCCCCGCCGGCGCTGCCGGCTTCGGATGCCGCCATGAACCGCCTGCTGCCCCTGCTGCTCCTCCCCGCCCTGCTCGCCGCCGCCACCGTGGCCGAGCGCACCGAGGCCGACGGCCTGGTCAGCGAACGCCTGCTGGTGCAGCGCGCCAACGATCTGCGCTCCGCCGATGTGCGCGGCTGGCTGCAGGTGCGCCTGGGCGAGCACGACGACTGGCTGCTGCTCAGGCTGGCCGATCTCACCGAGGTGCGCCTGAGCAACCGCAAGGAGTCGGTGCTGGTATGGGAACGCCCGGCGCCCAAGGAGCGGGTGCTGCGCCGCGAGGTGGTCATCCCCGACGAGGTGATGAAGGTCGAGGCGGTGCGCCAGCTGCTGGCCCAGCACAGCCCCTGAGCCCGGCAGCCGGCGCCTTGCCGCCGGCATTTGCCAAGTCGTCCTTTTGGGGGCATAATGGCCCATGCCTCCCCTTCCCCCTCTGGCCCTGTTCGCCGGCGCCGCGTGCGGCCTCGCCGGCGCCGGGCTGGCGACGGGGGAGCCGTGGCTGGCGGCCGGGGGCGTGCTCGCCGCCCTCGCCGGCTGCGCCAGCCTGCGCCGCCAGCCCTGTCCGGATGACGCCAACGAGATCGCCCACCTCGAGGTGGCGGTGCGTGCGGTGCCGGTCGGGGTGGTGATCACCGACCCCAACTTGCCCGACAACCCGATCATCTTCATCAATCCCGCCTTCACCGCCATCACCGGCTTCACCGCCGAGGAGGCGATCGGGCGCAACTGCCGCTTCCTCGCCAGCGGCGACCGCAACGCCGCCGAGGTCCAGCGCCTGCGCAGCGCCATCCGCGACGGGCGCGGCTGCACCGTGCGCCTGCACAACCGCCGGCGCGACGGATCGCTCTACTGGAACGAGCTGACCCTCAGCCCGGTCTACCGCCAGGGCCGGCTGCGCTGGCTGGTGGGGGTGCAGGTCGACGTCACCGCCAAGGTCGAGGCCGAGCGCTCGCTCGACGAGCACGAGCTGCGCTGGCGCTCGGCCGCCGCCGCCATGGGCGAGGGGGTGATGGTGCAGGACCGCCGCGGCATCATCATCGAGCACAACGCCGCCGCCGAGCGCATCTTCGCCCTCGACCGCCGCCACCTCGACCTGCACGAGCCCAGCGAGCTGCGCTGGCGCTGCCTGCACGAGGACGGCAGCCCGTGGCCGGGCGAGAGCCATCCGGCGATGACCGCGCTGCACACCGGGGTGCCGGTGCGCAACGCGGTGATGGGCCTGGAGCGCGCCGACGGCGGCCGCACCTGGCTGCTCGCCACCAGCGTGCCCTTCGACAGCCCGGGCGGGCGCCAGGTGGTGACCACCTTCACCGACATCACCGCCGCGCGCGAACGCGAGCTGGCGCTGGTGCAGGCGCGCGACCAGGCCGAGGCCGCCGGGCGCGCAAAGACTGAATTCCTCGCCACCATGAGCCACGAGATCCGCACCCCGCTCAACGGGGTGATCGGCATGACCGGCCTGCTGCTCGACACCGCCCTCGACCCGCGCCAGCGCGAATACGCCGAGACCGTGCGCGCGAGCGCCGAGGGCCTGTTCAGCCTGGTCAGCGACATCCTCGACTTCAGCAAGATCGACGCCGGCCGCCTGGAGCTGGAGACGGTGGCCTTCGACCTGCGCCAGACCCTGGAGGAGTGCGCCGCCCTGGTCGGCGAGCGCGCCGCCGCCAAGGGCCTGGCGCTGGTCACCGACCTCGAACCGGCGCTGCCCAGCGAACTGATCGGCGATCCCGCCCGGCTGCGCCAGGTGGTGGTCAACCTGCTCTCCAACGCGCTCAAGTTCACCGACGCCGGCAGCATCACCCTGCGCGCCCGGCGCAGCCCGGCGGGCACGCCGGCACGGCTCGAGCTGGCGGTGCAGGATACCGGCATCGGCATCCCCGCCGCCGCCCAGGAGCGCCTGTTCACCCCCTTCACCCAGGCCGACGCCTCGACCACCCGCCGCTACGGCGGCACCGGCCTCGGGCTGGCGATCTGCCGCCGCCTGGCCGAGGCCATGGGCGGGGCCATCACCCTCGTCAGCGCTCCCGGCGCCGGCAGCACCTTCAGCCTGCGGCTGCCGCTCTCGACCCCGCACGACGCCCCGCCGCCGCCGCCGCCCGGGCTGGCCGGCCGGCGGGCGCTGGTGGCGTGCGAGGATGACGCGGTGCGCAAGGTGCTGGCGACCCAGCTCGCCGCGTGGGGGGCGGAGGTGGTCCCCGCCGCCGATGCCGGGACGGCGATGGATGCGCTCGCCCAGGGCGCCCCCGCGCTCGCCATCGCCACCTGCTCCCTGGCCGACGGCGACGCCGCCGCCCTGCTCGCCGAGCTGGCCCGGCGCGGCAGCCACCTGCTGCTGCTCTCGGCCTGCGGCCGGCCGCCCGATGACGCCCTCTGCGCCCGCCTGGGCGCGCGCAGCTGCCTGTCGCTGCCGCTGCGGGTGGGCGCCCTGGCCGCCGCCTGCCAGCGCGAGACGCCATCGCAGGCGGTGCGCCGGCGCATCGGCCCGCGCCTGCACGGGCGGGTGCTGGTGGCCGAGGACAACCCGGTGAACCAGCGCGTGGCGGTGGCGCTGTGCGAGCGCCTGGGCCTGACCACCCAGGTCGCCGGCAACGGCCGCGAGGCGCTGGCGGCGGTGCTCGCCGGCGGCTTCGACGCCGTCCTGCTCGACTGCCAGATGCCCGAGATGGACGGCTTCCAGGCCGCCCAGGAGATCCGCCGCGCCCTGCCGGGCGGGCGCCCGCCGCTGATCGCGCTCACCGCCAACGCCATGACCGGCGAGCGCGAACGCTGCCTGGAGGCGGGGATGGACGATTTCCTGACCAAGCCGATCCGCAGCGAGGCCCTGGTCGCCGCCCTGGCGCGCTGGTTGGGCAAGGGCGGTTGATGAGTGATGGAGCGCGGGAATCCCGTTGGCGCTGCGCTGGGAAAACCATCAACCCCGAGCCATCAGCCCCTCACACCGCGATCACCCCCTCCTTGCAGGTCAGCACGGTGCCCTTCATCGGCTCCTTGACCGTGAACACCCCGGCATCGCCGAAGCGCACCACCACCCCCGGCATCAGCGCCTTGCCCACCGACACCCGCGCGTGCTCGACCAGGGTGAGGGTCTCCTGGATGCGCTGCTGGTGGTGGGCGGTGGCCTGGTCGCAGCGCGCCACCTCGGCGAGCAGGCGCTCGCGCTCCTGGATCTGGCGCTTGAGCTCGGCGATCAGCGCCGGCAGGTCGCTGCGCTTGAGCAGGGCGCCCTGGTTGACCTTGGCCGAGAGGTTGCGGCAGCGCTCCTCGCTCTCCTGCAGCAGGAAGATGGTGCGGTCGCGCTCGGCGCAAACCCCGGCGTACAGCGCCTGCTCATAGGGATTGACCCCGACCTGGATCTCGGTCGGGGTGCCGAGCTCGTCGCCCAGGCGGTCGCAGGTCAGCGAGCCCGAGCACAGGATGCGCCCGCCCACGATCTCGCGCGCGGCGACGTGGCCGAGGGCGTAGACGGTGGCACCGATCACGCTGTTGGCCTGACCCCGCGCAGGATCCCGCCCACCTGGATGGTCGACATGGCCGACACGCGGGTGTCCTCGATCGCCCCGCGCACGCTGATGGTGCCCGCGCTCTTGACGGTGAAACCCGCCTTGATGTCGCCGCCGACCTCGATCGGGAAGCGCGTCTCGATGTCGCCGGTGGTGCGGTCGACATCGCCGCGCAGGGACAGCTTGGCGGTCACCGACAGCACCTGGCCCTTGGCGTTGGCCTGGCTGCGGCACACCCCCGCCAGCGCCGCCACCAGGATGGCCTCGCCCTCGCGCGCCACCCCGTCGCCGGTCCAGGCGGCGAGATCCACCGGTTCGCCCGGCTCGGCGGGGATCTCCTGGCCGTCGACCGCCCGCCCCAGGCGGCCCAGGGTGGGCGCTAGCGCGCGCGCCAGCGGCTGGCCGGCCTCGACGTCGACGAAGCGGTGCTGGTGGTGGATGTCGAGGATGCCGGTGTCGTCCTTGACCGGGCGGTCGTGCACGTCCACCAGCAGTTCGACGGTGCCGGCAGCGCCGTGCTCGGGAGGGTCCCCACGCGCCACCACCAGCGAGCGCGCCTCCGCCGCCGGCTGCCCCGCCTGCACCAGCGCCTCGCGCTGCAGACCGTGGCGCAGGCAGGCGGCGGCGATGAGGTCGCGCAGGACGCTGATCGCACACGCCTCCCCCGCCGCCAGGTCGAGCCAGGCGGTCAGGCGGTCGTCGGCGATGCGGATCGCGGCGGGCATCTGGTTTGTTGTACCACGAAAGCACCATGCGCGCCAATGCCTTCGGGCACATCCGCAGACCCCGGGCAGGCCGGCAGGCTCCTGCCCGGGGCGCCCGTCAGGATGGGTCGCATTGGACCCATCACCCTTCCCTTGGCGCCCCGGCCACGGCCCTACCCTGCCGCCCCCCGGAGCCCCCGATGCGCCTGACGGCCCTCTACCTGACCTCCATCATCTGCGGCTTCTGCCTGATGGCGCTCGAGATCCTCGGCGGCCGCCTGCTGCAGCCGGCCTTCGGCTCGTCGACCGACACCTGGGCGGCGATCATCTCGGTGGTCAGCATCAGCCTGTCGATCGGCTAGGTCGCCGGCGGG
>JAKLKR010000018.1 GCA_023150565.1 Planctomycetota bacterium
CGCGGTGGCGGTGGCGGCGCTGGCCGCCGGGGCGCGCCTGGCGCCCCCCGCCGGGCTGGTGCGTTCGGCGCACGGCCTCGACGGCCGGCGGCTGGCCGGCGAGGGCCCGTGGGCGCCGTCCGAGGGGGCGTTGTTCCTCGAGCTGGACCCGGCGCGCATGCCGGCGCCCTCCGCCGGGCCGGCGCTGGCGCTGTGGCAGGCGGCGCAGGCGGCCCGTCCGCGTCCGGCGCCGCAGCCGCTGCAGCTGCAGATCATCCCGGTGCCCGGCGAGGTGGTGCCCTGCCAGACCCGCTACACCGTGGCCGCCCTGCCCGGCGGCGCGCGCCTGCGCCTGCGCCTCAACAACCACGGCGCCGCGGCCGCCGCCGGGGTGGCGCTGACCCTGGCCGCGCCCGACGCCCGGGCGGTGCTCGACGGCGCCGCGCGCACCCTCGACGTCGCGCCCGGCGCCTGGGCCGAGGCGGAATGGCGCATCCGTCCCGGCGCCAGCGGCCAGTGGCGCATCGACGGGCGCAGCGCCGACGGCGCCGCCCTGGCCCCGGTGGTGTTCCGGGTCGAGGCCGAGGTCGACGGCGAGGCGCTGCTCGCCCGCCTGGCGCCGGAGCGCAAGCGCCTGTTCACCGCCGCGGAATGGCTGCGCTGCGACGGCAACGTGGTGACAACCTGCGCCTTCACCCGCGCGGCCACCGCCGCGGGCTGGCGCCTGGGCTTCGACTTCAAGACCCAGGGCAACCAGAACTGGGCCTTCCCGCGCGTGCCCTTGCCGGCGGATGCGCGCTTCGACCGCTTCGACGCGGTGCTGGTGCGGGCGCGGGTGTCCGCTCCGGCCACCGTCCGCCTGTTCGCCTTCGAGGCCGGCGGCGGCGGCAACATCGGCTACTTCACCCGCGACACCGCCATGCCCAGCGACGGCGCCTGGCACTGGCTGCTGGTGCGCATCCCCGAGCTGGTGCACTGCTGGGCCGCCGAGGCCGATCCCGACGGCCGCCTCGATCCGCGCGCCATCGACCGCATCAGCATCGGCATGAACAGCCAGTTCAGCGCCGCCAACGCCATCGAGTTCGGCACCGCCGCCCTGGTGCGGCTGGCGGACTGAGGGGCCGGCCATGATCCGCACCGGCATCCTGCTCCTCTCCGCCGCCGCCCTGGCCGCCGGCGAGGCCGCCGAACCGCCGCGCCAGGCGCTGATCAGCGTGATGTCGTGGTACACCCCGCTGGGGGCGCTGAACGGCGTGCGCATGTGGAAGAGGGACGGGCAGGGCTACGCCGGCGCGCGTGCCGATCCCGGCGGCGAGAACTGGCGCTGGCCGCAGCCGGAGCCGCCGGCCGCCGCCCTGGTGCCGGGATCCCCCGCCTACGAGGACGCCCAGGAGGCGGCCGCGCGCGCCGACCTGGCGCTGATCGGCGCCGCCGGCTTCGACGTGGCGCTGTTCTGCATGGCGCCCTGGCCGCGCTGGGACGGGCAGCGCCCGCTCGCCGCCGACAACGCCCCGCTCGCCGGCTTCACCACCTTCCAGCGCTGGCTGCGCGCCGCCGACGGCACCCCGGTGCGCATGGGCCTGTTCCCCGACATCGCCAACCAGTCCGGCGACCACCCGCAGCGGGTGGTGCCGGATCCGGCGCGGTGGACCCGGCTGCTGCACGGCGCCCTCGCCGCCTGCGGCGACCATCCCGCGCTATGGCGGGTCGACGGCCGCCCGGCGGTGTTCCACTTCGGCACCTCGGGCCTGGCCGGCAATCCCATCGACAAGGAGGCCCCGGGGCCGGACCGCGGCTGGCGCACGGTGCTGGCGGGCCTGCGCGCGGCCGGCGACCGGCCCTACTTCCTGGCCGACATCCGCCCGCACGACCCCGAGCGCCAGGCGTGGGATGACCTGGTCGACGCGGTGCACTGCTTCGCCCCCGCCGGCCCCGGCGCCTTCATGGTCGAGATGCAGACGCTGATGCACCGCCGCCACCGGGTGCCCTACGTGTGGGGGGTGAGCCCGGGCTACTACCGCAGCGATGCCCGCATGAGCGCGTGGGTGGCGCCCGACTTCCGCCGTTTCCATGACGGCTGCCGGGCGGCGCTGGCGGCGGGGGCGCGCTTCTGGCACGTGATGACCTGGAACGACTTCGGCGAGGACACCGACATCGCCCCCAGCGCCTTCAAGGGCCGCTGCCTGCTCGATGTTGCCTCGTTCTATGCCACCTGGTTCAAGGCTGGGCGCCCGCCGCCGGCCTGGCGCGAACAGGTCATCGTCGGCTACCCGCGCGTGGTCCCGGCCATGATCACCGCCCGCAGCGTGGTGTGGGGCACCCCCGAGGAGCAGCGCGCCAAGCACCGTCCCGATCCCGCCGACCTCGCCGCCCATCCCGGCTGGGGCGACTGGCGCGAACCGCCCTACCACCCGGCGATGATCTGGTGGGCGCACCTCGACCGCCCGCGTTCGCTGGCGGTGGCCGGGGTGGGCACGGTGGCGCTGCCCGCCGGGCTGAGCATGGGCACGGTCGGCACCATCGCCCCGGGGGAGCTGCTGGCGACCTGCGATGGCGTGCCGGTGGCGCTGCCGGCGGTGCGCGCCGCCGCCGACGAACGGGGCGGCGGCCTGCAGTACCGCTTCCACGACCTCCTGCGCCCGGACGGCCGCGAACGCTGACTGTCAGCCGGTGTCGCCCGGCACTAGGGTGGCGGTCAGCAGCGGCGGCGCCGGCTGGTCGCCGGCGATGCGCGCGAGCAGGGCGTCGAGGATGGCGTCGGCGGCTTGGGCGGGATCGAACTCCAGGCGGGTGACCGCCAGGCCGGGGAACACCGGCAGGCCGCGGTTGGCGTGGGTGGCCAGGCGCAGATCGCGCGGGATCGCCACCCCCGCCACCAGCAGGGCGGCGATCAGGCCGCGGGCGGCGTTGTCGTTGCACACCACCAGCGCCTGCGGGCGCTGATCGGCCGGCAGCGCGGCCAGGCGCGCGCCCAGGGCCAGCCCGTCGGCCTCGCGGTTGCAGGCCGGCAGCTCGCCGGCGTCGCCGGCGCCGGCCGTGGCCAGGGCCTCGGCGAAGGCGGAGCGGCAGCCCTCCAGGTGGAAGCGGTCGGGCGGCACCAGGGCGATGCGGCGGGCGCCGCCGGCGGCCAGGCGCGCCACCGCCAGGCGCACCAGGCCGGCATAGTCGAAGGCGGTGTGCATGGGCGCCACCGGCACTGGCGCCTGGGCGGCGAGCCAGCGGTCCATCGCCGGGCCCTCGCTGATGTAGGCCAGCCCGCGCAGGCGGCCGCGTTCGGCGTCGAGGCGGATCTCGCTCGCCACCCGGTCGTGGTCGCCGTCGTCGAGCGGCAGGTAGGTGCGCAATTCCCAGCCGCGCTGGCGCGCCTGGCGGCCGAGGTGGCCGGAAAGCAGCAGATAGAAGCGGTCGTCGCTGCCGGTCAGGGCCGGCCGCCCGAACACCAGCCCGAGGGTGCGCGCGCAGGCCTTGGGGCTGACGAAGGTGCCGTGGCCGCGCTGGCGTTCGATCAGCCCGCGCTTGCGCAGGGCGTCGAGGCCCTGCTGCACGGTGTTGACGGTGACCCCGAACTGGCGCGCCAGCTCGGTGGTGGTGGGCAGGGGGTCGCCGGGGGCGAGGGCGCCGGCCTCGATCTGGCGCGCGAAGCGGTCGTGGATCTGCCGCCACAGCGGCACCGAGGGCGAGAGCGGGTCTCCGGGCGCGGGGTCGGCGGGCATCGCCTGTGCAGTACCCGCGTTCCGGCCGGGGGCAAACGCAGCCCTGCCGCCGCGCTCAGAGCGCGGGCGGCGCCTCGGCGGCGGCCACCGTCACCACCACGGTGGCGCTGGCGGAGTTGCCGGCGGCGTCGCGGGCGGTGACCGGGACGCTGACGGTGGCGTCGGTGCCGGTGGTGCTGCCGTTGCCGGGGACGCTGACCGTGCCGCTCCATTCCCCGGCGCTGAGCGCCAGGCTGACGGTGGTGCCGGGCGGGTACACCGCCTGCACCGCCACCACCCCCACCGCGTCGCTGGCGGCGACCCGGATGGTGGTGGCGCCGCCCTCGTAGGTGGCGGCGGCAGGATAGCCGCTCACCGCCGGGGGGGTGGTGTCGGCGCTGACGGCCACCGGGGTCTGCTGGGCGGCGAGCAGGGCGGCGGCGGCGGGGAGCGCGGATGAGCCCTCCGAGCCGCAGGCGGCGAGCAGGGCGAGGGCGGGGAGCAGGCGCAGGAGGGGGGAGGTGCGGGGCATGACGGGCTCCTGGTTCAGCCGCGGCCGGCGGGGGTGAAGATGAGCTGGATGGTGCCGCCGTGGCCGCTCGGCAGCCACACGTTCCAGCCGGCTGGGATGGTCGAGCTGCTGCCCGGCACCTTGGCGGGATCGCGGGTGATGAGGCGCACGCTGCCGTCGGCGGGGTTGTAGGCCCAGCAGTAGGGCCGCAGCTGGCCGGCGGCGATGGCTTGGGCCAGGGTCACCGCCGGGGCCCCGTCGATCACCGCCGTCACCGTGTCGGGCGACCATTCCGCCGCCTGGCCGCCGGTGACGGTGCGCAGGTTCCAGCCCTGGGCCAGGCCGTTGAGGCGGCCGGCAGTGGCGGGCACGGCGTCGTGGCCGGCCGGGGGCAGGGTCGGGGCGGCCACGCCCTCCTTGAGGGTGTAGGCCACCCCGGGCGTCAGCTCGGCATCCGCGGGCACGTCGACCAGGGTCTTGGTCGAGGGGTCGAAGCGGCGCAGGTCGCCGGCCGCCAGGCCGAGCAGGGCCGGGGTGGTGGTGACCGGGGCGCCGGTGCCGCTGGCGACATAGGTGTCGTGCAGGGTGAAGGTCTGGGTCGGGCGGAAGGTGACCGCCACGCTCGCCTGCGCCTCATTGCCGGCGGCGTCGCGGGCGGTCACCACCAGGGTGTTCGCCCCCAGGGCCAGCGGCAGGGCGGCGATCTGCCAGCCGGCGCCGGCGGCGGCCACCGTGACCGCGCTGCCGTTGAGGGTGGCGGTGACCAGGTGCACCGCCACGTCGTCGCTGGCGGCGATCACCACCGCCGCCGGCGAACGCGCCACGGTGACCGCCCCGCCGGCCGGGGTGCGCCCGCCGACGGTGGTGACGGATACCGTCGGCGCGGTGGTGTCGACCACCTCGCTGAGGGTGGCGGTGAAGGCCGCGGGCGCGAGCAGGACCAGGCCGGCCGAGGGGTTGGCCAGGGTCAGCACCACCGTCTCGCCGGGGTCGCCCGCCCCGTCATCGACCGGGGTGAGGGTGACGGCGGCGGTGGCGGCGCCGGCGGCGAAGCTGATGGTGGTGGCCGAGAGGGCGTAGTCGGCGCCCAGGGTGGCGCTTCCGGACACCGTCAGGTCCACGCTCGCGCTCCCGGTGAGGGCGCCGGTGCGCTGCAGGGTCACGCTCAGGGCCCCGCCGGTCTCGGGGTGGCTGGTCCCGGCGCTGGCGAAGCTGATCCCGGGCGTGACCACGTTGGCGTCGTTGTCGGCGATCGAGAAGATCCACCCTGGCACCACCGTGCGCGCCTGGCCCGCGCTCAGGGCGAGGTACAGGCGCACGCGCTCGGGGAACTCCACCAGGGCGTCATCGAGCAGCGGGATGGAGATGGTCTTGGCCGCGCTGTCGCCGTCGGCCCAGGTCACGGTGCCGGCCACCGGGGTGTAGTCGGATCCCTGCCGGGCCTCGTCCGGCAGGCTCTCCATCAGGGTGGCGTAGCTGACCGTCACCACTCCGCTGGCGCCCCCCACCCGGCCGAGGGTGAGCACCAGGGCGCTGTCGACGCCCTCGGTGAACACCGTCTGGCTGCTGGTGGCGATGATGTCGCCGGCGGCGGAGGCGGCCTGGTCGATGAGCGCGTTGCGGAACTGGGTGGAGATCTGCCACAGCACGGCGCCATCCTGGCGATGGACGTAGCTGGCGACCTGGGCGTTGCCGCTGTCGACGGTGAAGTCGATGCGCACCTCCTCGTCCGCCTCCAGCACCAGCGCGTCGGTGAGGGCGGTCAGGGTGATGGTCTTGTCGGCGAGGTCGCCGTCGGCCCAGCTGGCGCTCAGCGCTGACAGGGTGTAGTCGACCCACGGCTCAGCGGCGCGCGAGCCACTGGCGAAGCCCGACACCCGCACCGCGAGCGGTCCGCTGTGGCGCCCGGCCCGGCGCAGGGTGATGGTCTGGGTCCCGCCCTCGGGGATGAGATAGGAGGGGGCGTCGAGCAGCACGCCGACCCACTCGGGCTCCTGCGCCGGGCTGTCGTTGTCGCGCACCCACAGGTCGGTGTAGGGGCTGCTGAGGGCTCCCGGCTCGCCGGCGGTGGGGATGGCGGTGATGCGCAGGTAGGCGCCGTTGTCGGCCAGGGTGTCGTCGACGATGGCGATGGTGATGGGCTTGGCGCCGGTCTCGCCGTCGGCCCAGCTGAGGGTGCCGGAGGTGGCCCCGCTGACATCGGCCTTGCTGGCGAAGCTGTGCCAGGAGTCGGTGGGGGTGTTGAGCGCCCAGTGGAAGCTCACCGCCCCGCTGCCGCCGCCGGTGCGCACCAGGTTGACCGTGACCGAGCCGACCGCTTCGTCGACCAGGCCGGTAGTGACCGTCTCCCAGGTGAATTCCGGGGCGGGGGCGCCGTCATCGTCGGCGATGCCGACGGTGATCTGGGTGGGGCCGACCTGGGTGGCGGCGCCCACCGGGGCCGAGATCCACACCACCAAGGATTCGTAGGGCTCCCCGACCCCGTCGTTGATGGTCGGGATGACGGCGAGCTTGTCGCCGGTCTCGCCGGCGGCCCAGCTGACCGTCACCGGCGCGAGCGGGAAGTCGCTGCCCGGGACCGCCGTCCCCGCCGCCGGCACCAGGGTGACGCTGGCGGCCGCGGGCGCCGGGCCGGTGCGGCGCAGCAGCAGGCTGGCGGATCCGCCCTCGGTCACGCTGGTGGTTGAACCGGGGTAGAGGAACTCGATGCGCGACAGTCCGGCGGCATCGCTCCTGGTCTGGAAGTCGTCGTCGAGGATGGCGACATCGACGCTGGCGCTGCTGGCCAGGGTCGCACCGGCGAGGCCGCTCAGGCTCACCCGCACCAGCTCCGCCGGCTCGCTGAGGGCGTCCTGGACCGCGCTGAAGGACACCGTGCGCACCCCGCCTTCGCCGGCGGCCCAGGACAGCAGGCCGGTGGCGGGGGCGGCGCTCCAGTCGGCGTTCTGGCTGCTGCTGTTGGTGATCGCGAAGGTGGCGCTGGCGGCGGCGGCGAGGTTGCCGAAGCGTTCGACCGCGATGGAGGCGGTGCCGCCCTCGACCACCGCCCACTGCGGGTTGGCGAAGCCGAGCCAGCTCTGGCTCGCGCTCTGGTCGTTGGGCAGGATGTGCAGCACCTGCTGCGCCGAAGTGCGCACGATGTCGCTGTAGCCGGCGAAGCCGGCGCGGCTGCCGGCATCCAGGGTCAGCGAGAGGGTGACGTATTCGCTGAGTTCCGCCAGGTCGTCGGGCAGCACCTGCAGCTGCACCGCCTTGCGGCCGCCCTCGCCGTCGGCCCAGGTCAGGCTGGTGGTGAGCAGGGTGACGTCGCTGGCCTGGGCGGGGACCTGCAGGGCCACGCTCATGGTCGCCGCCCCGGCGCTGCCGCGGATGCGCTCGAACCAGCACGACACGGTGACGGGCGCGCCGGCGGGCTCCTCGACGATCAGCGGCAGCAGGCCGCTCACGGCGATGAACCCGCCCGGCAGCCCGACCGCATCCATGACGTTGATGGTGTGGGTGGCGGTGGTGCCGCCGCCGGTCACGGTGAGGAAGTAGGTGCGGTTGCGGTCGTCGCCGGGGGT
This sequence comes from Planctomycetota bacterium, assembly GCA_023150565.1. Classification (GTDB taxonomy): domain Bacteria; phylum Planctomycetota; class UBA11346; order UBA11346; family UBA11346; genus JAKLKR01. Next base: position 7,746 of record JAKLKR010000018.1, read on the forward strand.
GTTGGTGAGGGCGGCGTCGACGTAGCGCGTACCGCCTTCGCCGGCGGCCCAGCTGAGGGTGCCGGACAGGGGGGTGATGGCCCCGGTGCCGTCGCTGATGGTCCAGCTGGCGGTGAGGGCGTCGGTGGTGGCGCCCTGGCGCAGCACCGGCACGCGGATCGATCCGGCCGCCTCGCCGTGGTAGGAATTGTAGGTGTCGAGCGGATGGATCACCAGCGGGCCGCCGCCGCCAGCCCCGGTCTCGTCATCGATGATGCCGACGGTGGCAGAGGTGGCGAGGCCGGCTTCGCCGCCGGTGCCGACGGTGGCATTGACCGGTCCGGTGAGGGTGAGCGCCACGAAGCGGTGGCCGTCGCTGGCGGCGTCGGCCAGGATCGGCACCGTCACCGTGGCCAGGCGCTGGCCGGCGGCGAAGGTCACCGTGGTGGTGGCGAAGGTGTGGTCGGTGCCCGCCACCGCGGCGGTGAACGGGTAGAGGAAGCCGAAGGGGTTGAGCGCGACCTGCACCGAGGCCTCGCCCGCCAGGTCGCCGTTGCGCACCAGGGTGACGGGCACGCTGGTGTCGGACTCGACGGCATACTGGGTGCCGGCGACGAAGGCGATCTGGTCGGCCGCCGGCAGGCAGCCGGCGACGGCGAGGAGGAGCGGGAGCAGACGCTGGATCATGGGAAACCGCCTTGCTGGGATGGGCGTCGGAAACGTGGCGATTCATAGATTCTTCCGATTGGGAATCAATGTAGCGGCGTCATATAGGTGGAATCACTGATGATCGGGCATCCTGCGGCGGAGTCGGGCTCAGGGCTGCAACGGTGGACACCATGCGCGGAAAGCGGGCAGATGTGCTTGTAGCGGCAGCGCCAGGGCCGCGCCGGCGATCCAACTGTTGCGCAGATAGGCAGAGATGCACCGCGGTGCATGGCACGATCGCGGCTGTCGACCCCGGCCCATGACCGTCGTGCGCGACTCCGCCCCTGCCCGCCTGCCCCCGCCGCTGCCCCTGCGGCTGGCGGACGTGGCGCTGGTGCAGGCGTTGCGCGGCTGGGGCTGGCGGCCGGCGCTGCTCGGCCTCGACCGCGCCCTGCCGGCGCTGGCGGTGGCGGTGCTGGTGCTGGGGGTGCCGCTGGCCTGGGCCAACGGCGCCATGGACCTGGCCGGGGTGTCGCAGCTGGGGCGCTACTGCTGCCTGGCGGTGATGGCCATCGGCCTCGATCTGGTGTGGGGCTATGCCGGCGCCCTCAGCATGTGCCAGGCGCTGTTCTTCACCCTCGGCGGCTACTGCCTCGGGCTGCACCTGTGCCTGCACGGGCCGCTCGACGGCCAGGGCATCCCGCGCGCCCTCTATGTGGTGTCGAGCGAGGTGGGCGCGGTCACCCTGCCGTGGTTCTGGCAGCCCTTCGACTCCTTCCTGTTCAGCCTGGCGATGGTCGCGCTGGTGCCCGGGCTGGCGGCCTTCGCCTTCGGCTGGCTGGCCTTCCGCAGCCGCATCCGCGGGGTCTACTTCTCGATCATCACCCAGGCGCTCACGGTGGCGGCCTGGCTGCTGTTCTGCCGCAACGACCTGCGCCTGTGCGGCACCAACGGCCTGACCAATTTCACCGAGCTGCTCGGCTGTTCGCTGGCCTCGCCGGCGACCAAGCTCGGGCTCTACCTGGCCTCGGCCGCGCTGCTGATCGGCACCGCCGCCTTCGCCCTCTGGCTGGTGTCGACGCGCTTCGGCAAGGTGCTGGTGGCGGTGCGCGACAGCGAGGCCCGCCTGCGCTTCGCCGGCTGGCAGCCGGTGTGGTTCAAGAGCGCGGTGTTCGCCCTCGCCGCCGCCCTCGCCGGCCTGGGCGGTGCGCTCTACGCCCCCCAGACCGGGATCATCACCCCGGCCAACATGCAGGCGGTGGAATCCATCCTGGTGGTGGTGTGGGTGGCGGTGGGCGGGCGCGGCACCGTCACCGGCGCCGCCCTCGGCGCGGTGGGGGTCAACCTGCTCTACGCCATCCTCACCACCCACCTGCCCAAGCTGTGGCCGTTCCTGCTCGGCGGCCTGTTCGTGGGCGCGGTGCTGTTCCTGCCCGAGGGCGTGGTCGGCCTGTGGCGCCGCCTGGTGGCGCGCGCGCGCCCGGCCGGGGCCCTGCCATGAGCGCCGCCGCCGACCTGCTCCAGCTCACCGAGGTGACCGCGGTGTTCGACGGCTTCAAGGCGCTCGACATCAGCTATTTCGCCGTCGACCGCGGCGAGCTGCGGGTGGTGATCGGGCCCAACGGCGCCGGCAAGACCACCCTCTGCGACGTGATCAGCGGCAAGACCGCCCCCACCAGCGGGCGGGTGGTGTTCGACGACCACGACATCACCGGCTGGCGCGACACCGCCATCGCTGCCCTCGGGGTGGGGCGCAAGTTCCAGACCCCGTCGGTGTTCGACAGCCTGACGGTGGCGGAAAACCTCGAGCTGGCGCTGCCCGGGCGGCGCTCGGTGTGGGGCGCGCTGGTGGCGCGGCTGTCGAGCGAGGAGCGCGACCGCATCGACGCCCAGCTCAAACGGGTGCGCCTCGACCGCGAGCGCGACCGCCCGGCGCGGCTGCTCAGCCACGGCCAGCGCCAGTGGCTGGAGATCTCCATGCTCATGCTCTCGCGCCCCCGCCTGCTGCTGGTCGACGAGCCCGCCGCCGGGCTCACCGACCACGAGACCGCCCTCACCGCCGAGCTGCTGCTGGAGCTGAAGGGCGAACACACCCTGATCGTGATCGAGCACGACATGTCCTTCGTGCGCCGCCTGGGCGGCATCGTCACCGTGCTGTGCGAGGGCAAGGTGCTGGCCCAGGGCCCGCTCGACCAGGTCAGCGCCGACGAGCGCGTGCGCGCCGCCTACCTCGGCCGCGCCAAGAAGGCGGGCTAGCCACCATGGCGTTCGGCAACGCACAGGCAGAACCACCCAAGAGGTTACAGGATGGGGAGGATCCGCCTGCGGCGGGCAGGATGGGGAGGAGCAGATGGCCATCCTACCCATCCTGCCGGCGCAGCCGATCCTCCCCATCTTGTAAACTCCTTACGCTTGGCGTCGCTAAACGCCATTGGGGCTAGCCATGCTTGCGGTCGACGGTCTGGCGGTGGCCTATGGCGCGGTGCAGGCGGTGGCGGGGGTGAGCATCCGCGCCCCCGCCGGCGAGGTCACCTGCATCATGGGCCGCAACGGGGTGGGCAAGACCACCCTGCTGCGCGCGATCATGGGCCAGCTGCCGGCGCGCGCCGGCAGCGTGCGCCTGGGCGACGCCGACCTCACCGCCCAGCCCGCCCACCGCCGCGCCCGCGCCGGCATCGCCCTGGTGCCGCAGGGGCGCGAGATCTTCCCGCGCCTGACCGTGCGCGAGAACCTCGAGGTGGCGTGGAGCGCGCTCGGCCGGCGCGACCCGGCGGCGATCGAGCGGGCGGTGGAATCCTTCCCCATCCTGCGCCAGTTCGCCCGCCGCCACGGCGGCGACCTCTCGGGCGGGCAGCAGCAGCAGCTCGCCATCGCCCGCGCCCTGGTGGGCGGCCCGCGCGTGCTGCTGCTCGACGAGCCCACCGAGGGCATCCAGCCCAACGTCATCGACGAGATCGGCGTGGTGTTGCGCCGGCTCGCCGCCGAGCACGGCCTGGCGGTGGTGCTGGTCGAGCAGTACGTCGACTTCGTGCGCGAGGTCGGCACCCGCTTCTACGCCCTCGACCGCGGCAAGGTGGTGGCCGAGGGCCCGACCGCCGAGCTGACCGACGAGGTGGTGCACCGGCACCTCAGCGTATGAGCATCGGCCTGCTCTCCGCCGGCATGGGGCGCCTGGGCGCGGCGCTGGTCGACGGCGCCAGCGCGGTGGTCGAGGCCGCCGCCAGCGATCCGCTCAAGCTGCTGGTGGCGGTGCCGCGCGGGCGCTGCGCCTGGGCCTACGCCACCACCTACGGCGGCGGCCTGCTCGCCGGCGACAGCGTCGACCTGGAGGTCGCGGCCGGGGCGGGCGCGCGCCTGCTGCTCGCCACCCAGGCCAGCACCAAGGTCTACCGCAGCGACGACGGGCGCAGCGCCTTCCAGCGCGTGCGCGCGCGCGTCGCCGCCGGCGCCCTGCTCGCCTCGCTGGCCGATCCCGTCACCCCCTTCGCCGGCGCGCGCCTGGTGCAGCGCACCGCCATCGACTGCGATCCCGCCGGCTCGCTGCTGTGGTGCGAGGCGGTGACCGCCGGGCGGGTGGCGCGCGCCGAGCGCTGGACCTGCGCGAGCTTTTCCAGCCGCATCGACCTGACCGTGGGCGGCCGCCTGCTGGCGCGCGACGCCCTGCTGCTCGACCCCGCCGACGGCGACCTGCCGGCGCGCCTGGGGCCGTGCGGGGCGCTCGCCACCCTCGTCGCCGGCGGCCCGCTGCTGGCGGAGCGGGCGGCGGCGATGGTTGCCGCGGTGGCGGCGCGCCCGTTCGGCGCCTGGCCGCTGGCCACCGCCGCCCCGCTCGCCGGCTGGGGGGTGCTGGTGCGCATCGGCGCGCACGAGCGCGAGTCGCTCGAACGCCTGCTGCGCGCCCTGCTCGGCGACCTGCGCCCGCTGCTGGGCGACGACCCCTACGACCGGAGGCCGTGAATGCACCTCAGCCCGCACGAGATCGACAAGCTGCTCATCGCCCAGGTCGGGCTGCTGGCCCAGCGCCGCCTGGCGCGCGGCCTGCGCCTGAACCATCCCGAGGCGGTGGGGCTGATCGCCCTGGTGGTGCTCGAGCTGATCCGCGACGGGCGCCATTCGGTGGCCGAGCTGATGGCCGCCGGACGCACCCTGCTCGGCCGCCGCCAGGTGCTGCCGGGGGTGCCGGCGCTGGTGCCGGCGGTGCAGGTCGAAGGCACCTTCCCCGACGGTGCCAAGCTGGTCACGGTGCACGACCCGGTGTGCGCGCTGGACGGCGACCTCGCCCTCGCCCTGCACGGCAGCTTCCTGCCGGTGCCGGCCCTGGCCGCCTTCGGCGAGGCCGCAGGCGACGAGCCGGGGGCGGTGACGGTGGCGGCGGGCGCGATCGCGCTCAACGCCGGGCGCGACACCGCCGAGCTGGCGGTCACCAACCGCGCCGACCGCCCGATCCAGGTCGGCAGCCACTACCACCTGGTCGAGGTCAACCCGCTGCTCGAGCTCGACCGCGCGCGCGCCTACGGCATGCGCCTGGACATCCCCGCCGGCACCGCGGTGCGCTTCGAGCCGGGCGAGACCCGGCGGGTGCCGGTGGTGGCGATCGCCGGGGCGCGGGTGATCCGCGGCGGCAACGCCCTCGCCGACGGGCCGGTGTCGCCCGCCGGGCTGGCGGCGGCGATGGTGCGGGTGGCGGCGCGCGGCTTCGCCCACCGCGCGGAGGGCGCGCCATGAGGAGCATCGACCGCGCCGCCTACGCCGCCCTCTACGGCCCCACCACCGGCGACCGCGTGCGCCTGGGCGACACCGGCCTGGTGGCCGAGGTCGAGCGCGACCTCGGCCACTACGGCGACGAATGCTGCTTCGGCGGCGGCAAGGTGCTGCGCGAGGGCATGGGCCAGGCCACCGGGGTGGCGGCCGCCGACGCCCTCGACGTGGTGGTGACCAACGCCCTGATCATCGACTGGAGCGGCATCTACAAGGCCGACATCGGCATCAAGGACGGGCGCATCGCCGCCATCGGCAAGGCCGGCAACCCCGATGTGATGGCGGGGGTGACCCCGGGCATGGTGGTGGGGGCGAGCACCGAGTGCATCGCCGGCGAGGGCCTGATCGCCACCGCCGGGGGCATCGACAGCCACATCCACTGGATCTGCCCGCAGCAGGTGGGCGAGGCCCTGGCCAGCGGCATCACCACCATGATCGGCGGCGGCACCGGCCCGGCGACCGGCACCTGCGCCACCACCTGCACCCCCAGCCCGCGCGACCTCGCGCTCATGCTGCAGGCGGTCGACGGCCTGCCGGTCAACGTCGGCTTCACCGGCAAGGGCAACAGCGCGCGCCCCGAGGGCCTGGTCGACATCGTGCGCGCCGGCGCCATCGGGCTCAAGCTGCACGAGGACTGGGGCACCACCCCGGCGGCGATCGCCGCCTGCCTGGCGGTGGCCGAGGACCACGACGTGCAGGTCACCATCCACACCGACACCCTCAACGAGTCGGCGGCGGTCGAGCACACCATCGCCGCCTTCGCCGGGCGCACCATCCACGCCTACCACGCCGAGGGCGCCGGCGGCGGCCACGCCCCCGACATCATCCGGGTGTGCGGCGAGGCCAACGTGCTGCCCTCGTCCACCAACCCCACCCGGCCGTTCACCGTCAACACCATCGACGAGCACCTCGACATGCTGATGGTGTGCCACCACCTCGACCCCTCGATCCCCGAGGACGTGGCCTTCGCCGAGAGCCGCATCCGCGCCGAGACCATCGCCGCCGAGGACCACCTGCACGACCTCGGCGCGATTGCGATGATCAGCAGCGACAGCCAGGCGATGGGGCGCATCGGCGAGGTCATCACCCGCGCCTGGCAGACCGCCCACGCCATGAAGCGCGCGCGCGGGCAGCTGGCGGGCGATCCCGCCGGCAACGACAACCGGCGCATCCGCCGCTACATCGCCAAGTACACCATCAACCCGGCGATCACCCACGGCATCGCCCACGTGGTCGGCTCGCTCGAGCCCGGCAAGCTCGCCGACATCGTGCTGTGGCGGCCGGCGCTGTTCGGCATCAAGCCCGAGCTGGTGGTGAAGGGCGGCTTCATCGCCTGGAGCCAGATGGGCGACGCCAACGCCAGCATCCCCACCCCGCAGCCGGTGATCATGCGTCCGATGTTCGGCGCCCACGGCCGCGCCGCCGCCACCACCAGCCTGGCCTTCGTCAGCCGCGCCGCCGCCGAGGACGGGGTCGGCCACGCCTACCGCCTGCAGCGCCGGGTCGAGGCGGTGCGTGGCTGCCGCGGCCTGGGCAAGAAGGACATGCGCCTCAACGACGCCTGCCCGCGCATCACCGTCGACCCCGAGACCTACCGGGTGACCGCCGACGGCGTGCACCTGGCGGGCGAGCCCGCCCGCACCCTGCCGCTGGCGCGGCTGTACTCGCTGTTCTGAGCGCCGGCGATGGACTGGCTGCTGCTCCAGCTCGCCGATTCGGCCTTCCCCACCGGCGGCTTCGTGCACTCCGGCGGGCTGGAGGCGGCGGCGCGCCTCGGGCTGGTGGAGGGGGTGGGGCCGTGGCTGGAGCGCTCGCTGCGCCACGCCGGCCGCGCCCAGCTGCCGCTGGTGGGCGCCGGCTGGGATGACGGCGGGCTCGACGCCGCCGACGCCCTCGCCGAGGCCTGGATCCGCGACCCCGCCGCCAACCGCGCCAGCCGCGGCCAGGGCCAGGCGTGGGTGGGCACCGCCGCCGCCGCCTTCCCCTCGCCGGCGCTGGCCGCGCTCAAGCGCCGGCTGCGCGCCGGCGAGCTGCACGGCCACCTCGCGCCGCTGTGCGGGCGGGTGCTGGCCGAGCTGGGCCAGGCGCGGCGTCGCGCCCAGGAGCTGTTCCTGTTCCTGCACCTGCGCGCCGGCATCTCGACCGCGGTGCGCCTGGGGCTGGCGGGCCCGCTCGAAGCCCAGCGCCTGCAGGCCGCGCTGGCGGGCGCGCTCGACGCCACCCTCGCCGCCTGCGGCGCCCTGGGCACCGACGACCTCGCCGCCACCGCGCCCCTGTGCGACCTCGCCCAGGGCCACCACGACCGCCTCGACACCCGCATCTTCGCCACCTGAGGCCGCCATGCTCAAGCACATCGTCCCGCTCGTCCCCGGCCACGACCACGGCCATCCCCACACCCACGAGCACCTCGACCACCCCGGGCGCTACGACCAGCGCGAGCATCCGCTGGCGCGCGACTTCGGCGAGCGCGCCTTCACCGTCGGGGTGGGTGGGCCGGTAGGCAGTGGCAAGACCGCGCTGATGCTCCAGCTCTGCCGCCGGCTGCGCGCGACCATGAACCTGGCGGCGGTGACCAACGACATCTTCACCAAGGAGGACGGCGAGTTCCTGGTGCGCCACCAGGCGCTGGAGCCGGAGCGCATCCGCGCGGTCGAGACCGGCGGCTGCCCGCACGCCGCCATCCGCGAGGACATCTCGGCCAACCTGGTGGCGCTGGAGGAGCTGCATGCGCGCTTCGATCCCGAGCTGCTGCTGATCGAGAGCGGCGGCGACAACCTGGCCGCCAACTACAGCCGCGAGCTGGCCGACTACATCATCTACGTCATCGACGTGGCCGGTGGCGACAAGGTGCCGCGCAAGGGCGGCCCCGGCATCACCCAGAGCGACCTGCTGGTGATCAACAAGACCGACCTGGCGCCGCACGTGGGCGCCGACCTGGCGGTGATGGAGCGCGACGCCCGGCGCATGCGCGGCGATGGCCCCACGGTGTTCGCCCAGGTCAAGCACGGCGAGGGGGTCGATGCCATCATCGCCCACATCCTCGCCGCCTGGCGCGCGGTCCGGGGGTCGGCTGCAACCGTCTGAGTCGATTGAGCCTGCGTATGCAACCGGTGGCGCATCCGCATCGCTTGCAACGTTGTTACCGGTTGCCTGTGCTACCGGAGATGGGGACAACCAGCCCACCATGCCGCGCGGTGACCCCAGCAGTACGACCATCGATGTGCTGCAGGCCAATGTCCGGCTGCTGGCAGAAAAGGAGCGGCTCGAGCACGAGCGCCAGCGCCTGCTTGAGCTCGACCGCATGCGCACCGAGTTCCTGGCGCGCGTCAGCCACGACCTGCGCACCCCGCTGGCCTCCATCATCGGTTTCAGCGACCTGCTGCTCAGCGACCAGCACCGCCTGATCAACCGCCAGCGCGAGAGCCTGGAGGCGATCAGCCGCAACGGCCATGCCCTGCTGGCGATGATCAACGACCTGCTCGACCTCAGCACCCTCGAATCCGGGCAGATGCGCCTGGACCCGGCGCGGGTGCCGGTCGCCGACCTGATCGCCGACCTGCGCGCCGCCACCGCCCCGGTACTCGATGTCGCCGGGCTCGAGGTGGACTGGCCGGCGGCCAAGGAGATCGCCGGGCTGGCGGCCTGGGCCGACCGCCGCCGCCTGCTCCAGGCGCTGGTCAACCTGGTCGACAACGCGCGCAAGTTCACCCCCCGGCGCGGCCGGGTGGTGATCAGCGCCGCCGGCGGCGAGGACGGCGGCGTGCGCCTGGGGGTGGCGGACAGCGGTCCGGGCATCCCCGAAAGCGAGCGCGAGCGCCTGTTCCGCCCGTTCGCGGTCAGCAGCGGCCGCGCCGCCGGCCACGGCCTCGGGCTGGCGATCGTGCGCGCCATCGTCGACCGCCATCGCGGCAGCCTGGCGGTCGCCGGCGGCCCCGGCCGCGGCTGCCAGATCACCCTCACCCTGCCGCCCTATCCCGTCAACGGGAGCGTCCTATGACCGACATCCCTTCCACCTCGCGCGTCCTCGTGGTCGAGGACATGCCGGCGCTGCGCGAGCACATCGCCGAGACCATCGCCGGCATCGGCCCTGAGGTCACCGTCACCTGCGCCGCCGACGGGCGCGAGGCGCTGGACCTGGTGGCCAAGGCCGCCGAACCCTTCCACCTGGTGGTGTCCGACATCATCATGCCGCGGCTCGACGGCGAATCGCTGCTCGCCGAGCTGCGCGCGCGCTCCTATCCCGCCGCGGTGATCATGCTCACCGCCCTCGGCCAGGACGACATGATCGTGCGCTGCCTGCGTCTGGGCGCCTGCGACTACCTGATCAAGCCGGTGGGCATCGACGATCTCCAGGTCGCCGCCACCAACGCCCTGCAGCACATGCCGCTGGTGGCCAGCGAGCTCGAGGTCGAGTACGACCCCCACGGCTGGTTCGAGGTGCGCGACGGCAGCGATCCCGCGGTGCTGTACCGGTACCGCAAGTTCGTCGGACTGCTCGACAAGTTCCGCATCCCCGAGCCGGCCGCCGGCGAGGTGCGTCTGGCGCTCGAGGAGCTGGGCCGCAACGCCATCGAATGGGGTAACCGCAACGACCAGAGCAAGCAGGTGATCTTCGGCTGCCGCATCCTGCCGGGCAAGGTCATCGTCTACATCGAGGACGAGGGCCAGGGCTTCAACCCGGTGCAGGTGCCCGATCCCAGCGTCGACCCCATCGCCCACATCGAGCACCGCAAGGCGGCGGGCAAGCGCCTGGGCGGCTACGGCATCCACCTGATCCGCAACCTGATGGACAAGCTGGTGTACAACGCGCGCGGCAACCGCGTGGTGGCGATCAAGTACCTCAGCGACGAGCGCGCGGCGGCGAGCGGGGTCTACCGCAAGAAGCCGGCCGAATAGCCGGCGTGCTGCTCGACCTGCTGCTGCCGTCGCTGTGCCCGCTGTGCCGGGCCGACGAGGGCCCGCTGCTGTGCGCCGCCTGCCGCGCCCAGCTGCCGCCGCTCGAGGACCCCTGCCCGTGGTGCGCCGCCCCGCGCGGCGCCTCCGCCTGCGTGGGCTGCAGCGGCGCCGGCCTGCCCCACCTCGACCGGGTGGTGGCGGCCCTGGCCTACATCGGGCCGACGGAAGGCCTGGTGGCGGCGGCCAAGGCCGTCGGCTCGCCGGCGGCGGTGCGCGCGGCGGCCGAGCTGATGCCGGCGCTGCCGCCCGACCTCGCCGCCGGCGCCACCGTGGTGCCGGTGCCGGCGGCGCCCGGCCGCCACCCCGGGCCCCACCTCGCCAGCGCCTGCGCGCGGGCGCTGGCCCGCCGCCAGCGCCTGCCGCTCGCCCTGCGCCTGCTGCGCCAGGTGCGGCCGGCGGCGCCCCAGCACCAGCTCGGACGCGAGGAGCGCCGGCGCAACGTCGAGGGCCTGTTCGGCTGCCGCGCTCCGGCCCCCGCCCGGGTGGTGCTGGTCGACGACCTCTGCACCAGCGGCGCCACCGCCAGCGCGGCGGCGGCGGTGCTGCGCGCCGCCGGCGCGCGCCAGGTGGCGCTGGCGGTGCTGGCGCGCACCCCGCTGCAAGGGCGGCGGGGGTAGCATCAACGGTGATGGGAGATCGCGCGAACCGCAGGCTTTAGCAGACGCGCCCCTGGGACCGCCGGGCTCCAGCCCGGCAATTCGAGCCGTCCAACTGCCGGGCTGGAGCCCGGCGATCCCAGGGAAGAACGGTCCGCCAGCGTCTGGGGAACGCAGGTACCGCGTTCGGGATCAGCGCAGCAGGCGCATGGCGCTAGCGCGCACCGCCGATTCGGCCTGCTCGAAGGTCATCACCCGCCCCACCAGCAGGCTGGCGAGGCCGTGGGCGGTGCCCCAGGCGGCGTCGGCGAGGGCGGCGAAGGCGTGCACGTCGTCGCGCTCGGGGGTGCGCGCCCGCGCCACCACCGCGAGCAGGCGCACGTGGTTGGCGGTGGCATGGCGCAGCAGCTCGGGGTGGGCTTCGGGATCGAACAGGTCGCAGCGCGCCATCACCGCGAAATGGCCGGGGTGGCGGGCGGCGCAGCCGAGGTAGGCGCTGCCCAGCCGGGCCAGCGCCTCGGCCGGCGGCACGGTGTGGTCGTCGGCCGCGACCAGGGCCTCGCCGAGCAGGCGGTGGCCCTCGGCGGCGAGCGCGGCGAGCAGGCCGGCCTTGTCGCCGAAATGGTGGGCGGGGGCGGCGTGGCTGACTCCGGCCCGGCGCGCCACCTCGCGCAGGCTGGTGGCCTGCACCCCCTGGTCGGCGACCAGTTCGGCGGCGGACTGCAGCAGGGCGCGGCGCAGATCGCCATGGTGGTAGGAGGTGCGGCGGACAGGCATCGGGAGTCAGCATGAGCATCATCTTGACAATGTCCAGATGAAGCCACCCTTGCCCGCCTCAGCCCATGCCTCACCCGCCCACCGATCCTTCCGGGACCCGCGCCCCGTGATCCGCACCGCCCTCACCATGCTGGTGGGCGACCGGGCCAAGTTCCTCGGCATCGTCTTCGGCCTCGCCTTCGCCTCGCTGCTGATCACCCAGCAGGCGGCGATCTTCCGCGGGGTGATGGTGCTGGTGTACGGGCATGTCACCGACACCCCGCAGGTCGATGTCTGGGTCAGCGACCCCGGCATGCCCGACTTCGACACCAATGACATGATCAACGAGCGCGAGCTCGACGTGGTGCGCGGGGTCGAGGGGGTGCGCTGGGCGGTGCCGCTCAACCGCCGGGTGCTCTACACCCGCAAGCCCGACAACGAGATCTCGCCGATCATGGTGATGGGCATCGACGACGGCAGCCTGATCGGCGCTCCGCTGCCCGAGGCCATGGTGTGCGGCTCGGTCGACGACCTGCGCAGGCCCAACACCGTGATCATCGACGAGCACTCCGCCGCCACCAAGCTGGCGGTGGAGGGGCCGGACGGGGTGCTGAAGCCGATGCAGGTGGGCGACCGCCTGCGCGCCAACGGCACCGACATCGAGGTGGTGGGCATCTGCCGTTCGACCCTGGCGCTGATGCTCTATCCGACCGCCTACATGCTGCGTTCGCAGTGCTCGCAGCTCGACGCCTCCAGCGACCAGAGCTTCAACTTCATCCTGGTCGGCCTGGCCGGCGGCGCCGATCCCGCCGCCACCTGCGCGCGCATCGATGCCGCCACCGGCCTGAGCGCGCGCACCAGCGCCGACTTCTGCCGCCACGTCTACGACTTCTTCCTCTACAAGACCGGCATCCCGGCCAACTTCGGCATCGCCGTGCTGCTCGGCTTCGTGGTCGGGGCGGCGATCGCCGGGCAGACCTTCAGCCAGTTCGTCAGCGACAACCGCCGCACCTTCGCCTCGCTCAAGGCCATGGGCATGCGCAACGGCCGCCTGGCCGGCATCCTGCTGGTGCAGGCGGTGGCCTCGGCGCTGGTGGGCTACGGCCTGGGGGTGGGCGCCGCGACCCTGTTCGGGGTCGCCCTCGCGGGCACCGACCTGAGCTTCCGCCTGGAGCCGGAGCTGATGGCGTTCTCCTTCGTCTCGGTGCTGGTGATCAGCATCGGCGCCGCGCTGGTCAGCCTGCGCTCGGTGGTGCGCCTCGATCCCGCCCTGGTGTTCCGGAGCTGACCATGGCCGACGAGCCGCCGATCCGTCTGCGCGGGGTGGTCAAGAGCTTCGGCTCGGGATCGTCCGAGGTCCACGCCCTGCGCGGCATCAACCTCGACATCTCGGCCGGCGAGCTGTTCATGCTGGTGGGCCCGTCGGGCTGCGGCAAGACCACCCTGATCTCGGTGGTGGCCGGCATCCTGCGCCACGACCAGGGCGAGGTGCGGCTGTTCGGCGAGGACCTCTCGCGCATGAGCGACCGCTGCAAGTCGGACTTCCGCGCCCGCCACGTCGGCTTCGTGTTCCAGCAGTTCAACCTGGTGCCGACCCTCAACGTGCAGGAGAACGTGGCCATCACCCTGCAGATCGGCGGGCAGTCCCGCCGCCGGGCCATGGACCGCGCCGCCGAGACCCTCGACCAGGTCGGCCTGGGCGACCGCCTCGGTGCCATGCCGAGCGCGCTGTCCGGCGGCCAGCAGCAGCGGGTGGCGATCGCCCGTTCGATCATCCACGACCCCAGCATCCTGGTGTGCGACGAGCCCACCAGCGCCCTCGACCACGAGAAGGGCCGCCAGGTCATGGAGCTGCTGCGCGCCATCGCCATCCGCCCCGGGCGCGCGCTGATCATCGTCACCCACGACAACCGCACCTACAAGTTCAGCGACCGCATCGCCACCATGGAGGACGGCTACATCGTGCGCTTCGTGCGCCGGCGCTTCGACCCCGAGTCGGTCGACGACGCCCCCGCCCAGCCGGCCGGCCCGCCCGCCGGCATGGCCGCCATCACCGCCCTCGCCGCCGCCCACTGAGGACCCGCCCATGCATCCCCTGGCCACCCGCCTGCTCCCCCTGGCCGTGCTCGCCGGCGCCGGCATCGCCTTCTCGGGCTGGACCGCCTGGAACACGGTCAAGCCGCGCGCGGTGCCGCCGGTGGCCGAGCCGCCGCCGCAGGCGGCCTATGCCGCGCGGGTGTCGGCATCGGGCCTGGTCGAGGGCGACGGCGAGGACACCGTGGTGGGGGTGCCCGAGGCGGCGCTGGTGGCCGAGGTGGGGGTGCGCATCGGCGACGTGGTCAAGCCCGGCGACCTTCTGCTGCGCCTCGACGACCGCCTGGTGCGCGCCGAGCTGGCGGTGGCCGAGGCCGAGCTGGCGGCGGCGCGGTCGCGGGTGGCGCGCCTGGAGTCGCTGCCGCGCGCCGAGGACGCCGAACCGCTGGCGGCGCGGGTGGCGGTGGCCGAGGCCCAGCTCGCCGACGCCAAGGTCAAGCGCGGGCGCATCGAGCTGCTGTTCCAGCGCAACGCCATCAGCGCCGACGAGGTCGATGCCCGCCGCGCCGCCGAGACCATCGCCCGCGCCCAGGTGGCGAGCGCCAAGGCCGACCTCGCCCACGTCCAGCTGCCTGCCTGGGGTCCCGACCTGGTGGCGGCGCGCGCCGAGATCCCCCAGGTCGAGGCGCGCATCGCCGCCATCCGCACCCGCCTGTCCCGGCTCGAGGTGCGCGCCCCGCGCGCCGGCACCGTGATCGGCGCCGGGGCCATGGTCGGCGAGCTGGCCGCGCCCGGCGACCGCGACCTGGTGGTGCTGGCGGCGCTCGACCGCCTGCTGGTGCGCCTGGAGATCGACGAGTCCCAGGCGTGGAAGCTGCGCCCGGGGGCGGGCGGGCGGGCGTGGGTGCGCGGCGACCGCGCGCATGTGGTCGAACTGGCCTTCGAGCGCATCGAGCCCAAGGCCGGGCCGCGCCGGGCCATCGCCGGGGTGCCGGGCGAGCGTCTCGACGGACGCGCGGTGCAGGTGCTCTACCGCCTGCAGTCGCCGCCGGCCTACTACCGGCCCGGGCTGATGCTCGAATCCGACCTCGATGCCAGCGCCGCGGCAGGTACGGCGACGGCCTCGGCCGTGGTGCCCTGATCCCCGGATTGGGGGCTGGCGGAGCCTTTCCTGGCTGGTATAATTAGAGCGTGGGGTGATCAAACGCCTCCGGCGCACCTGAGCCGCCGACGTCGGTCGGAGCCATGCTCCCATGGACTCCCCGGGCAGAGGGCGAAACGCCCGCGGAGCCCGACGCCTGGTCAGTGCCCTTCGGTGAAGTGGTGCCGGACAGCGACAAGGGCGGACCATGCCAGCAGGTCTGGCTGCCGCCGCCCCACTAGCGACGCCCGGGGTGCACCTGCGCCCCGGGCGTCTTTTTTGCTCAATCCAGATCCACCGCCACTACCTCGGCCGCCGCGATGGCGGTGATGGTGCCGGCTTCGGCGCGTTCCAGGCCCAGGCCGTCGCCCTCGCCCAGCAACCGGCCCTGGTGGTTGATGGAACCGCGTGCGATCTGCAGCCACAGGTGGGCGCGCCGGGGCGCGAGGCTGGCGGTTTCGCCGGGCGCCAGGCGCGCCACCCGCAGGTCGGCGGCGGCGGCCAGGCGCGGCCCGGCCCCCTCGCCGCCTTCGCCGGAGGCCACCAGGGCGAAGCCGCCGCGCAGGGCCTGGTCGGTGAAGGTGGCGCTGCTCCACGACGGCGGCAGGCCTGCGCGCGCCGGGCGGATCCACAGCTGCAGGAAGCGGGTGGGCTGCTCGCCCACCGCATGCTCGCTGTGGCGGATGCCGGTGCCCGCGCTCATGCGCTGCAGGCCGCCCGGGCCCAGCACCTCGCGCGCCCCGGTGCTGTCGGCGTGCTCCAGCTGGCCGTCCAGCACCCACGACAGGATCTCCATCTCGCGGTGGGGATGGGTGCCGAAGCCGGTCCCGGCCTGCACGCGGTCGTCGTTGAGCACCAGCAGGGAACGGAAGCCGCGCCAGTCGGGGTGGTACCAGTCGCCGAAGCTGAACGTATGGCGGCTGTCGAGCCAGCCGAGGTCGGTATGGCCGCGGCCGGTGGAGGGTTGGAGGCGCATACGGCCAGCCTACGGCCCCGGGCCCGGGCCGGCAGCCCTGCCCGGCGCATGGCCTTCAGCGCGGCTTGATCAGGTCGGCCGCCTCGCGGCCCATCTCGGCCTGCTTGCGCGCCACCCCGTACAGCACGCGGTTCATCAGGCCTTCCTCGTTCATCCGCACCAGTGCGCCGGCGAGTTCGGAGGGGCCGGCATCGGGTTCGTCGCTGGCCTGGGCGGCGGCGGTGTCGACCACCTTCTGGGCGGCGGCATCGAAACGCGCCTGGGCCTTGGGCAGATAGACCTGGGGCTGGGAGAGCGCTGTGATATCCATGGCCGGGACCCCCGCAGAAGCATACCCCGGAAAGCCCGGCAGAGGAAGCCAGAACCGGCGCCATCGGGGATGATCCGAGCGTGCCGTGCGCGGGCGGCAGCGTCCCCCGGCTGGGACTGGCGGACGACCGGGCCATGCGCACAAATAGGGCATGGCCTCCTCTTCCGAACGCTCCCGGTTCCAGACCGAGGACAATGCCGGCACCACCATGGAGTTCATCCAGGAGGCGCGGCGGCCGATCCTGATCGTGCGCCACCAGGCGATGATCGAGGAGATGGAATCCTCGCTCGCCGACCAGTTCATCACCGGCGATTCCGACCATCCGCGGGTCAAGGCCATGCTCGCCGACCTCGATGCGCCCGAGATGGCCGAACGCCTGCGCATCGGCCTGGCCACCCTCGCCGACGACGGCCACTACCGCGAGGCGACCCTGCGCCAGGCGCTGGTCGAGGAACTGTGCCTGTGGCGCGAGCGCGCCGGCCAGGAGGTCGCCCAGCTCCAGCTCTACGCCATCGGCATGTACCGCCTGGTGCGGCGCACCCTGGCCGAGCGCCAGGGCGGCGATGCCCCCACCCTCGACGAACTGCGCGAACTGCCCGCCGCCCGCCTCGGTCAGCTGCTCTCGCCGCCGGAATCCGCCTTCGCCCAGCCGGTGCTCAACCAGCTGCGCACCAAGGGCTATGCCGACCGCAGCCTGAAGGCGGTCAAGCGCCTGGTGCGCCAGGCCAACGCCGAGGAGCGCTGGGACGACGCCGGCGGCGAGCCCACCCTCACCCGCGAGGAGGAGGAGCCCCTGCTGCAGCTGCCCGAGGGCGAGCGCAAGGCCACCCGCGAACTGCTGGTGCGCGACCGCATCCGCAGCCGCTTCTACCGCCAGGTGTTCCTGCAGTACCTCGGCAGCGACGAGTTCGACCCGCGCGAGGCCGAGGCCCATCCCCACGTGCTGCACTGGCTGCAGACCATCGACGAGACGCCCCACCTGTACCCCTTCCTGCAGGGCCAGGCCGCCGGGCAGAAGGCGTTCCGCATCTCGCAGCTGACCCAGAAGATCGTCCAGCTGCACGAGGTCTATGCGCGCATCGCCCATGCCAGCGACAACCCCGCCCACCGCGCCCAGCTGGCGGGCAAGAGCGCGCGCGAACGCCTGGCGATCATCAACCGCCTGCACTACCCGCCGCTGCCCGGCACCCCCGACCTGACCCTGGCGGCGCTGCTCTGCCCGTTCCCGGCCTTCGTGGAATGGATCCAGGCCAAGGTCGCCGCCAACGACCTGGTGGTGCCGCCCGACGCCCGGCGCTGAGCGGCAAACGCAGCATTTGGAGGCGGCAGCTGCGTTCCCGACCCGCTCGAGTACGCCCGTACACAGCGCGTGTCGGCGCCTTGCTGCCGCCACCAACTGCCGCGTTTGCCGATGGCGGTGAGAAGGCAACGCGGCCCGTCGTCGCCTGTATCACCTGGAGGTGCGCGTCACACACCCGCGGGCCGTGCGCCCCCGGGTGCGGCCGACACGCTCCCCACCCCGGGAGTCCGCCATGAACCGTCTGCTGCGTACCTGCTCCGCCGCCCTGCTCGCCTGCGCGCTGTCGGTGCCCGTGTTCGGGCTGGAGACCCCGCTGGTGGTGGTGAGCGGGAACAACATCGCGACCATCAATGCCGGATCCGGCCAGATCGCCATCTACGAACTGCGCGACAATGTGAATACGCGCAAGAGCGTGAAGAATTTCCTGGTCGACCTCCAGATGCTTGAGGCCCGCACCACCCAGGTCGGCGATCAAACATATTCACTGGTTCGCACCGGCTGGGGCCCGGCCAAGGACGCCTTCCCCAAGCCTACCCCCGAGGAGGTGATCCAGGGCTTGTTCCGCAAGGAACCCACCCCGGAACAGAAGAAGACCAATCGGGCGGCCGACCAGGAACTGGTGCGCAAGGCCGAGGACGAGTTCTGGTCGAAGGAGCATCCCTATGACGGGGTGGTGCGCGGAGCCTTCAGCGGGTCGATGCTGATGGTGGTGATCCCGGCAAAACGTGCCGTGCTGTTCTATCGCTCAGACGATGAAAAGCTGAAGCTGCTCAACGCCTACAACTACTCTCCTGCCCTCTACGTCCAGCTGGCCTATAAATCCATTCCCAACCCCATGGATCTGGCCAAGAGCCGCGAACTCGATCTGACCAAGGAGCAGCAGGAGGAATTGGTCAGCCAGTTCAAGAGCCAGGACGAGAACGCCGCGATCCAGGCTGGGCCCAGCGACGTGTGGTGCTGTGCCGCCACCGCCGGACCCTACTTCGCCCTGGTCGATTCTGCTAATCGCCGAGTGCTGACATTCGAGGACAAGGGCAAGAACGTCGAACTGCGCTCTGTGCGCAACATCAGCGTCGACCTTATGATCCCGGTGGGCTATGGCACCACCCCAGATGCCGCCCGGGCGGCGACGGACCTCGTCAGCAAGAGCAAGGAGGTGGTTGCCATGCTCGCCGAGTGGGGGGTCAAGCCGTTCGACCAGTACACCCTCAAGGCGCTGGTGGCGATGGCGCAGGCCGGTGAGGGTGCGCGTAAGGCGGAATCGCTGCAGGCCAACTGCACCGGCAGCCAGGTGGTGCTCGATTTCACCGCCCAGCGCAAACTGCTCACCTATCTGATCAACGGTCCGGGCAATGCTCTCCAACTGGTCTCGGCGCGCGACTACTCCTTCGACATCGCCATCGACATGCTCGCCAGCCGCGCCAATGCCCGCGTCGAGGCGGCCGAAGGGTTCAAGGCGATCGAGACCATGGCCGGCAAGGGGCAGGGTGAGCAGGCCCTGGCCCGGCTCAAGACCGAGCTGAAGTTCGTGCCGACGCTGGTCGATGCCGCGCACAAGAGCGCCGCCCTGAAGAAGCTCGCCGGCAAGGACAAGGACGCCTTTGAAGCCCTCCTGGCCCAAGGCGACAAGGACAAGGAGGCCTTCCTGGCCCAGGTGAAGTCGGCGGTTGAGGCGGCGGCGGCCGAGCGCGAGAAGGCCAAGAAGGACAAGAAGTGACCCGCGCCAGGTAGCCCCTGGCCCCTCCGCCGTGGGCGGAAATGGGCCGAGGCAGACCCCCCCGGCCCTTGGGTTGTCCTCGATCGCGGCGCCCTAGCATCCCCCCCACCCACCCTCCAGGGGGATCCATGCGCCTGATCATCATCGCGGCCATCGCCGCCGTCCTATCCGCAACCGCGCCGCTCGCCGCCGCCGACGCCGCCAAGCCCGCCCCCAAGATCGGAGTGCTGCGCCTGGCCGACGTGCTCAACGGCGCCAAGCTCTACCGCGAGGGCACCGAGCGCCTCAAGAAGGACGACGCCGAGATCCGCGCCGAGATCAAGAAGATCGAGGACCGCCTGCAGCAGCTCGAAGGCCAGCTCCAGGTCCTGACCCCGGCGAGCGACAAGTTCTCGGCCATCCAGGAGGAGTTCGAGACCCTCAAGCTCAAGCGCAAGCTCACCGGCGAACGCGCCGGGGCCGAGATCCAGCGCAAGCATGTGCACCTGGTCAAGGACACCCACAAGGCGGTGCGCAGCGCGCTCAAGAGCTTCTGCGAGGAAAAGCAGATCATGCTGGTGCTGCTCGCGCCCGCCCCCGAGCTGAGCGCGCCCACCCTGCAGGATGTGCAGCTCGAGATGGGCCTGCAGTCGGTGCTCTACTACGAGCCGTCGAATGACATCACCGACGCCTTCCTGCCCTTCCTCAACGCCCGCCTCGACGCCGAAGCCGCCAAGGCCAAGCCCTGATCCCATGCGCATCACCGTCGATGACGTCGCCCGCTTCCTGGGCGGCCGGGTGGTGGGCGATGGCGGCACCCTGCTGTCCGGCATCGCCGGCCTCACCGAGGCCAAGCCCGGCGACCTGAGCTTCCTCGCCAACCCCAAGTACGCCGTCCACCTGCCCGCCACCAAGGCCGGGGCGGTGCTGGTGGCCGAGGAGCGGGCCGACTGCCCGGCGCCGCAGATCGTGGTCGCCAACCCCGACCACGCCTTCTCGCTGCTGATCGAGACCTTCGGGCCCAAGCCGGTGCATCCGGCGATCGGCATCCACCCCAGCGCGGTGGTGGGCGAACGGGTGGCGATCGGCGCCGGGGCGCGCATCGGCGCCGGGGTGGTGATCGGCGAGGGGACGGTGATCGGCGCCAACGCGGTGATCTACCCCAACACCGTGGTCGGCGGCGGCTGCACCCTGGGCGACGACTGCCTGCTCTACGCCAACGTCAGCCTGCGCGAACGCTGCCGGCTCGGCCACCGGGTGGTGGTGCAGCCGGGGGCGGTGATCGGCTCCGACGGCTTCGGCTTCGTGCTGGTGGGCGGACGCCACCAGAAGAGTCCGCAGGTCGGCATCGTGGTGGTCGAGGACGACGTCGAGATCGGCGCCTGCGCCTGCATCGACCGCGCGCGCTTCGGCGTCACCCGCATCGGCGCCGGCACCAAGATCGACAACCTGGTGCAGGTGGCGCACAACGTCGACGTCGGCTCGCACTGCCTGCTGGTGGCCCAGGTCGGCATCGCCGGCTCCACCCGCCTGGGCAACTACGTCACCCTCGCCGGCCAGGTCGGCCTGGCCGGGCACCTCACCATCGGCGACCAGGCCACCGTCACCGCCCAGTCGGGGGTGTCCAAGAGCGTGCCGCCCAAGGGGGTGGTGCGCGGCAGCCCGGCGCGCGACTACCGCGCCGCGCTCGCCCAGGAGGTCGGCCTGCGCCATCTGCCCCGCACCGAGGAGCGCGTGCGCCAGCTCGAGCAGCGCATCGCCGAGCTCGAGCGCCGGCTGGGATCCGGCGGAGCCCCCACCCCATGAGCGCCCAACGCACCATCGCCCGACCGGCCACCGTGGCCGGCATCGGCCTCCACTCCGGCGAACGCTGCACGGTCACGGTCAAGCCCGCCCCGCCCGACGCCGGGGTGGTGTTCGTGCGCACCGACCTGCCCGGGCAGCCCTCGCTGCGCGCCCATCCCGCCCTGCTGTGCCAGCGCCAGCGCCGCTCGGCGATGGCCGCCACCGTGGCCGGGGTCGAGGTCGAGGTGCACACCCCCGAGCACTTCCTCGCCGCCTGCATGGGCCTGGGGCTCGACAACCTCTATGTCGAGCTCGACACCGTCGAGCTGCCCGGCCTCGACGGCTCGGCGCGCGAGTTCGTCGAGCTGCTGCGCTCCGCCGGCCTGGTCGACCAGCCGGCCGACCGCCGCTGCTTCGATGTCGCCGAGCCGGTGTCGGTCACCGACGGCCGCACCATGCTGGTGGCGCTGCCCTACAAGAACGGGCTCAAGATCACCTACACCCTCGACGACCACGGCGGCGCGCTCAAGGGCGCCCAGGTGGTCGAGCTGGAGCTGACCGAGGAGGCCTTCGCCACCGGCATCGCCCCCGCACGCACCTTCTGCATGGCCAAGGAGGTCGAGATGCTGCGGGCCGCCGGCCTGGGCAAGGGCGCGACCTACCAGAACACCTGCGTCTACGACGGCGACCGCCTGGTCGACAACGAGCTGCGCTTCAAGGACGAGGCGGCGCGCCACAAGGTCCTCGACCTGATCGGCGACCTCGCGCACGCCACCCGGCGCATCAATGCCCACATCATCGCGGTGCGCTCTGGCCACCGCGAGAACATGCAGCTGGTGCAGGCGCTCAACAAGGCGATCGAGGAGGCCGAGCGGCCCAAGGTGGTGTTCGACATCAAGGCCATCCTGGCGATGATGCCGCACCGCTTCCCCTTCCTGCTGGTCGACCGCGTCATCGAGCACACCCCCGGCAAGCGCATCGTAGGGATCAAGAACGTCACCGTGAACGAGCCGTTCTTCCCCGGCCACTTCCCCGCCCAGCCGGTGATGCCCGGGGTGCTGCAGCTCGAGGCCATGGCCCAGGTGGGCGGCATCCTGCTCATGCTCCAGGGCGACGCCCAGGGCAAGCTGCCGTTCCTGATGTCGATCGACAAGGCCAAGTTCCGCCGCCCGGTCGGCCCCGGCGACGTCATGCGCATCGAGGTCGACGTGCTGCGCCTGCGCCCGCGCCTGAGCGCCTGCCAGGCGCGCGTGCTGGTCGACGGCCAGGTGTGCAGCGAGGCCGAGCTGCGCTCGGTGATGATGGACCGGGACGGGCAGGGCTGACGGGGCGACCGGGGTGCTGCGCCCGCGGCCGCCGCTGCTGGAGCCCCTCGGCCCCGATCCGGGCAGCAGCTTCCGCTTCCTCGACCGCCGGGTCGAGGCCTTCGGCATGCGCCTGCACCACCACGACCTGATCGAGCTGGGCTGCGTGTGGCGCGGCGGCATCACCGCGCTGGTGGGCGACCATGTCGGCAACCACGAGCCGCCGGTGGCGTTCCTCATCGGCCCCGGCCTGCCCCACACCTGGATGTCGCGCCCGGGGGTGCCGCCGCCGCATCGCGCCTGGGTGCTGCAGTTCCCCGCCGCGCTGCCTGCGCGCCTGGCCGGCCTGCCCGAGGCGGCCGGGGCGCTGGCCGCGGTCGAGGGTTCGCGCCGCGGGCTTGCCCTGCACGGGGTGCCGGCGGCGCGCATCGCCGCCGCCCTGGCGCGCTGGCGGAGGCTGGAGGGCCCCGCGCGCCTGGGCCTGCTGCTCGACTGCCTGCACGCCTTCGCCGGCGCCGCCCAGCCCCTCGCCCACCGCCTGGCCGCGGTCGGCGACCCCGCCTCGGCGCGCCGCCTGGCCGCGGTGTGCGCCTGGCTCGACGAGCACGCCGCCGCGCCGGTGACCCTGGCGGGGGCGGCGCGGGTGGCGGGCATGCACCCCCAGGCTCTGGCGCGCGCCTTCCGCCGCCACACCGGCCACAGCGTGATCGGCTGGGTGCAGCGCGTGCGCATCGCCCGCGCCTGCGACCTGCTGCGGCGCGGGGCCGAGGTCGCCGCCGCCGCCGAGGCGGTGGGGCTGGCCGGCACCGCGCACTTCCACCGCCTGTTCCGCCGCTTCATGGGCACCAGCCCGGCGGCCTGGCGCCGGGCCTGCGGCGGGGGCTGAGATGGACGGGCGCATCTCGCTGGCGCGCATCGCCGCCGAGCTCGGGCTGTCGGTGCCGACGGTGTCGCGCGCCCTGCGCGGCACCGGGCGCATCGGCGCCGAGACCCGCCGGCGGGTGGCCGCCGCCGCCGCCGCCGCCGGCTGGAAGCCGCGCACCCCCGAGCCGCCGGCCCCGGCGGCGGTGCGTCCGCGCCTGCTGGTCATCGCCCAGCCGGTGTCGGGCCAGGGCCCCGCCGGCCTGACCTGGCCGCGGGTGCTGCGCGAGCTGGGGCGCCTGTCCGCCGCCGGCCACGACCTGACCGTCGAGCGCATGGGGCCGCAGGCCCTGGCGCGCTGGACCGAGGCGGTGTGCGGCGGCGCCCCGCCGCGCGCCGACGGGGTGCTGCTGCTGCAGCGCCATGATCCCGTCCAGGTGGCGCGGCTGGCGGTGCGCATGCCGGTGGCGAGCGTGATCTTCGACTATCCCGGCAGCCCGGTCGATGTCGCCGCCCCCGACAACGAGGCCGCCGGGCGGCTGCAGGCCGAGCACCTGCTCGCGCTCGGCCACAAGCGCATCGGCTGGCTGGGCTGGGAGCTGGACGCCGGCTGGAGCTGGCGCCGGCTGGGCGGCTTCCTCTCGACCCTGGTGCGCCACGGCGCAGGGCCGCGCCGCCGCGACGTGCTGGCCAGCACCGCCGGCGATGCCGGGGTGGCGCGCCAGCTGGTCGAACGCGCGCTGCGCCGCAGCGGGGCGGGGGTCACCGCCTGGGGCACCGCCGGCGACCATGTCGCTTACCGGCTGCTGCAACGCTTGGCGGCGGCCGGTCTGGCGGTGCCGGGGCGGGTGTCGCTGACCGGGGTCGACGGCCTGCCGCCGCGCGGCGGCCTGCCGGCGCTGGTGTCGGTGCGCATGCCGGTCGAGGAGGCCACCTGCGAGGCGGTGGCGCTGCTCGAGCGGCGCATCGCCCGGCCCGGCGGCCCGCCGCGCCTGGCGCTGCTGGCGCCGACCCTGGTGGCCGGTTCGTCGACCGCCCCGCCGCCGCCTGCCGCGACCTAGTACCCCCATTGCCCGCCCTGGGCGGCCGGCAAGCTGCCCCGCCATGCGTACCACCCCCGTCCTCGCCGCCTTCGCCCTGCTCGCCTGCGCCGGCTGCGGCGACACCGATGTGCGCGGTTTCGTGATCAGCGAGAACTTCACCGGGGTCAACAGCGACAGCAGCCAGGCGCGCATCGCCGCCGACAGCATCCGCACCTCGCTCGACCGCGACCTCGCTCCGCGCTGGCGCTGCGAGACGGCGATCGAGGGCAAGCCGGTGTACGAGGAGGCGCAGCGCGAATTCGACGGCCGCTGGGTGTGGCCCAAGGCGGTGGTGCGGGTGACCCTGGTGGGCGAGGACCCGGCGGTGCCCTGCCCGATCCCCGCCGCCGAGGTCGAACGCGCGATCCAGGAGTTCTTCAAGCCCAAGCTGCAGCAGAAGCCGCCCGGTTCCTGCACGGTGACGGTCGAGAGCCGCATCCAGCCGCGCTACGCCGTGCCGGTGGGGATGGCGCTGGTGCCTGCTTCCGGTGCCACCGCCGCCGCCCTGCCGCCGCCGCAGCCCAGCGCCTCGGGCGCGGCCACGGCCCCGGCGCAGCGCTCCTACGTGGTGCAGGAGGGCGACACCCTGGCCGACATCAGCGCGCTGTACTTCGGTTCGCCGCAGCAGTGGCGGCGCATCGTCGCCGCCAACCCCGGTCTCGACCCGGCCGCGCTCAAGCCCGGCACCGTGCTGGTGATCCCGCCGCGCGAGTAGCGGGCGGTGGCAGCCTGCCGGGGGGTCAGCGCTCCTCGGACTGGTCGGTGCGGTAGCGGATGAACACGATGTGGTCCATCTCGCTGCCGGGCTCGTTCTCGTCGTTGAGGTAGTCGCGTTCGATCGCGCGCAGCTCGACCGTGTCGATGGCGGCGGCGGGGATCTGGCGCAGGGTGCGGTTGGCCAGGGTCTCGAGCTGCTCGAAGCTGTTGGCGGCCTCCTCGAGCAGGCTGATGATGCGGATCTGGATGTGTTCGGGCATTGGGTTCAGGGGTTCTCGGCGGCCTTGGTCGCCTCTTCCAGGCGCTTCTGCTGCGCGTCCTGGGTGGCGATGGTCTTGCGCAGCTGGCGCTCGACCCCGGCGCCGTCGTAGCCCACCGCATCGAGGGCGCGCGCCTTGCGCACCTCGCGCTCGCGCTCGTCGGCGGGCGGCGGCTCGGCGGGGGTCTGCTGGGTTTGGGGCTTGGGCTCGTCGCCGCAGCCGGCGAGGGCGAGCAGCAGGGGGAGGGCGGCGATGGTCGGGCGGTTCATGGCGGTTCCCCAGGGTCAGCCCAGGCGCTGGAAGCGCGCCAGCGGCGGATGGTCGGGCGACGGCTCGCTGCCCAGCAGCACCCCCACCACCGCGCCGGCGGCGTCCAGCACCGGGCCGCCGGCCATGCCGATATAGCAGCGGCCGGTCAGCCAGCCGTCGCTGGCCGAGAACAGCGCGCAGTGGCCGCTGACCGTCCACGGGCACAGGTAGGGGAAGTAGCGCTGCGGATCGAGCGAGCCGCGGCTGAGGCGGAAGGCCGGGTGGTCGATGGTCGACGGCCAGCCCAGCGCCCACAGCGGCACGCGCTTGTGCAGCTCGGTGGTGGCGGTGGCGAGCGGGCGGGCGTCGAGCGCGGCGGTGAAACCGGCGAGGCCGTCGTCCTGCTCCCAGCCGGCGACCTCGGCCACCGCGCCGTCGTTCACCGACATCAGCCGCAGCGGTCCGGCCGGGGGCTCCTCGCCGGCCCAGGCGGTGACCCATTCGCGCGGCCCCACGCACCAGGCGGTGGCGAGATGCTCGAAGCGGCCCTGGACGTCGCTGCCGAGCAGCACGGCGCAGGAGGGGGCGATGGATTGGAGGTCGTGCATGGCGGTGGGCCCGGGAGCCTGAAGCCTGGAGCTGCGCGCTGCGATGCCAGCCCCCGCTACCGCCGCCGGCCGGCCCCGGTCCCGGGCTCCCCTGGCGTGGGCCGGCCTGGTGCGATGGTACACCGATGCGCCCCGCCCTGCCCCTGGTCCTCGCCCTGGCCGCGACCGTCGCCGGGGCCGCCGAGCCGGATGGCCAGGATCCGGTCCCGGCTGCGACCCCGGCCGACCAGCCGTTCAACCCGCTCAGGGGCCTCGATGGTGACGGCCGCATCCCCAAGGTCGCACTGCCGGCCGACCTGCCCAACCCCGCGCGCTGGCGCTACATACCCGAGGGGCGCATCAAGCCGGGCGGGGTGGTCGAGCGCCTGTTCGTCACCACCTTCATCGCCCCCATCCTGTACTTCGAGGAGGCGGTCGGTGCCGGTGGCGGCATCGCCCTCACCGACATCGACTTCCGCAACCAGCGTCGGCGCGAGTTCGTCGGGCTGTTCGTGGCCCGTTCGACCCAGGGCCAGGAGCGCTACGCCGGGGTCTGGCAGCGCTGGCTCGACCATCGCGAGGTTCCAGGCGGCGGAGTGGCGGTCGAGGAGCGTTCGCTGGTGCGCGTGCGCGGCGGCTATGAGCGCACCCTCACCCGCCGCTTCTTCGGCCTGGGCGGGGCCACCACCGCCGACGGCGAGACCAGCTATGTCGACGAGGTGGTCGATGCCGGGGTGCAGCTGCAGAAGGCCCTGCCGAGCGCCGGCGGCGACTGGGTGGCCCAGGTCGGCGTACGCGGCGACCGCCACAACCTGGCCGGCGGCCACGTCCCCGAGGTGTGGGCCACCGGCTCGGTCTATCCGCTCATGGTGCGCCAGGATGATGGCGCCGCCGCCCTCTGGCTGAGCGCCGGCCTGCGTTGGGATGGCCGTGACAGCCAGAGCAACCCCTACCGCGGCCTCAGCCTGGGCGGCACGCTGGAGTGCGCGCCGCTGATCAGCGCCGGCCGCGCGGGCGGCCGGGCCGAGCTCAAGGGGGTGTGGGCGCTGCCCCTGCCCGGGCTGTTCCACGACGGTGGTGGATCCCGGCTGCGCGCCACCGGGGTGGCCGAGGAGAACCCACCCACCGATGCCCTGGTCATCGGCGCCTTCGCCCGTCAGGCCTGGGGCGACCTGCCCTTCTACGAACTGCCCAGCCTGGGCGGGCGCGACACCCTGCGCGGCTATCTTGCCGACCGATTCACCGACCGCGCCGCCTGGCACGCCGGGGCGGAGTGGCGGCTGTGGGTGCTGCCGCGCGGGGTGACGTTCAGCCGCGAAGTGCGCATCGAGCGCATCGGCCTGGCGCCATTCGCCGACGCCGGTGCGGTGTCGCCATCGTGGCGGAAGCTGGCGGAGCCGATACCGCGCTGGAGCCTGGGCTGCGGCCTGCGCCTGATGTTCGAGCGTGCGGCGGTGTTCCGCATCGATGTCGCCGGCTCCAACGAGTCGGCCGGGGTCAATGTCGCCTTCGGCATGCCGTTCTGATTCGGGTCAGCGGTCGCCGGGGGTCAGCAACGGGGTGGCGGGGGCGGGCGGCAGGGCGGCGAGGGCGGCGGTGATGGCGGGGGCGCCGGGGGCGATGTCCAGCGGGCCCTCGACCACGATGCGCTCGCGGTTGGCGATCGCGCGCGGGACGCTGGCGAGCAGCCCCCCGCGCGCCAGGCGCAGGCCGCTCAGCTCCAGCCGGCCGCCGGCGGGCAGGGCGGCGCGCTCGGCCACCCCGGTGAAGGGCAGTCCGCGCCAGGTGCCCGACAGGTGAACCGGTCCGGGCAGGTCGACACCCTTGCCGCCGCCGGCGGCGGCTTCGCCGGCGTGCACGTAGAGCACCCCGCCATCGATCGGGCGGCGCACCAGCACCGGGCTGAGGCGCACCGCCTCGGCCAGGCCGCGCTGCTCGGCACGCCCGGCCACCAGGGTGGTGGGGGGCGCGCCGGGCTGGGCGCGCGCATCCTTGTCCCACACCCGCAGCACCAGCGGACCCTGGGCCCCGGCGGGCGCCTGCGAGGCGGCCTCGTCCTGGCAGCCGGCGGTCAGCAGCAGCGCGGCGAGCAGGGGGGCCAGGCGGGTCATGGCGGCAGGATGAGGCGGTGTAGCCACGCGCCAGCGGGGGTGCGCCGGCCCCTCCGATGGCCCTTGGTAACTTCCTTGACCCCCCGGGGGTGGTTGCCAGACTGCCGCCTCCACCGCTTACTTCCGTCATTACAGGAGCGACCGTGAGCGACGAGATCAAGAACAAGGTCATCGACATCATCGCCGACCGCTTGTCGCGCGACAAGGCCACCATCACCGAGGCGAGCAACATCGTCGCCGATCTGGGGGCCGACAGCCTCGACATCGCTGAGATCATGATGGACCTCGAAGACGCCTTCGGCGTCAAGCTCGAGGACGACCAGGAGGTCAAGACCATCGGGGACGTGATCAAGCACATCGTCGCCAAGGTGGCCGAGAAGAAGTGACCCGGCTGGACGGCCCCTGCCGCTCCACCGGCGCTTATTCGCACAATCTGGGAACCCCGCCACCCGGCGGGGTTCTCGCGCTAGAAGACCCCCAGCAGAAACGAGGATGATTTCTCATGGTTGAACGCCGCGTGGTCGTGACCGGCATGGGCGTGCTGGCCTGCAACGGCCTGGATGTCCCCAAGTTCTGGGATGCCCTCATCAATGGACGCCATGGCATCGGGCCCATCACCGCCATCGATGTCAGCAACCACAAGACCAAGTTCGGCGGCCAGGTCCCCCTGACCAACGAGCAGCTCGCGGCCGCCATCGGCGATCCCAAGGCCGGCCGGCGCAAGGACCGCTTCGTGCTGCTGGCGCTGGTCGCCGCCGCCGAGGCGATGCGCTCGTCCGGCTTCAAGGGCAAGGACTGGGCCGACCCCTTCCGCGTCGCCACCATCATCGGCTCCGGCATCGGCGGCCTGTCCTCGATCGAGGCCGAGCACAAGGTGTTCATGGAACGCGGCCCGCACCGCGTCAGCCCGTTCCTGGTTCCCAAGATGATCGTCGACTCCGCCGCCGGCGACGTCTCGATCGCCTACGGCGCCAAGGGCCCGAACTACGCCATCACCACCGCCTGCGCCACCGCCTCGCACTGCATCGGGGCGGCCTTCCACCACATCCGCTGCGGCCAGTGCGATGTCGCCATCACCGGCGGCACCGAGGCCTCGATCACCCACCTCGGGCTGGCCGGCTTCAACTCGATCCAGGCCCTGTCCGAGCGCAACGACAGCCCGGCCACCGCCAGCCGGCCCTTCGACAAGGACCGCGACGGCTTCGTGCTCGCCGAGGGCGCCGGCATCCTGGTGATCGAGGAGCTCGAGCACGCGCGCAAGCGCGGCGCCACCATCTACGGCGAAGTGGTCGGCTACGGCTGCACCGGCGACGCCCACCACGAGACCGCCCCCGATCCCACCGGCGCCGGCGGCATCGCCTGCATGCGCATGGCGCTCAACGACGCGCGCATCGCCGGCGAGCAGATCGGCTACATCAACGCCCACGGCACCTCGACCCCCTACAACGACAAGGGCGAGACCGCGATCGTGAAGGGCGTGTTCGGCGCCCACGCGCGCAAGCTGGCGATGAGCTCGACCAAGGGCATGACCGGGCACGCGCTCGGCGCCGCCGGCGGCCTCGAGGCCATCGCCTCGCTGCTGGCGCTGCGCAACGGCGTGCTGCCGCCCACCATCAACTACACCACGCCCGACCCCGAGTGCGACCTGGACTACGTGCCCAACACCGCCCGCCAGGCCAAGGTCGAATACGCCCTGTCGAACAACCTCGGCTTCGGCGGCCACAACGCGTCGGTGATCTTCCGCCGCTTCGACGGCTGAGGCAGGGACGACCATGGAACGTGACCGCGTCCGCGACGAGGTGATCGAGATCCTCGCCAACAAGCTGCACCGCCTGCCGCCCCCGCCGGTCCACCTGGAGCCGGACGAGGAGCCCTTCGACTACGAAGGCCAGAAGCTGGTGCCGGATGTGACCGACAACCACCTCGACATCGCCGAGGTGGCGATGGACCTCGAGGACGCCTTCGGCTTCAACTTCGACGAGAACCTGCCCGGCAGCGAGGGTCTCGAGACCATCGGCCAGCTGGTGGACGTCATCCACCGCAAGGTCACCGCCGCCCGCGCCACCGCCGGCGCCTGAAGGCCGGGCGCGATGCGCCCGCCTGCGGTCCTCCCCTGCGCATCCCTCGCCGTCGTCCTGGCCCTGGGCGCCTGCGCCGGTCCGTCGCATGTGGTGCGCGACCGCAGCGATGGTGCGCCCCTGGCCGGGGCCGCCTGCGTGCTGATCGCCCCCGATGGCAGCGAGACCCTGCTCGACCGCACCGATGCTGCCGGGGCCTGCCGCCTGCATCCGCCCGGCGATCCCGGCTGGCTGCTGGTGGTGCGCCATGACGGCCACGCCAGCGCGGTGCTGCCGGCGCGTGCCGTCCCCGCGGTGATCGAGCTCGAACCCCTGTGGCTGGCGCGTTTCCGCCAGGCCGGCAGCCCGGCGCCGACGGTGGTGCCGGCATCCTGCCCGGGCTGCCCCCGGACGCGCGCGCAGTGAACCAGGCCGAGCCCCCCATCCCGCTGCGCCCCGCCACCCCCGGGCCGCTGCTGCCCTGGCTGGCGCTGCCGCTGGTGCTGGGCGCCCTCACCGCCACCGCCGGGCGCATCCCGCCCTGGTGGTTCTGGTGCGCGGGCGCCCCCCTGGGCCTGGCCGCTGCGCTGCTGGCGGCGCGCTGGCCGCTGGCGGCGCGCGGGATGCTCGGCCTGGCCGCCTTCCTCGCCGGCCTCGCCCTGGCCGGGCCGCCGGCGCCGCCGTCCGAACCCGGCGCCCGCCTGGCCGACTGTACCGGCATCGCCACCAGCGTGGCCTGGCGCGGCCACAACCAGGGCTTCGTGCTGGAACAGGATGGCGGCGGACGCCTGTTCGTGCGCGCCCCCGCCCTGCCCGGGGTCGAGGAGGGCGACCGCGTACGGGTGCGCGGCCGCTGGGAGCACGGGGTGCGCGGGCCGGAACTGCAGGCGGTGGCGCTCGAGCGGCTGGAACGGCGCGAGGACGGGCCGCGCGGCTGGGCCTGGCGCGCGCTGGCGCGCCTGGACGAGCACCGCGAGCTGGCCGAGTCGCTGCTGCTCGGCCGCGGCAATCCGCCCGAGAAGCCGCTGTTCCGCCGCTCCGGCCTGCTCCACCTGCTGGCGGTGAGCGGCGCCCATCTCGCCATCGCCGCCGCCCTCGGCGCCTGGCTGCTGCGCAGCGCCGGGGTGGCCTGGCTGTGGCGCCAGCTGGCGCTGGCGGCGCTGATCTGCGGCTACTGCTGGCTGACCGGCGGCGGTCCCGCCACCCAGCGCGCCCTGGCCATGGGCCTGGCGGTGGTGGCCTACGACCTGCTGGCGCGCTGGCCGCATCCGCTCGGCCCGGTGTCGCTGGCGGCGGCGGTGCTGGTGGCGGCCGACCCGTCGGTGGCCGCCGACCTCGGCTTCCAGCTCAGCCTGCTGGCGGTGCTCGGCCTCGCCACCCTCGGGCGCGAGCTGATGGCGGTGCGCCTGCGCTGGCTTCCGCTCGAGCCCTGGCCGCTCGACCGTCCCTCCTGGCGGGTGCTGCTGTGGGGCGCGCGCACCGCCAGCGACGGCCTGTGCCTGGGGCTGGCCGCCACCCTCGCCATCGTGCCGTTGCTGGCCTGGCATTTCCCGGCCTGGTCGCCGTGGTCGCCGCTCACCACCCTGGTGGCCTCGCCGCCCACCACCGTGGCGCTGTGGCTGGGCCTGCCCCTGCTGGTGCTGGCCGGGGTGTGGGTCGACGGCCCGTGGGAGGGCCTCTACCGCCTGCTGGAATGGTCGCTCGACCTGCTGGTGGCGACGGTGCGCTGGGCCGCCGAGCTGCCCGGCGCCAGCCTGCCGGCGGCGCTGCCGCCGTGGTGGGCGCTGCTGCTGTGGCCGCTGCTGTTCGTGCCCGGGCGGCGGGGGTGGTCGCTGGCGCGTCTGGCGCTGGCGGCGATCCTGGTGGCGACATGCCTGGCCTGGTGATCGAGTACCGCCTGTCGAGCGGCGAGGAGCGCAGCGAGGACTGGCCCTCGGTCGAGCGCTTCCGCGCCTGGGCCCAGGCCGAGGGCCTGCGCTGCTCCTGGACCGCCTACCGCCCCGACGACGAGGGCGAGCTGGTGGTCGAGGACAAGGGCCGGCTGTAGCGCTGTTGTCGTCGAGGAATCGCGCTAACCGCAAGGCACGGCACACGCGCCCCTGGGACCGCCGGGCTCCAGCCCGGCAATTCGAGCCGTCCCAACTGAACTGCCGGGCTGGAGCCCGGCGCTTCCAGGGAAGAGTCGCCGAACGCCCTTGCCGCTAGGCAGCCGCGGCCCAGCAGCCGCGCAGGATCTCGGCGTGGCGCAGGGCGTCGCGCCAGCGGTCGCCGGCCTCGACCCAGGTGCCGTCGGGCTGCTGGCGTCGCAGCGCGTAGTTGTTGTCGGGGCCGAGCAGCTCGACCGCCACCGGCAGGATGTGGCCGGGCCGCGCCTGCTCCTTCCACGCCGTCATGGTCAGGGTCCACATGCGCTGGAAGTGGACGATCGCGCGTTCCGCCGCCGGCTGGTCGAGGGGGATCTGGATCTGGCTGCTGGAGGCGATGCGGGCGTGGCCGTGGCTGACCCGCGCGAACACCGGCTGCAGGTAGCGCAGCTTGGCCTCGAAGTCGCCATAGGGCATCTCGAGTCCGCAGTACCAGTGCGAATAGTCGGCGTTGAAGCGGATGCCGGGGAAGCGCCTGGTGAACTCCACCGTGCGCCAGGAATCCTGGGTGATGGTGGCGCGGTGGGTCTCGATCGCGAGATGGATGCCGTGGCGCTGCGAGGCGTCGAGCACGGCGCGGATGAGCGCATCGGCCTCCGCCTCGCTCTCGTGGCCCCAGCCCAGGTGCAGGGTGGCGGCGTCGAGGCCGGCGGCGGCGCAGGCGCGCGCCTGGGGCTCGGCCTCCTCCGGCCGGTTGACCCGGAAGCCGCCGGTGACGCCCAGCCCGAGGCTGCGGCAGAGGGCGGGATCGCCGCCCTGCACCCCGGCGAAGCCGGCCTGGGCGAGCATGCGCAGGTGCGGCAGCCCGTCCTCCACCCGCGGCATCGAGCAGCCGGGTCCGATGCCGCCCTGGGAACCGAGGTTCCAGTCGATGCGCAGGCGCGGCGGGGCGGAGGAGCGGTCGCTGATCGGGGGCGGGCTGGAGTCCATGCCGCCAGCCTCGCTGTGACCAGGCTCCCGGCTCATGCTCCGGCCGCCGCCGCCTGCGGCGGCTCCAGCATGGCCTCCTGCGGCTGCACCAGGGCGCGGGCGCGCGGCGACAGGCGGGCGAGCAGGGCCGCGGAGGGGCGATAGGGGTGGCGCGGACGGCCCCAGCTGACCCCGTAACGGTAGACCGAGATGCGGCGCTGGCCGGGGTTCCGGCGCGCGGCCGAGCCATGCATGATGGCGTCGGAGAAGATCAGCGCGTCGCCGGCGCGCAGGTGGACCTCGACCGCCCCGGCCACCCCCTCGGCCGACTGCGCCTCGCCCTCCTTCATGCGCGCGCGCTCGAAGTCGGGGTGCGGGAAGTTGGCCTTGTGGCTGGCGGGCACCACCATGGTGGCGCCGTCGCCGGGGCCGATGTCGCGCCAGGCGATCAGCACGTTGACCTGGTTGCAGTGGAAGCGCCGGTCCTGGACCAGGAAGCGGGTGCGCGAGCAGCCCTCCTGGCCGCCGGAGTGGAGGCCGATCGACTCGCCCTCGGCGCGGATGTTGGCGAAGGCCTCGTCGATGAACAGCGGGCCGTGCAGGTAGTCGAAGGTGCCGTCGCCGCCGACGAAGGTGCGCACCCGCTCGATGTAGGAGGGGTGGTCGATCAGGCGCTCCCAGCAGGGGCCGCCCTCGTAGATCTGCTGGAGGTTCAGCCCCTCGCGGCCGCCGTAGCTGTGGCCGTGCACGTGCCCGGCCCAGCCGCCCTGGCGCAGGTGCTGCAGGCGGTCGAGGCTGGCCTCGACCGCGGCCACCTCGCCGGCGGGGATGGCGCCACGCACCACGATGAAGCCGTTGAGGTCGAACTGGAAGGTCTCCAGCGCGG
>JAKLKR010000190.1 GCA_023150565.1 Planctomycetota bacterium
CGCGCGCAGATGCGCCGGCGCTGGCGCGGCGGCAGCAGGGCCACCAGCAGCCGGCCCGAGGGCATCGACCACAGGTCGTGGTGGGCGAACAGCTCCAGGGCCTCGCCCCGGCCGGGATCGTGCGACCACAGGCCGAAGCGATGGCCGTCGCGCAACGCCACCAGCGCCACGCCCACCCCGGGATGGCGGCGCACGAAGGCGCGCAGCAGCGGCTCGGCGCGCGCCAGCAGCGGCCCCTGGTAGGCGGCGGCGGCGGTCAGGGCGGTGGCGCGCGGCCCCAGACGGTAGCGCCCGCGGTTGCCGGCCTGGTCGGCCCAGCCCAGGGCGGCCATGGCCTTGAGCGCGCGCGTACAGGTGGCGGGCGGCAGCGTGCATTGGGCAGCCAGCTCGCCCAGCGCCAGCCCCCCCGGCCCGGCCTTGGCCAGGGCGTCAATCAGGGCGCTGAAACGCTGCAAGGCCTGGAGCATGTTGGCGCCTCAACGTGGCGGGTTTCCCACCGTATCAACACAGTATGCTCCAGCGAACCCTGCTCCTCGCCTTCTGCCTGCTGGGGGCGGTAATGGCCGTTGAAGCCGATCCCGGTCCGGCGGCGGCGCGGGCGTCGGTCGATGCCCTCCACCGCGAACTGAGCGGGCGCTTCAGCGACCCCCACGGCCTGCTCTACGACTACACCGCCGCCGATGGGACGGTGTCGGTGCCGACCCCGGAGGAATGCCGCGCCGCCAAGCCCAACGGTGTGGCATGGTGGTGCCCGATCGAGAACGGCGCGTTCTTCACCGGGCTGTGGCTGGCGGCGCTGGTCGACCGCTTCGAGGCCACCAAGGACCCGGCGGTGGCCGAGCGCGCCCGCACCGCCGCCGCCGGCCTGCTGCTGCTCGCCTCGGTGGGCGAGCACCCCGCCTTCATCGCCCGCGGGGTGTCGACCGACGGCCGCAGCCATCCCCCGGCCGGCTCCGACGACCAGACCCTGCCGTGGTTCTACGGCCTGTGGCGCTACCTGGGCAGCAGCATCCCCCAGGGCGAGGAGCGCGCCCGCCTGGTGGCGGGGGTGGCGCGGGTGGGCGGCGCCCTGCGCGACGGCAACTGGCTGGTGCCGTCGGACCCGCCTGCGCTGGGCACGCGCGGGCATTTCGCCAGCATCTCGCCGGTCACCACCCCGCGCCTGCTGTTCATCCTGCGCGCCCTGCACCAGATCACCGGCGAGCCCTCCTGGCTCGCGCTCTACCGTACCATGCGCGACGAGAGCGCCGGGCCCGGCAAGCCCACCCGCCTGCAGATGTGCGCCGAGGGCGACCTGATCGGCGAGCACGCCTCACCGCAATGGGACTTCTACATGCTGTGGACCAAGGGCCACAGCGTGGCCTGCCTGGCGGCGCTGGAGCGCTTCGAGGAGGACCCCGCCATCGCCGCGCGCTACCGCGAAGGCCTGATGCGGGTGGCGACCTTCGCCGCCGGGCGCATCGCCAAGGGCGGCTGGGATCCCGCCAAGGTGCCGGCCTTCCAGGACGACTGGCGCCAGCTGCTGCCGCTGTGGCGGGCGCAGCCCACCATGGCCGACATCAGCGCGGTGGCCAACGCCCAGGCCAAGGAGTGGGACCGCATCTCGCCGCGCAAGAGCCACGAACTGGTGCAGATGGCCGAACCGCTGTTCGCCTGCTGGATCGTCACCCTGTCGGGCGACGAGGCGCTGGTGCGCGCCAACGCTCCCGCCATCCGCGCCGTCCTCTGCCGCTATCCGTGGAAGGACCTGCGCTTCTGCACCGGCTTCGCCGGCGAGTTGGCGTGGTGGCAGGGCCGGCGCTGGCTGGAATAGCCAGCGCACTCCTTCCCCTGGGCGGAATGATCGCCCCGGCGCCCCCGGCGCCCGCCGCCGTGGTATGCTGTCGGCATGCTCGCCGGCATCATCCTCGCCCTGCTCGCCGGGTGCGGCTTCGCCGCCGGGGCGGCGCTGTTCGCCCAGGTGGTGCGGCGCGGGCTGCCATTCCTCGGCTTCCTCGGCCTGGGCGCCGGCCTCGGCTGCCTGGCCGCGCTCGGCCTGGTGGTGGACTGGCGCGCCCTGGCCGACGCCCCGCGCAGCGGCGAACTGGCGCTGTGGATCATCCCCGGGGCGGTGGCCAACGTCGCCGGGCACTGGGCCATCGCCCGCGCCCTGGCCGGCGGCAGCGCGCCGGTG
Organism: Planctomycetota bacterium; assembly: GCA_023150565.1. GTDB lineage: Bacteria > Planctomycetota > UBA11346 > UBA11346 > UBA11346 > JAKLKR01. Next base: position 2,174 of record JAKLKR010000190.1, read on the forward strand.
GCGTGGGCCATCGGCCAGGGCGGGCAGGCGGTGCCCTTCCTGGTCGCCGCCCTGCTCTACCGCGACCCCACCCATCCCCTCGCCTGGCTGGGCCTGGCCACCGTGCTCGCCGGGGTGGCGCTGCTGGCGCGCAGCCGGGTGGCGCCGACCGGTACCGCCGGCGGCGGACGCGCCTGGGTGGCCTGGGCGCTGCTGGCGCTGGCCTGCTACGGGCTGAACGGCTCGCTGATGGCGGTGCCCTCGCGCTGGAGCGGCTGGAGCGACGCCGCCCACCTGCGCATGCCCCTCACCCTGGCGGTGTTCGCCCTCGGCGGGCTGCTGCTGACCCGGGGCTGGGATCGCGCCCTGGTGCACGGCCTGCTGCCCTGGGCGCTGCCCTACGCCGGGGTGCTGATGGGGGTGTTCTGGTGCCTCTATCTGGCACTCGACCGCCTCACCGCCGCCGGCGCCGCCTCGGTGGCCTGGCCCCTGGCCTGCGGCAGCGGCATCGCCGCGTTCGCGCTGTGGGAGCGCCTGGCGCTGCGCCGCCCCTCCACCTGGCCGGCCTGGGCCGGCATCGCCCTGGTGATCGCCGGCATCGCCGGGCTCGCCTTCCGCCCCGCCTGAAGGACCAGACCATGGACCACTTCCCGCTCCATCCCCTCCGCCGCAGCCAGGTGCTGGACGGCACCTGGGATTTCGCCTGGCTGGGCGAGACCGGGCTCGACGCCGTCGATCCCCGCCAGCCCTGCCCGGAGGCCACCGCGGTGCCGGGCACCGTCGATGCCGGCAGCCGCCGCCACGGGGCGCGCGGGGTGGCGCTGTACCGGCGCACGGTACGCTTCCCCGCCGCCGCCGGCGAGCGCCTGCGCCTGCATCTGGACGGGCTCGGCCTGCGTGCGCGGGTGTGGTGGGACGGCCGCGCGGTGGGCGGCTGCGACCTGCCCTATTCCGGCCACGTCATCGACCTGAGCGGCGACGGCGCGGGGGTGCACCAGCTGGCGATCGCGGTCGACAACCGCTTCGACGCACAGCGCTCACCGTTGTTCCCGCCCTACAGCGATTTCTACGCCTACGGCGGCATCTACCGCAGCGTGCGCCTGGAGGCGCTGCCGGCCCTGGCCCTGGCACGGGTGCGGGTGACCACCTGCGACCTGGCGGCCGCGCGGGTGCGCCTCGAACTGCGCCTCGAGGGCGCGCTGCCGGCCGAGCTGCCGCTCGAGCTGTCCTTCGACGACGGCGCGACGGAACGGGTCACGGTGCGCCCGCTGGGCGGGGTGGCGGTGCTGGAGCGCACCGTGCCCGGCGCCCGGCCGTGGAGCCCCGATCATCCCGAGCTGCACACCGTGCGCGTGGCTGCGGCCGGCGACGAGATCGTCGAGCGCTTCGGCCTGCGCACCGTCGCCACCCGCGGCGACGCCATCCTGCTCAACGGCGCGCCCATCCGCCTGATCGGGGTCAACCGCCACGAGGCCCATCCCCAGTTCGGCCCGGCCCAGCCGCGCGCGCTCATCCTCGACGACCTGCACCTGATCAAGGAGCTGGGCGGCAACTTCGTGCGCGCGGTGCACTACCCGCAGGACCCGGCCTTCCTCGACCTCTGCGACCGCCTCGGCCTGCTGGTGTGGGAGGAGAGCCTGGGCTGGCAGCTGGGCGAAGCGGCGCTCACCGATCCCGCCTGCGTGGCCCAGGTGGTGGAGCAGACCCGGCGCATGGCCGCCCAGGGCATCAACCACCCCTCGGTGATCCTGTGGGGATTCCTCAACGAGAGCGCCTCGCACCTGGCGTCCACCGCCCCGGCCTATGCCGCGGTGGTGGCGGCGCTGCGCGCCGAGGACCCCACCCGGCTGGTGTCGTGGGCCTCGGACAAGCCCGACACCGACGTCAACTTCGCCCTCGCCGACGTGGTGGCGGTGAACACCTATCCCGGCTGGTTCGCCCCCATCGCCGACTGGGACACCCCCTCGCTGGCGGTGGTACGGCCGCACCTGGCCGCCCTCGCCACCCTGCTGCGCACCCGCCCCGGGGTGGGGGACAAGCCGCTGCTGGTGTCCGAGATCGGCACCTGCGCCCTGTACGGCTGCCACGACCGCGGCCGCGCCCAGTGGTCGGAGGAGTTCCAGGCCGACTACATGGTCGAGGCCTGCCGCGGGGTGATCGACGATCCGCGCTGGGCCGGGCTGGCGCTGTGGCAGTTCTGCGATTCGCGGTCGTACGTCGGCTCCGGCCAGATCCGCGGCAAGCCGCGCGGCTACAACTGCGCCGGCCTGGTCGACGAGTTCCGCCGGCCCAAGCTCGCCTTCGACGCGGTGAAGAAGGCGGTGCAGGCGTGAACCGCGTCCTCCACCTCGACCTCAAGGGCCTGCCGCCCACCGCCGCGCGCCTGGCGGCGCTGCCGCGCCTGATCGCCGCCGCCGGCTACACCGCCATGCTGGTGGAATGGGAGGACCAGTTCCCCTGGGCCGACGCGCGCTACCGCAGCGAGACCGCCTACACCCCGGCCGAGGTGGCGGACTTCCACCGCGCCGCCGCCGCCGCCGGGTTGGAGGTCATCCCCCTGGTGCAATGCCTGGGCCATCTTGAGACCTTCCTGCGCCCGCCCGGCAACGCCCCCCTGCGCGAACTGGAGGAGCGGGTTGACGTGCTCAACCCGCTGGCCCCGGGCGCGGCGGACATCATCGCCGGCCTGGTGGACGAGGTGCTGGCCGCCACCCCCGGCTGCCGCCACCTGCACCTGGGCGGCGACGAGGCCTGGAGCTTCGCCGCCAACCCCGCCACCGCCGCCTTTGCCGAACGCCACGGCCGCGCCGCGCTCTACCTGCACCACGCCCGGCCGCTGTGCACCCGGCTGGCGGGGCGCGGGGTGCGCCCCCTGCTGTGGCACGACATGATGGCGGAGTGGGATGACGCCGGGCTCGCCGCCATCGCCCCCCTCGCGGACCTGTGCGCCTGGGGCTACCACCGCTACGACCGCAGCCGCTTCCCCTGGCTGCGCGCCACCACCCCGGCCGAGGACGATGGTGGCGGCCCGCTGCTGTACGGCGGGCCGCACCCGGTGGGGCCGCACCTGCTGGAGCGTTTCCACCGCGCCGGCATCCGCCTGTGGGGAGCCGGCTGCTTCCGCGGCGGCGGCAGCGAGCCGATGCACCAGGACGTGGTCGACACCGCCGAGCGCCTGGGCAACGCCCGCGACTGGCTGGAACTGGGCCGGCAGGTGCCGCTGGCCGGGCTGATCGCCACCGGCTGGGCACGCAACACCACCGACGGCCCGCAGAAACAGCCGCTCGATGCCTGCCTCGACACCCTGGTGGCGGTCGGCCTGGCGTGGAGCGGCGGCGACCCCGGCCAGGCCGCAGCGGTGCTGGCCGCTGCCGGCGAGGGCGAGCGCGCCACCACCTGCCGCGCCCTGATGGCCCGGCTGTACCGCCACCGCAGCGAGGCCTGGGCCAACGCCATCCGCCTGCGCGAGATGCGCGCCTGCCACGCTGCCGACCCGCGGCGCCGCTCCCCCCTGCTGGCCGGGCAGCTGCTCGGCTACCTGCGCGACCACGTGCTGGCGCTGCTGCGCCTGGAGCCGGAGATCCTGACCGGCTTCGCCGGGCTGGTGCCGGAATGCTGGCTGCGCCGCTACCTCGCCGAACGCCTGGCGCCGCTGCGCGAGGAACTCCACCAGCTGGACGATCCAGGTGACGACTTCGTCGGCGCGCACCTTGCCGAGCTTTGATTCTGGATCCCGTCTTTGGCGGTTGATGGTTGACGCACAACGGGTTGCAACGCCACTGGGTGAATTCATCAGCGATTGGCAACGCCCTGACGCCACGCTGGTTGACCATCAACCCCTTCCTCCGGGCTGATCATCAAGCCAGCCACCCGACCGCCACCACGGGCGGACGGCATCGCTGGGACAAGAGTACGCTAATGCTAATATTGAAAAAGTAATACGATGTGATTAACTTGTTTTGGTCCACTGACCGTTACGCGGTCGCCCGCGAACGGCTTTCGTCGGATCCCGCTATACTGGGGGAGACCCGAGCATGAATTCGACCATCTTCGTACTAGGCATCGTGCTCCAGGCGGCGGCCGGGATCGTCGCCCTCATCCAGGTGCGCCAGGCGCCCCAGCGCCTGCCCTGGCTGCTGATCGCACTGTCCTCCCTGCTCATCGTCGCCCGGCGCCTCGGCACCCTGGGGCAGACCCTCCAGTCGGGAGGCTCGCTGACCACGGCAGAGGTCCTGACCCTGGTCATCTCGCTGCTCTTCTTCCTCGGCGTCCTGCTCATGAGCAACTCCTTCGCCGCCATCCGTCGTGGCAACGAGGCGCTGCGGGTGAGCGAGGAACGCTATGCACACGCCCTGGGCGCGACCTCGGACGGCCTGTGGGAGTGGGAACCAGCCACCGGCGCCACCGTCTTCTCCCCGCAGTGGAAGGCGATGCTCGGGTACCGGGAGGGCGAGGTCGAGGACCACATCTCGACCTGGGAGCGCCTGGTGCATCCGGATGACCGGGCGCGGGTGATGGCAGCGGTCGAGGACCACTTGCAGGGGCGCAGCCCCGGCATCGAAGTCGAATTCCGCATGCGTCACCGGGACGGCCGCTGGCTCGACATCCTCTCGCGCGGCCGGGTGGTGCGGATCGGCAGCCAGGGCACGGTGCGCGTGGTCGGCACCCACATCGACATCACCGGCCGCAAACAATGCGAGGACGAGTTGCGCCGGGCGTCGCTCTACGCCCGCAGCCTGCTCGAGGCGAGCCTCGATCCGCTGGTCACCATCGCCCCCTCCGGCATCATCACCGACGCCAACGCCGCCGCCGAAGCGGTGACCGGGGCCTGCCGCTCGCGGCTGATCGGCAGCGACTTCAGCACCTTCTTCACCGATCCCGACGCGGCGCGGACCGGCTATCGGAGGGCGCTCGAACAGGGGTCGGTGCGCGACTACCCGCTGGTCATCCGCCATGCCACGGGAAGGACCACCGAGGTGCTGTACAACGCCTCGGTCTACCGCGATGAACGCGGCGAGGTGGCGGGGGTGTTCGCCGCCGCCCGCGACGTCACCGCCATCCGCAGCACCGAGGCGCAGCTGCTGCGCTTCAAGACCATGTTCGATTCCGCCAACTTCGGCGCCACGATCTGCGATCTCCAGGGGACCATGCTCTACGTCAACGCCAGCTTCGCCGCGGCGCACGGCTTCACCCCCGCAGAACTGATCGGCCAATCCCTGTCCAGGCTCCACACCCGGGAGCAGATGGTCCTGGTTGCGCGTCTGATGCAGCGGATGAAGGACGAGGGTCGTTTCGACGCCCAGGAGGTCGACCACCTCCGCCGCGACGGTTCCATATGCCCGATGCTGATGACCGGCACCGCGATCCGCGACGCCTCCGGTGCGCCGCTGTGGTTCGCCGCCACCGCCATCGACATCAGCGAACGCAAGCGCACCGAGGAGTCGCTGCGCCAAGCCGAGAAGATGAACGCCGTCGGACGGCTCGCCGGCGGCGTGGCCCATGACTTCAACAACCAGCTCACCGGCGTGATCGGATACGCCGAGGTCCTGGCCGAACGCCTCAGCGACCCGGTCATGCAGCGGCATGCCCGCAACATCCTGACCGCGGCGCACCGGGCCGCCGATCTGACCCAGCAGCTGCTCGCCTTCTCCCGCAAGGGCAAGTACCTCAATGTGCCGGTCGACATGCACAAGATCATCACCGAGATGGTGATCCTGCTCGAACGCAGCATCGACAAGCGCATCGTCATCCGCCAGGAGCTTGCCGCCGATCCCTGCATCGTGCTCGGGGATCCCACCCAGCTGCAGACGGCGCTGCTCAACCTGGCGATCAACGCCCGCGACGCCATGCCGCATGGTGGAGTCCTCACCATTTCCACCACCGTCGTGGCGATTCCGGGCGACCAGGCCAATCCGCAGCAGGCCGCTGGCCTGCACCTGCATATCCGCGTCTGCGACACCGGGTGCGGCATGGACGCCGAATCCCTCCGCCACGCCTTCGAGCCCTTCTTCACCACCAAGGGCCCGGGACAGGGGACCGGCCTCGGCCTGGCCGCGGTGCACGGCACGGTGCGCAACCATCGCGGCCGCATCACCGTCGACAGCGTGGTCGATCAGGGCACCACCTTCAGCCTGTGGCTGCCGCTGCCCGACGGGGCGGCGGCGGCCAGGCCGATTCCGGCCCCGCCGCCCGTGCGCGGATGCGCCCGCATCCTGGTGGTCGATGACGAGGAGATGGTGCGCGCCCTCGCCGCCGACATGCTCAGCAGCCTGGGCCATGCGGTGACCACCTGCGCCGATGGCGAGCAGGCGGTCACCGCCTTCAAGGCGTCGGATGGCGCATTCGACCTGGTGGTGCTCGACCTGGTGATGCCGCGCATGGGCGGCCGCGAGGCGTTCGCCGCCCTGCGGCGCATCGATCCGCAGGTGAAGGTGATCCTCGTCTCGGGCTACAGCATCCAGGGCGAGGCGCAGGCCATCATCGACGAGGGCGCCATCGCCTTCCTCCAGAAGCCATTCTCGCTCGCCGAACTGTCGCAGCAGGTGGCGGCAGCGCTGGCCAGGCAGCCCGTCCTTACACCGACGTAACACCCCCATCCATGCAAGACGGCTATCGCCCTGGCACCAGGATGGCCCCATGCCAGCCCAGCCTGCCGCCCGTCTTGTCCCTGCGCGATTCATCTGGGGCTCCCGCCGCGAGCAGGTGTTCCTGCGCCGCGCCTTCAGCGCCGCGCGCGGTTCCCGCCTGCTGGTGCGCCTGTTCGCCGACACCGGCTATGAGCTGTTCCTCGACGGCCGCCTGGTGGTGCGCCTGGATGAATGGTGCAACACCCGCGACTACGACCTGACCGCGTTGCTGGGCGACGGACCGCGCCACCTGCTGGCGATCAAGGGCATCAACCACGGCGGCCACAAGGGCGTGGCCTGCCAGCTGCTGCTGATCGCCGGGCCCCGACGCACGCTGATCGGCTCGGACCGGCGCTGGCGCGCCTGCGACGAGGAGCGCTGGGGCTGGACCATGCCCGGCTTCGACGACCGCACCTGGCAGCCGGCGCAGCCGGTGGCGATCGAGCGCTGCGGCGCGGTGCCCTGGCAGGGCCTGCCTGGCGACGATCCCAGCCGTCTGGTGCCGGTGCAGTCGGGGTCGGTGTTCTTCCAGGGCGAATCGCCAAAACTCGGCGCGCCGGTGTTCCCCGCCCCGCCGGTGGTGGAACCGTCGCCGGAGGTGCTCGGCATCGTGGGCGATGGCTACCGCGACGCCCTGGCCGCCTTCCCGGCCGAACTGGCCGCCGGCGCCCAGGTGGTGCGCTGCGACCCCGGCAGCGGCAGCGCCAGCCACCAGGACGGCGTGCTCACCGTCACCAGCCCGGGCCCGTGGGGGGGGGCGGTGGCGGTGGTGGATCTCGGCGACGAGATCGCCGGCTTCCTGCGCCTGCGCCTGGACGCCCGCGGCCCCGCCCTGCTGCGCCTGCGCTACGGCGAGTCGCTGGGCGAATGCCTCGACGCCCGTCCGCCCTGGCGCCTGCTGGAGCGCATGGTGAGCGAGGAGGTCGAGGTGGTGGCCGGCGGCCAGGAATGGGAATCGCGCTCGCGCCAGGGCTTCCGCTTCGTGCGCATCGAGGTCGCCGGCTGTCCGCAGCCGCTGACGATCAGCGGGTTCGGAGCGCGGCGCTCGCTCTACCCGGTGGCCTTCGCCGGCCATTTCGCCTGCTCAGACCCCGCCTTGGAGCGCATCTGGCGGGTCGGGCGCGACACCCTGCACCGCTGCATGCAGGAGCACTACCTCGACGGCATCCGCCGCGACCGCTTCCTGTGGGTGGGCGACGCCCGCCTGGAGGCGCTGATCAACTACTACGCCTTCGGCGACGCCACCCTGGTCGAACGCGACTGGACCGCCCTGGCGGCGGTGCAGTACGCCGACGGCGCCATCCCCGCCCTGCTCGGCGAGGGCGCCTCGGTGATCTGGGACTACGTCGCCTGGTGGGTGGTGGCGCTGGAGGACCACCGGCGCTTCGTCGGCGACCGCGCCTTCCTGGCGCGCATGGCCCCGCACCTGGCGGCGGCCGCCGGCTGGCTGGTGGACCAGGCCGATCCCGCCGACGGCCTGATCGACGTGCCGCCCGGCAACTCCACCGGCTGGCTGGTGACCCTGGCCCAGCGCTCGGGCAAGGATGCGGGCATGAACCGCGCCTACCGCCGCGCGCTCGAGGCCGCCATCCCGCTGCTGGAGGAGGTCGGCGGGCACGCCCGCACCCTGCGCCGGCTGCGGGCGGCGCTGGCGCCGCTGACCGCCTCGCTCGCCCGCCTGGGCCCGCCAGACCCCCAGCGCGAGCCGGCGACCTTCGGCTCCAGCGCCCTGGAAGGGGTCGAGATCATCGAGCAGCTGTTCGCCCTGGGGCGCGCCGACGACGCCCTCGCGTTCATCCGCAGCCACTGGCAGCCGATGCTCGATCGCGGCGCCACCACCTTCTGGGAATCGATCATCGGCGTCGACCAGCTGCCGGCGATCGGCGCCGCGGTGGGCCGCTACGAGGTCACCAGCCGCTGCCACGGCTGGAGCGCCGGGCCGACCTACGCCCTGCCCGCCTTCGTCACCGGGGTGCGGCCGCTGGCGCCGGGCGCCGCGGCGACGGCCTGCGCTGCACCCTGGCGGTGCCGCGCGGCTGCCGGGCGCGGGTCGAGCTGCCCGGCACCGCCCTGCGCCGCGACGGCCGCACGGTCGCCGCCGGACCGGTGGGCGACGGCAGCACGCTGGCCTGCGCCTGCGGCCCCGGCGAGCACGTGGTCGATAGCGGATCCGCCTGATCGCGGCTGCCCTTGGCCGCCACGTCATGCTCAACAATTATAGTTTACATCGTTGTAATATCTG
>JAKLKR010000191.1:0-10540 GCA_023150565.1 Planctomycetota bacterium
ATGTGGCGGCGGTCGCCGCGGCGCGCGCCGCCTTCCCGCAGGCGCGGGTGCTGCTGGGCATGGAGTGCGAGGACGTGCCGGAATGGCGCGCCTGGTTCGCCGACGAACTGATCGCCCATCACGGCTGCGCCTACCTGATCGGCTCCTGCCACTATGTCGACGAGGACGGGCGCTGGTCGTCGAGCTTCGCCGGACTGGACGAACCGCGCCGGCTGTCGGCCTACGTCCAGGGCTGCCTGGGGGTGATCGAGGCCGGGCTCTACGCCTTCCTCGCCCATCCCGACCTGTTCGGCCTCTCCAACCAGCACTGGACGCCGGATTGCGCCGCTGCCGCGTGCGACATCTGCGCCGCCGCCGCCGCCCGCGGGGTGCCGCTGGAACTGAATGCCAACGGCATGCGCAAGGGCACGCCCTGGGGCCGGCCCGGCTATCCCTGGCGCCCCTTCTGGGAGGTCGCCGCCAGCCAGGGGGTGCGGGTGGTGCTCAGTTCGGACGCCCACCGGCCCGACGAGACCCTGGCCGGGTATGACGAACTGGAAACCTTGCGACGGGAGTTCGGCCTGGAGCCCGCCTCGTTGCCGTTCCTCGCCCGAAGCGAGCCAGGCGCGGGACAGCGCCCGGCCGGCTGATCACCCGCCCGGCTCCAGGTTGCGGGCGATCAGGCGCAGCACCACCGGGACGAACGCGGCGGCATAGCCGCCGCCCGGGGTGCTCCCCTGGGGCGGCAGATGCAGAAATCCGCTGCGCGGTACCCCGCTGCCCGCCATCGTCCACAGCGCCGCATTGCAGAGGTAGCCGCCGGCATCATGCGACGGCTGCACAGGGACAGGCAGGGCGAGGTCGGCGAACCAGGCGGCCTCGCAGCGCAGGGTGGCCGGCCGATGATCGGCGGCCGCGGCATCCAGCAGCGCCGCTGGCGGCAGCTTGCCGGCTTCGTCAGGCAGGGGCATGACGCGGTTGGAGGCGCGCTGTTCGCAGGCGATGCGGTCGGGATGGCCTTCGCCCAGGCCGATGACCAGCACCGGCCGCAGTTCGGCGATGCGGGCGGGGATCGTCCGTTCGGGCTCGCCCCAGCGCACCGCCATCACCAGCACCGCGAGCCGGTGACCAGCCACCAGCCCGCCCTCGAGCCGGCGCGCCACCGTCTCGCTGCCGTTGACCCCGCGGCCGGCGAATGGCCCGAAGGCGGTGACGAGCACCGTCGGCTCCGCCGCCGGGACCAGCCCGGCGGCGCACGCCGCCAGCAGGGAGGAAAGCGCCCGGTCCATCTCAGGTCTGATCGTATTTGCGGTTGGAGCCGCGGAACCCCTCGACCGGGTATTTGCGCCCCGCCTTGGCCAGCTTGCGCTCGAGGGCGGCGGAGATGTCGGTGCCGCTGCGGTCGGCCAGGCGCAGCAGCAGGATCAGCACGTCCGCCAGTTCGTCGTCCCAGTCCTCGCGCTGGGCGGCGGGGATCGCGGGGTCGGCGTCCCCCTGCCAGCGCACGATCTCGGCCGCCTCGCCGACCTCGCTCATCACCGCCAGCAGCAGGTTGCGCGGGGTGTGGAACTGGGCCCAGTCGCGCTCGTCGGCGAAGGCCTCGACCTGGGCGCGCAGGTCCTCGATGTCGCGACGGGTGAAGGCGCCCATGGCGTGCTCCTCAGCGGGGGACCAGCAGCACCGCCGCCTGGGCCTGGATGGCGCGCTTCTCGCCCACCGCATCGCAGCCCTCGTTGGTGCGCGCCTTGAGCCCGACCGCGTCCAGGGGCAGGCCGAACAGCGTTGCCAGGCGCGAGCGCATGCCGGGCTTGTGCTCGGCCAGGCGCGGGGCCTGGGCGATCACGTTGACGTCGAGGTTGGCCAGGCGCCAGGGGGCGAGCGCCGGCAGGGCGAGCACCGCGCGGACGAAATCCGCGGAATCGCGGCCGCGATGCACAGGATCGGTGTCGGGGAAGTGCTCGCCCAGGTCGCCGGCACCGGTGGCGCCGAGCAGGGCGTCGCAGAGCGCGTGCAGCACCACGTCGCCATCGCTGTGGGCGACCACCCGGAAGGGGCAGGCCACCCGGCAGCCGGCGACCATGATGCCGTCGCCGGGCTCCAGACGATGGATGTCGTAGCCGATCCCGACCCGGGGATCCCGCGTCACTTGCGGATCTGAGCCTGGTAGTCGGCGGCCGAGAGCAGGCCCTTGAGGGGGTCGGCGCCCGCGGGCTTGATCTTGGCGAACCAGCCGGCCCCGACGGGATCCTGGTTGACCAGTTCCGGATGGTCGGCCAGTTCGGTGTTCACCGCCACCACTTCGCCATCGACCGGGCTGTAGTAGTCGTTCACCGATTTGACCGACTCGATCTCGGCGCAGGCGGTGCCGCGGGCCACCTTGGCCCCGACCTTGGGCAGGCCGACGTGGATGACCTCGCCGACTTCACCGGCGGCGAAGAGCGACAGGCCGATGACCACCTGGCCGGCTTCGATGCGGGCCCATTCGTGGGATGGCAGGTAGCTCTCGCTCATGACGGACTCCGGGGGAGTGGGGTGAGGCGGGACGCTAGGGGGCTGGCGGGGGGGTGCAATCCCACGCTCCCGCGGCTGACGGAACGGTGTATGCTTCCAGTGGCCATGAGCGATCCCGACGATCCCGAGGAACTCCGGCGCCGGCTGCGCGAGGCCGAGATGCGCCTGGGGCTGCGCCGCGACCCCGGCGCCGTGCCGTCCGGCGACGGGTTCTTCCTGCTCAGCCGCTGGGAGAAGCTGGCGGTACTGGCGGTGGTGGTGCTGGCGGCGGCCGGGGCGGTGCGCTGGTAGGATGGTTTATGGTTGGTGGTTGGTGGAAAAACCATCAACCATCAACCATCACCTTCCCCACCATCAACCATCAACGGCGCAAGCCATCAATACGCGAACTGCTCGATCCGCACCGCCGGCAGCAGGCTGGGACGCTTCATCAGCCACTCGTCGACGCAGCGCGCGACCTCGCGGCCTTCGGCGATCGCCCACACCACCAGCGACTGGCCGCGGCGGGCGTCGCCGGCGGCGAACACCCCGGGCACCGAGGACATGCGGGTGGCGGCGTCGGTCTTGACGTTGCCGCGCTCGTCGAGCGCCACGCCCACCTGCTCGAGGAAGCCGGCCTTGCGCGGGCCGAGGAATCCCATCGCCAGCAGCACCAGGTCGCAGCTCCATTCCCGCTCGCTGCCCGGCTTCTCGACCGGTTTGCCGGTGGACCAGTCGAGCTCCACCGTGGTGAGCCCGGCGACCTTGCCGTCCTTGCCATGGAAGCGCTTGGTGGCCAAAGAGTAGTGGACCTTGCCGCCGCGCGTCTGCATCTCGTCCACGCTCGAGCTGACGCGCTTGATGCGGGCGTACTGCGGCCACGGGTTGTTGGTGGCGCGCTCCTCGGGCGGGGCGGGCAGCAGTTCGAAGTTCTCGACCGAACGGGCGCCCTGGCGCAGGCTGGTGCCGATGCAGTCGCTGCCGGTGTCGCCGCCGCCGATGACGATGACGGTGCGGCCGTCGGCCCAGATGCGCCGCTTCTTCGGATGCAGCGCGGCCACGTCCTCGTCGCCCCAGTTGGCGCGGTTGGACTGCGGCAGGAACTCCATCGCGGCGTGGATGCCGTCGAGTTCGCGTCCGGGCACCGCGAGGTCGCGCGGCTGCTCGGCGCCGGTGGCGATCACCACCGCGTCGTACTGCGACTTCAGCTCGGCCCAGGTCACGTCGACGCCGACGTGGCAGGAGTAGCGGAACGCCACCCCTTCGGCGGCGAGCAGGTCGATGCGGCGCTGCACCTTCTCCTTGCGCAGCTTGTAGTGCGGGATGCCGTACATCACCAGGCCGCCGGCGCGGTCGCTCTTCTCGAGCACGGTGACCTGGTGGCCGGCGCGGTTGAGCTGCTGGGCGCAGGCCAGGCCGGCGGGTCCGCCGCCCACCACCGCCACCCGCTTGCCGCTGCGCACCGTCGGCGGCTCGGGCTTGATCCAGCCTTCGGCGAAGCCCTTGTCGACGATCGAGACCTCGTGCAGCTTGATCGTCACCGCCGGCTCGTTGATGCCGAGCACGCAGGAGTTCTCGCACGGGGCCGGGCAGATGCGACCGGTGAACTCCGGGAAGTTGTTGGTGGCGTGCAGCGCCTTGAGCGCCTCCTGCCAGCGCCCGCGGAACACCTGGTCGTTCCATTCCGGGATGAGGTTGCCGAGCGGGCAGCCCGACATGCAGAACGGCACGCCGCAGTCCATGCAGCGGCTGGCCTGGATCTTGACCGTCTGCTCGGGCAGGGTCTCGATGTGCTCCTCGTGGCTGGCGAGGCGGACCTCGGCCGGCAGGTACTTCGGCGCCTGCCGGGTGTGCTTCATGAATCCGGTGGGGTCACCCATGGCTTGTTCCCTGGTCGTTCCTGAGGTTGTTGGTCACTTCGCCGCCACCGGCTGCGCCGCGGCCTTGCGTGCGCGCTCGGCGCGTTCCTGCAGCACCCGGCGGTATTCGCGCGGGAACACCTTGACGAACTTCTTGAGCGTGGCCGGCCAGTCGGCGAGCAGGCGCTTGGCCTTGGCCGAACCGGTCAGCTCGACGTGGTTGGCGACCAACTGGCGCAGCAGGTCGGCGTCGGTGGTCTCGGGGGTCACCTGCTCGAGGTCGACCATGCCCATGTTGCAGCGCTTGGCGAAGGTGCGGTCCTCGTCATGGACCCAGGCGATGCCGCCGGACATGCCGGCGGCGAAGTTGCGCCCGGTGCTGCCCAGCACCACCACGTGGCCGCCGGTCATGTATTCGCAGCCGTGGTCGCCCACGCCCTCGATCACCGTCCTGCAGCCGGAGTTGCGCACCGCGAAGCGCTCGCCGGCGCGGCCGGCGAGGTAGCATTCGCCGCCGGTGGCGCCGTAGAGCACGGTGTTGCCGACGATGGCGTTGGCGTCCCAGGCGTAGGTCGTCTTGGCGTGCGGGTGGATGACGATGCGTCCGCCGTGCATGCCCTTGCCGACGTAGTCGTTGCCGTCGCCGACCAGGGTGATGTTGATGCCGTGGTGCAGGAAGGCGCCGAACGACTGCCCGGCCACCCCGGTCAGGCGGATGTCGATGGTGCCGGCGGGCAGGCCGTCGCGGCCGTGACGCCTGGCCACCTCGCCCGAGAGCATGGCGCCGAAGGTGCGGTCGCGGTTGCGGATGGGCAGCTCGATCACCACCTTGTCGCGGCGTTCGAGCGCGGGGGCGGCGAGGCGGATCAGCTCGCGGTCGCGCACCTGCTCGATGCCGTGGTCCTGGCCGATGCAGCAGCGCGTCTGCACCCCGGCCCCGGCCTTGGGCTTCTGCAGCATCTTGCTGTAGTCGAGGCCCTTGGACTTCCAGTGCTTGATCGCCTCGTTCATCTCCAGCAGCTCGGTGCGGCCGACCGCCTCGTCGAGGGTGCGCAGGCCGAGCGAGGCCATCACCTCGCGCGCCTCCTCGGCCACGAAGCGCATGTAGTTGACCACGTGCTCGGGCTTGCCGGCGAAGCGCTTGCGCAGGGCCTCGTCCTGGGTGGCGATGCCCACCGGGCAGGTGTTGAGGTGGCACTTGCGCATCATGATGCAGCCCATCGAGATCAGGGCCACGGTGGCGAAGCCGAACTCCTCGGCGCCGAGCAGGGCGGCGACCACCACGTCGCGCCCGGTGCGCAGCAGGCCGTCGGTCTGCACCTTGATGCGCGAGCGCAGGTCGTTGAGCACCAGGGTCTGGTGGGTCTCGGCCAGGCCGAGCTCCCAGGGGATGCCGGCGTGCTTGATCGAGGAGATCGGGCTGGCGCCGGTGCCGCCCTCGGCGCCCGAGATGGTGACCAGGTCGGCATGCGCCTTGGCCACGCCGGCGGCGACGGTGCCGACGCCCACCTCGGACACCAGCTTGACCGAGATCTTGGCCGCCGGATTGGCGTTCTTGAGGTCGAAGATCAGCTGGGCGAGATCCTCGATCGAGTAGATGTCGTGGTGCGGCGGCGGGCTGATCAGGGTCACGCCGGGGGTGGTGTGGCGCAGCCAGCCGATGTACTCGCTGACCTTGTGCCCGGGCAGCTGGCCGCCCTCGCCGGGCTTGGCGCCCTGGGCCATCTTGATCTGCAGCTCGTCGGCGTTGACCAGGTAGTGGGGGGTCACGCCGAAGCGGCCGGAAGCCACCTGCTTGATCGCCGAGCGGCGGTTGAGGCCGTCCTCGCCGATGGCGAAGCGGCGGGGGTCCTCACCTCCCTCGCCGGTGTTCGAGCGACCGCCGAGCTGGTTCATGGCGATGGCCATGGCCTCGTGCGCCTCGGTCGAGATCGACCCCAGCGACATGGCGCCGGTGACGAAGCGGCGGGTGATCGACTCGACCGACTCGACCTGGTCGAGCGGGATCGGGCTGCCGGCCTTGAACTTGAACAGGCCGCGCAGGGTGCACAGGTTGCGCGCCTGGTCGTTGACCAGGCGGGCGTAGCGCTGGTAGGTGGCCTTGTCCTGGTTGCGCACCGCGTGCTGGAGCAGCGCGATGACCTCGGGGTTCATCAGGTGGTACTCGCCGTCGCGGCGCCAGTGGTAGTAGCCGCCGCGGTCGATGTCGCGGTTCTTGTCGGGCGACGGGCTGAAGGCCACCACGTGGCGGCGCAGGGTCTCCTCGGCGATCTCGGCCACCCCGGCCCCGCCGATGCGCGAGGGGGTGCGGGCGAAGTACTTGTCGATGAAGGCGGAGGACAGGCCGACGGCCTCGAAGATCTGCGCCGAGCAGTAGCTCTGCAGGGTCGAGATGCCCATCTTCGAGAACACCTTGAGCAGGCCCTTGCCGACCGCCTTGGTGTAGTTCTTGGTGTAGTGGTAGGTGGCGTCGTGCTCCTCGTCGGCGGCCTTGTTGCCGTCGAGCGCGGGCAGCATGCCGGTGTCGACCAGGTCGTGGATGCTCTCGAACGCCAGGTAGGGGTTGATGGCGGTGGCGCCGTAGCCCACCAGCAGGGCGAAGTGGTGGACCTCGCGCGGCTCGCCGGTCTCGCACACCAGCGAGCACTGGGTGCGCTTGCCGGCGCGGATCAGGTGGTGGTGGATGGCCGACACCGCGAGCAGGGCGGGGATGGGCGCGCGCTGGGGGCCGACCTTGCGGTCGGAGAGCACCAGCACGTTGCGGCCGGCCTCGACCACCCGCTCGGCCTCGGCGAACAGCTCCTCGAGCCGGCTCTCCAGCGCCGCCGGGCCCTTGTCGGCCGGGAAGGTGCAGTCGAGGGTGGCGCCGCGGAAGCCGTCGATGTCGGCCTGGCGCAGCTGCTCGAGCGCCTCGTTGGAGAGGATCGGCTGGTCGATCTCCAGCATCTTGCAGTGCTGGGGGGTGGGTTCGAGGATGTTGCGAGCCGGACCCACGTACTGGGTCAGCGACATCACGATCTCCTCGCGGATCGGGTCGATGGGCGGGTTGGTGACCTGGGCGAACAGCTGCTTGAAGTAGTTGTAGAGCGGCTTGGGACGGTCGGAGAGCACCGCCACCGGGGTGTCGTCGCCCATCGAGCCGACCGCCTCCTGGCCGTCGACGCACATCGGGTGCATCACCACCTTGAGGTCTTCCAGGGTGTAGCCGAAGGCGGCCTGCTGCTGGCGGATGTCCTCGTGGCGCGGGATCGGCGGCTGCACCGGCGCGGGCAGCTGGTCGAGGGTGATCTTGTGCTCCTCGATCCAGTCGGCGTAGGGGTGGCCCTTGGCCAGCTCGTCCTTGATCGCCTCGTCCTCGAGGAAGACCCCGCGGGCGGTGTCGACCATGATCATCTTGCCGGGGGCGAGGCGGCTCTTGACCGCGATCTTCTCGGGTGCGATGTCGAGGGTGCCCATCTCGGAGGCGTAGAGGATCTCGTCGTCGGTGGTGATGACGTAGCGCGCCGGGCGCAGGCCGTTGCGGTCGAGGGCGGCGCAGATGCGTTCGCCGTCGCAGGCCACCAGGTTGGCGGGGCCGTCCCACGGCTCCATCATGGTGGCGTGGTACTCGTAGAAGCCCTTGAGATGGCGCGGCAGGTTGGCCTTGGTCGACCACGCCGAGGGCACCATCATCGCCATCGCGTGCGGCAGGCTGCGACCGGTGCGCAGCAGGAACTCCAGCGCGTTGTCGAAGCAGGCGGTGTCGGAGCCGCCCTCGATGATCACCGGCTTGAGGTCCTGCACCGCCTCGCCGATGTCGCGGTGGGCGAGCAGCGCCTCGCGCGCGCGCATGCGGTTGATGTTGCCGCGCAGGGTGTTGATCTCGCCGTTGTGGGCGACCAGGCGGAAGGGGTGCGCCAGGTCCCAGGTCGGGAAGGTGTTGGTGGAATAGCGCTGGTGGACCAGGGCCAGGGCCGACACCGCGCGCTCGTCGCCGAGGTCGGGGAAGTACTCGCCGAGGGTGTGGGCGAGGAACATGCCCTTGTAGACGATGGTCTTGGACGACAGCGAGCAGACGTAGAACTGGCCGTTGCCGGCCAGCTGGTGCGTGCGCACCAGGTTCTCGGCGCGCTTGCGCGCCAGGTACAGCTGCAGCTCGAACTGGCGCGGCGCCGCCTGGCCGCGGCCGATGAACACCTGGCGCATGGCCGGCTCGTTGCCCTTGGCCACCCGCCCGAGGGTGCGGTTGTTGGTCGGCACCTCGCGCCAGCCGAGCAGCTTGAGCTCGTGGTGGGCGACCGCCTGCTCGACCGCCTCCATGCAGGCGCGGCGGGCGTCCTCGTCGCGCGGCAGGAACACCAGGCCGGTGCCGTAGTCGCCGGTGATCGGCAGCTTGAAGGGCACGGTGGCGCGGTAGAGCGCGTCGGGGACCTGGATCAGGATGCCGGCCCCGTCGCCGTCGAGCGGGTCGGCGCCGACCGCGCCGCGGTGGTGCAGGTTCTCGAGGATCTGGATGCCGCGCCGGATGGTGGCGTGGGTCTTGACGCCCTTGATGTTGGCCAGGAAGCCGACGCCGCAGGCGTCGTGCTCGTTGGCCGGATCGTAGAGCCCCTGGGCGAGGGGCAGTCCGTTGGGGGCGATGGCGGTGTCGGTCATGGCGGGTCCGTCCGGGGCGTCGTTCAGCGCGCCAGCTGCAGGGCGTGGTGGCGGAAGGTCGAGAAGGGGATGAGGCGGTCGAAGGGCATGGGTCCGACCATCGCCCGCACGTCGATGCGGTGGTCGCGCTCCCACAGGCAGGCGATGGGGTTGAGGCCGGTGGCCATCACCACCCCGACCCGGCCCTCGTGCACCGGCACGTTGAGCACCGGCTGGCCGGGGCGGCCGACGTGCATGATGCCGGGGAAGACCGCCTCGTCGCAGGCGCGCTGGACCTCGCGCAGACGGTCGAGGGCGGTCATAGGCACCTCGCGGAAGCTGGCGGTGACCACCCCGCTGCCGGTGGTGGCGGCGCGCGCCACGCTGGTGAAGCCGGCGCGGATGAACAGCTCGTTGGGCGACAGCGAGGTGCCGTCGTAGCGCGCCATCTCGAGGAAGTGCGCCGGCTTGAAGCCTTCGACCCGCAGCAGCCCGCCGAACAGCGGGTGGCTGGGAACGCCATGGCGCATGAGCATGCCGGCGAGGGTGAGCGAGCACATGGTGCCGAGGCCGATATGGTCGTCGGGCACGGTGCGGCCGTGGATCTCGTCGCCGGGGGCGGCCAGCAGCACGCGGGCGCCCACCGCCAGGCGGGCGCGGAACACCGCCTCGAGGTCGTCTCACAGCGAGGCGAGCAGGGCGCGCGGCACCAGGTAGGTGTTGACCGAGACCAGGCCCTCGCCGCTGGCGAGGTCGTAGGACACCTGGCAGGTGGTCTCCTCCATGCGGAAGAGGATCGATCCGAGCCGGCGCGGGGCCGAGGATTCGCGCGCGATCTCGGCGCCCGCCGCCGACAGGCGGTAGCCGCGGCGGCCATGGCGCTCGATCAGCCCGGCCTCGGTCAGCTCGGACAGGTGCAGGCGCAGGGTGCGTTCGGCGAGGTCGAGGCCCTGGGATGAGAGGGTGGCGATGAGGTCGCGGGCGCTCACCAGTTCGCGCCAGCCCTGTTCGCGCATCGCCGCCAGGATCGGGCGGAAGCGCTCCCCATGCTGGCGCAGCAGCTCGGCCAGTTCTGCCGGCGGCAACGGGGGCCGCTGCACGAGATCGGACTCGTCGTGCTCCGGAGCGCTGGGCTGGCGGTCGGTGAGTGCGGCCATGGGACTCTGGCAGCGGCAGGGATTGCCGCTCGGGTGGGGGTGTTTAGCGGCAAGATCAGCCGGATCAATCCCGGATCAGAGGAAACCGCACCGATATCGTAACTAATTGCAAAATCTTGCCTGAATGACAACTAGGTAAATCAGCCACCAGGGCTTTCCCAGGGTCTGGTTCGGCACGCCTGCCGTCCATTAGCGGCAGGCCGGCTTTAGCTATTGGCTTAATTCAGCGCCCGGCCCACCAGAAGCAGAACTGGATGACGCCGGCGTTGAGGTAGTCGACCACGAACGACACCGCCAGGGTGGCGAGCAGCAGGGCCATGGGCGCGGGCCCGAAGCGGGCCTCCAGCCGGCGGAGGATCCCCATCGCCACCGGGGTGGCGCCCAGGCCGAAGCCGACCGTAGCGCCCGCCAGGGCGGCGCTGTCGCGCGAGCGTCCGAGCA
>JAKLKR010000191.1:10550-10947 GCA_023150565.1 Planctomycetota bacterium
AGGGCCGCCGCCGCCGCCACCAGGATGGTCTGCAGCACCAGGGCGGTGACCAGGAACAAGGCGTGCTCCGACAGCTCCCACAGGCGCAGACCCATCAGGCTCATGGCCAGGAACACGCGCAGGGCCATGGTGCCGAACAGCTCCGAGGCCTCGCGGTCGAGCGGCCGGCGCAGGGCGTCGGCGAGGGTGGCGATGACCACCCCGGCGATCATCGCGCACAGGAAGCCGGGGATGGTCACCCCCAGGCGGGCGAGCAGCGACGCCAGCCATCCGCCCAGCACCACGCAGCCGGCCAGGGCCATGGCCGCCACCAGGTAGCGGTCGCTGGCCTGCTCCTCGACATGGGGGGGGCGGGGGGCGATGGTGGCGGCGCTGGCGACCTCCGCCGCGCCCGGCC
>JAKLKR010000192.1 GCA_023150565.1 Planctomycetota bacterium
GATCCAGGATCACCGGCGGCGCCCCTGGGAGCGCCGGGCTCCAGCCCGGCAGTTTTCTTGGCGCTGCGGCCGTTGGAGGCTCACATCCGCTCCGGGGCGCCTAAACCGAGCAGGCGCAGGCCTTCGCCCAGGGCGCCGCGCGCGGCGCGCACCAGCAGCAGGCGGCTGGCGCTCAGGCCGGCGTCGGCGCACAGCACGCGCGCCTCCTGGTCGGCGTTGCCGGCGGTCAGCCAGGCGCTGACCGCGCTGGCCAGGGCGAGCAGCGCCTGCGCCACCACGCTCGGCTCGTCGGCCTCGACCGCGCGCTCGAGCTGGGACTGCAGGCGCGCCAGCGCCAGCAGCACCTGCTTCTCGTCCTCGCGCGCCAGCCGCGCCGGGTCGCCGGCGGCGCCGGCGGCGGCCTCGGCCGCCTTGCGCTCGATCGAGCACAGGCGGGCGTGGGCGTACTGCAGGTAGGGGCCGGTCTCGCCGTCGAAGCGCAGCGCCTCCTCGAACCTGAACTTCACGTCGTTGGTGCGGCCGTTCTTGAGGTCGTTGAACACCACCGCGCCGATGCCCACCTGGGCGGCGATGCGCTCGCGCTCGGCGCCGTCGAGGCCGGGGTTCTTCTCGGCGATGATGGCGCGCGCGCGTTCCACCGCCTCCTCCAGCACCTCGCGCAGCAGCATGACCTTGCCCTTGCGCGTGCGGCCCTTGGCCCAGCCCGGCTCCAGCCCTTCGCCGGGCTCGTCGTTCCACACCAGCAGCACGCCGAAGCCGACGTGGCGCAGGCGCTCGGCGTAGGGCCGGGCGAGCAGGCGGGCGCTGGCGAACCACTCCTTGAAGTGCAGCGACTGGCCGAGGTCGACCACGTACAGGGCACGGTCGAAATGGTGCTCGTTCCAACGGTCGTCGGCCGCCGCCAGGTCGCGGGTGGCGTAGAGCGTGCCGCCGTCGGCGCGGCGCAGCAGCATGGGCTTCTTGAAATCCTTGAGCCCGTGCGCGGCGAGGTCGACCACGGTGGCGCCCTGGTCGATGCTGGTCAGGCCCTTGGCCTCCAGCTCGGCCAGCACCGGCGCCATCTTGTCCTCGTAATAGGCTTCGCCCTTCCACGAGTCGAAGCCCACCCCGAGCAGACCGTAGACGCGCTCGAACTCCTTCAGGCTGGCGTCCTTGAAGATCTGCCACAGTTCGCGCGCCTGGGCGTCGCCGTCCTCCAGCTTCTTGGACCAGCGGCGGGCGTCGTCCTCGAGCGCGGGATCGCCCTTGGCCGCCTGGCTGGAGCGCACGTAGAGCTCGTTGAGGAAGGTGACGCGGTCCTCCGCCGCCTCGAGCTGGGCCAGGGTCAGGCCTTCGCGTGTCCAGCCGCTGATCAGCCGGCCGAAAGCGGTGCCCCAGTCGCCGAGGAAGTTGATGCGCACCACCTTCCAGCCCGCGGCGGCGTACAGCCGGCTCAGGCTGTTGCCGATCATGGTCGAGCGGATGTGGTGGAAGGCCAGGTGCTTGGCGATGTTCGGGCTGCTGAAGTCGATGCACAGGGTGCGCCCGGCGCCGGCGCCGGAGCGCAGCGCCCGGGCGGGGTCGGCGGCCAGCGCCGGCAGCAGCAGGGCGGCCACCGCCGCCGGCTGGAAGGTGAGGTTGAGGAACGGCCCGGTGGCGGCCGCCGCCACCCCCAGGCCGGAGGCGGCGAGCACGCCCGCCAGCTCGGCGGCCAGGGCCGGGGGCGCCACCTTGCGCTCCTTGGCGAGCTGGAAGCAGGGCAGCGCGAGGTCGGCGGCCACCCCGCCCTTGGGCGGTGCGAACAGGCGCGCGACCTGGTCCGGCGGGCAGCCGAGATGGGCGGCGAGGCAGGCGGCGACGGGGGCGGTGAGCAGGTCGAGCATGGGAGGGCGGGAGCTTCGCGGCTGGACCGGGAGGTCCACCGGAAAGGCCGGCTCGCGACTTCCGCCGCCGGCCGGCACCACCACAGTGCGCGCCATGCGTGTGCTCGCTCCCCTGCTTCTCGGAACCTGCGTCTGGGCCGCCGACACCGTGGCAGTGGTCGGCGTACCCGCCCCCGACCGGGTGGTGATCGAGTGGAAGGGCCTGCCGGTGGCGGTGCCGCTGGCGCTGCTCGAAGCGCCCACGGACGCGGCCGGGCGTGCGGCCTGCCAGCAGCGCCTGGCGGCGCTGGTGGGCGGGCAGCGGGTCGAGGTCCAGGTCATGGCCGCCTTCGGGGCCGATGCCGAGGGCGCGGCGCGGGTGCAGCTGCTGCTGCCCAAGGGCTCGGTGAACGAATCCCTGGTGGCGGCCGGCCTGGCGCGCTACCAGCCCAGCAAGGCCCCGGACAGCGGCTTCGACGGCGTGCTGCGGCGGGCCGAGGAGAAGGCGAAGAAGGCCCAGCTCGGGCTGTGGGCCGCCGCCCCGGCCGAGCCCCGCGCGGAGGCCGCGGTGGCGGCGATCCCGCCGCCACCGCCCGCCAAACCGGCCAAGGCCGCGCCCACCGGGCGCTTCGCCAGCGAGCTGGACTCGCCCTTCTTCGCCCCGCTCGACAGCCCGGCCCTGGCCGGCATCGATCCCGCCCGCCTGCTGCGCTACCCCGACGAGGCCACCGCCCGGCGCGCCGGCAAGAAGCCGTACCCGGCCCTGGCCCGGCCGCCCCATGCCAGCACCGAGGCCGAGGCCGACGCGGTGTTCGCCCAGGGCGAGCGGGTCTATGCCCAGGCCATCGCCGCCGGCAATTCCAGCCAGCGCGACGACCTCTATGCCCAGGCCGAGGTCTATTTCACCGTCGCCCTGCAGGCCTATGGCGTGCTGGCCGACAAGCGCGGCGACGACGAGGCCCTGGGGGCCAAGATGCAGAAGTGCAACCAGCTGCGCTACGGTTCGATCAAGCAGCGGCGCCCTGCGCACTAGGCCGACACCCATGCCCTCCTTCCCCGCCGGACCCGCCATGCGCTCCATCCTCGTCCTCGCCGCCCTGCTGCTGCTCACCCGGCCAGCTGGTGGGCTTCGACATCGACGTGGCCAACGCCCTGGCCGGCGAACTCGACATCGCCAAGGTCGAATTGGTGCCGGTGACCGCCGACAGCGGCCGCGACCAGGTCGCATCCGGCGCCGTCGATCTGGTCATCGCCGCCATGACCCAAACCCGCTACCGCGAGCGGCGGGTGGATTTCACCATCCCCTATTTCCAGGACGGCCAGGCGCTGCTGGTGGCGCAGGGCTCGGCGATCCAGACCTACCAGGACCTGGGCGGCGCCACGGTGGCGGCGGTGAAGGGCTCGACCGGGTCCTACTACGTGAAGCAGGCCGCCCCCGACTGCCGGGTCGAGGCGGTGCCGACGGTGGCCGGGCTGGCCGCCGCGGTGGCCTCCGGACGCGCCCAGGCGGCGGTGTGCGACCGCATCCTGCTGCTGGGCCTGGTGCGCCAGTCCGCCGGCGCCCTGCGCCTGGCGGGCGAGCCCTTCACCGTCGAGCCCTACGCCATCGCCGTGGCCGAGAACCAGTCGAAGCTGCGCAAGGCGGTCAACCACGCCCTCATCGCGCTGTGGGAGAGCGGCCGCTACCAGGGCCTCTACGCCACCTGGTTCGGCCCCGGCGCGGCCTGGGAGCTGCCCGGCCGCTTCGCCATCACGCCATATCCGCGCTGAACCAACGTCCGCCAACCTGCCGTTGGCAGTTGATGGTTGGCGCACAACGGGTTGCAACAGCTCCAGCATTCATCCGCGGGTTAGTCCATGCCGGGAGGGTCGAGCGCCAGCTCGACCATGGCTCAAGCGGTCGAGCTGGCGCTCGACCCTCCCGGCGCACAAGACGTTGGTATTTAGATGTTTAACCATCAACTCCGTACCATCGACTGCGCCATCAAGGAGCACAATCAGGGACTTCTTGAAAAAGTAATACGGCTCAATATGGTAACACCAACAAGAGCCGTATATCATGCTCCTCCGCGAATCCCCCATCTACCTGCAGATCGCCCGCCACTTCGAGGAGCGCATCTTCGACGGCCGCCTGGCGGCGGGCGCGCGCCTGCCCACCACCGCCGAGCTGGCGGGCGAGTTCCAGGTCAACCCGGAGACGGTGCAGACCGCCCTCGCCCTGCTCACCCGCCGCGGCCTGCTCGAGCGCCGGCGTGGCGCCGGCACCTTCGTGCGCAAGGGGGTGGCCGGGCGCGCCATCGCCGTGGTCTTCGGCGAGAACAACTTCGCGCGCCTCGACCGCGCCTTCTTCAACCTTCTGTTCGACCGCATCACCCGCCACCTGGCCGCCGCCGGCTGGGAGCACCGCCACTACATCAGCACCGAGCGCGCGGAGGCCGACCGCGCCTTCCACGACCTGCAGGGCCATGTCGCCGACGGCACGGTGCGGGCGGTGATCGAGTTCTGCTCCAACCGGCTGATCAAGGACTGGCTGACCACCACCTGCCCGGTGCCCCACAGCCTGTGCCCGCTCGCCATCGACGAGACCGATCTGCTCGAACAGGCCCTGATCCACCTGCTGCGCCTGGGCCGGCGCGACATCGCCGTGCTGCGCAACGATCCCGATCTCAACAGCGGCACCAATGCCTCGGTGCAGCGCCAGGCCGAGGCGATCGTGGCGCGTGCGGGCTGCGGTCCGGCGCGGGTGCGGGTGGTCACCACCGACGAGATCCAGGCCAGCGGCCATGCCGCCACCCTGCGCCTGCTGTCAGGCACCGAAGGCCTCCCCGACGCCATCGCCTCGCTGTGCGACGGCCTGACCCGCGGCGCGATCTATGCCCTGCTGCAGAGTGGCCTGGGCCTCGGCGACCAGGTGGCGCTGATCAGCCACGCCAACAAGGGGGTCGAGATCTTCTGCCACCTGCCGCTGACCCGCCTGGAGGTCGACCCCGACCACTTCGCCGCCGCGGTGGTGGGCGAGATCCAGGCCGGCATCGCCGGCACCCCGTACACCCGCCAGCCGGTGCGCGCCGTGCTGGTGCCCGGCCGCAGCTGCGGAGAGAAGCCATGAACCTGCTGCCCGACCAGCGCATCGCCGCCGCCGGCTTCGTCATCGATCCCGCCCAGGCCCTGCAGGCCACGGTGTGGAACCGCCCCGAGCGCCGCCGCCAGGTGGTGGCCGACTTCGCCGCCAGCGAGGTGCAGGCGGCGGACGGGCGGGTGCGCCTGACCCTGCACAGCCCCTCCACCGGCCTGCTGGTGCCCCTGGTGCTGGCCGAGGACGGCCCCTGGCTGGCGGTCGAGATCGACGTCGGCGCGGTGGTCGAGACGCGCGGCACCGGGGTGCGCCTGCTCGACCTGGCGCCGCTGCCGCGGCTGATCGAGCGCCGTTCGGCGGCGGGCGGGCACTTCCTCATGCCGAGCTATTCCGGCGCCCTGGTGCCGCTCGCCGGGCAGGCCGCCGCCTGCATCCGCGACCGCGTCTACATGGCGCAGGAGGAGTGGGAGAAGTTCTCGGTGCTGAACTGCTTCGCCCTGGTGGCGGAGGACGACGCGGTGCTGGGCGTGGTCGACCAGGGCGACTTCCACGCCTTCGTCGAGGCCGCGCTGGACGGGGCCGGCACCAGCGCCATCCGCACCGTGTTCGGCGTGCGCCACGGCCATGGCGAGGTGCTGCCGCAGGACACCCTGCGCCTGCTGCTGCGGCGCTGGCCGGGGGCCGCGTATCCCACCCTGGCGCTGGCCTACCGCGACTACCTGGTCGAGCGGCGCGGGGTGGTGCCGCTGGCGCGCCGCCTGGCCAACCCGGTGCTGGCCTACGCCGCCGAGGCCATGCGGGTGAAGATCTTCCACGGCCAGAAGACGCCCTTCCGCGCCGACGGTTCCGGCGCGCTCGCCAGCTGCGCCACCTTCGCCGAGTCCGAGGGAATGGTGCGCGCGCTGCACGCCGCCGGGGTGGCCAAGGCGGTGATCACCCTGGTGGGCTGGAACACCGGCGGCCACGACGGCGCCTATCCCCAGCGCTTCCCCATCGAGCCGGCATTCGGCGGCGAGGCCGGGCTGCGCGCCCTGATCGCCACCTGCACCGGCCTGGGCTACCAGGTGGTGCCGCACGACAACGTCACCGACGTCTACCTCAACTCGCCGGCCTACGACCCCGAGGTGGTGGCGCGCGACGAGCACGGCCTGCCGCTGTCGGCCGGGCTGTGGGCCGGCGGCCAGTCCTACAAGGTCTGCCCCACCGTCTACCTCGACCGCTATGCCGGCGACTTCGAGCGGGTGCGCGACCTCGGCTTCGCCGGCTGCTACTACCTCGACGCCCAGGGCACCGGGCTGTGGCGCTGCCACGACCCCCGCCACCCCGCCGACGAGCGCCAGTTCGCCCGCTCGCTGGCGCGCATCCTGGCGCACCCGCGCCGGCTGTTCGGCGCGGTGTCGTGCGAGCTGGGGCCGGCCTACACCCTGCCCTTCGCTGACGAGGTCGCCCACCTGCACTGCAACCGCGACTTCCTGCGCTGGCGGCCGCGCCTCGACCCGGCCTACGCGCGCGCGGTGGAACGCATCGTGCCCTTCTACCAGATCGCGGTGCACGGCCTGGTGCTGTACCAGGGCTGCTGGGACGACGGCGGCGTCGCCGGTCCCGCCGGCCAGCGCCGCGCCATGCTCCACCAGCTCGCCTGCGGCGCCCGCCCCGGCATCGAGATCGCGGTGCGCGAGCTGGGCGCCGGCAAGGAGTACCGCCAGGCCATCGCCGGCATCCTGCCCGCGCACGGCATCGCCTTCGGCCAGCTGCGCGACGTGCACGTGCAGGGCTTCGCCGCCTTCCGCGACCACGGTGGGCGGGCCTATGAGCTGGAGTACGCCGACGGCACCCGCATCGCGGTCGACCTCGACGCCTCCAACGGCACCATCCACCGCCCGGGCGTCGCCGGGCAGGCGCTCTGAGGCCGCCATGCGCGCGCGCGGCTTCACCCTCATCGAGCTGCTGGTGGTGATCGCCATCGTGGCGGTGCTCGCCGGCATGCTCATGCCGGCGGTGGCGATGGTGCGCGACGCGGCGCGCCAGACCGCGTGCGCCAGCATCAAGCGCCAGCTGACCCTGGCCACGCTGATGTACACCAGCGACCGCGAGGGGGTGCTGCCCGGCGGTGCGCCCACCGGCATCCCCCTGGCCCAGGTGTTGGGCAGCCTGGGCTACATCGAGCGCGGCATCGCGCGCTGGGGCGACGGCTGCACCGCCTCGCGCATCGTCCCCACCTCGAACTGGAACATCACCATCGGCTACTGCTACGGGCTGGGCACCAAGTGGGGTGCGCCGGTGCAGTTCATGATCACCGCCTTCCGCGACAGCAGCGGCCAGGGGCTGTGGGCGTGCTCGCGCGGGACCTCGCTGTGGGGCGGCTCGGATGGCGCCTGGGGATGGGCGTCGGACAGCGAGCTGGGCTACTGGCACCGCCAGCGCACCGCCATGTCCTTCCTCGACGGCCACGGCGAAGCGCTCACCCGCGAGCAGGTGTTGGCGCGGCCGTCCTGGCTGTTCCAGCCCTGGAACAACCACTGAAGGGGATCCCCATGCGTCGCTGGTACCATGCTCTTGCCGGCACGCGCTGGCAGACAGCTCTTCCCTGGGAGCGCCGGGCTCCAGCCCGGCAGTTGGAACGGCTCGAATTGCCGGGTTGGATCCCGGCGGTCCCAGGGGGGCGTCCGCTGCTTCGTGCGGTTCTCGCCATCGCCTTCGCACTGATGCTCGCCGGGGCGGTCGCCGCCGCCGAGGGCGAGCCGCCGCGCCAGCTCTTCGCCCACTACATGGGCTGCTTTCCGGCCGGGCGCGGCGCCACCGCCCACCACCGCCGCGAGCAGGCCGCCCTGCGCCACGATGCCGCCGACATGGCCACCGCGCTGGGCGGGCGCACGCGCAACTGGCCATTGGTGCCCGACGGCGCCGACCTCAGCCCCCAGGCCAGCGCCGAGCTGGAGATCCGCCGCGCCCTGCGCGCCGGGGTCGACGGCTTCGCGATGGATGCCTGGGCCGGCGACAACGGCGCCAAGGCCACCCTCGACGCCCTCTTCGCCGCCGCCGAGGCGGCTCGGCTGCCGTTCCAGCTCACCATCTGCATCGACTGCTCGTGCCTGCCCGCCAACCGCGACGTCCCGGGCGACAACACCGCGGCGGTGGCCGAGGCGGTGGCCTGGCTGATCCAGCGGCACGGCAACAGCCCCAACCTGGCCCGGCGCCAGGGCAGGCCGCTGATCTTCGGCTATTCGTCCTACGCCATCCGCCAGGACGCCGCCATGAAGGCCCTGCCCGAGGGGCCGGAGAAATGGCAGAAGACGGTGGACGCCTACCGCGAGGTCGAACGCCGGGCGGGCACCCCGCTGTTCATCCACTACTGCCTGGCGCACTACGGCCACCACGCCAAGCCGCAGCAGCCGGCGCCCTTCGCCGAC
This sequence comes from Planctomycetota bacterium, assembly GCA_023150565.1. GTDB lineage: Bacteria > Planctomycetota > UBA11346 > UBA11346 > UBA11346 > JAKLKR01. The sequence goes on from JAKLKR010000192.1 coordinate 8,328, forward strand.
TACGTCGCCTTCATGGCCAGGAACTTCGGCGCCGTGGGGGTCTTCCTCGACAGCGAGATCCCGCGCGACCAGCGCGCCGGGGTGGCGGCGGCGGTGACCGCCGCCGGGGCGGAATGGAGCCAGCCGCTGTGGTACCAGTACGAGAACATGCTCGGCTCGCTGGAAGCCGGCGACGGCACCGCAGGGCTGCGCGCGCGCTGGGAGCAGGCCATCGCCACCCGCTCCGCGCTGATCCAATTCGTGACCTGGAACGACTATGGCGAGAACACCAACCTCGCCCCCGGCTACCAGACCAACTACGCCCTGACCGCGCTCAACGCCCACTATGCCGCCTGGTGGAAGAGCGGCCGCGAGCCGGTGCCGCAGCGCGACTGGGCGATGGTGTCTTTCCGCCGCTATCCCGCCGGGGCCACCACCTTCCCCTTCCGCTCGCGGCGCAGCGCCGCAGGTGAGATCGAGGTGGTGGCCCTGCTCACCGCCCCCGCCTCCCTGCGTCTGCCCGGGCGGGGAGCGGAGCGCCCGCTGGCGGCCGGCCTGGTGGTGGAGCGCTTCCCGCTGGTTCCCGGACCGGTGGCGGTGGAACTGGTGCGCGACGGCGTGGTGGCGCTGCGCCTGGAGTCGCCCGAACCGGTGGCGGCGGAGCCCTTCCGCGAGGACAACGGCATCTACGCCATCTCCAGCGACCACGACGCCCAGTGGGCGGCCGACTTCGGCTTCACCCCGCCGCTGCGCATCGGCGAATATGGCGACTGCGACCGCGACGGCCTGCCGGACTGGTTCGAGATGTACTGGCAGAAGCGCTGGCTCGACCAGGGCGCGCGCACCCAGCTCGACCCCGCCAGCGACCCGTGGGGGGCCGGGCGCACGCTGCGGGAATCCTGCCGCCAGCGCAAGGACCCCACCCGTCCCGACCCGGTCTATGCCCCCGGCTTCACCTGGGATCTGGGCGCCATCCCGGCGCGCAAGGCCAGCTTCAACCCCGACCACGACCAGCAGGGGATGCCGGTGTGGAGCTACCTGTATCGCCATGCCGCCTTCGCCGAGGACGGGCGGGCCGGCGCCTTCCTGCCCTGCCCGCACGCCGCGCCGAGCACGCCCTACACCGGGCCGTTCGCCCACTTGTCGCCCTCCCAGGACCCGCAGTGGAAGCAGATCCACGGCTGGACCTGCTGGAACCGCACCGGCGCCGACGGCCCCTGGCATTTCGAGATGCGCCCGCGCCGCGAGGCGCTGATCGCCCTCGGCTGGACCAGTCCGGTGGCCGGGCGGGTGCGCCTGGCGCTGCGCGCCGGCGCCGCCGGCGACGCCCTGCGCCTGTCGCTGCGCGATCCCGCCGGCGCCATCGCCGCCGAGCGCGTGCTGCGCCCGGGCGAGGACGAGGCCGCGCTGGAGGCGGCGCTCGACTGCACCCCCGGCGCGCGCCTGCTGGTGATCGCCGATGCCGCCGGCGGGACCGGCGGCGGCCATGCGCGCATCTCCTCCCTCTCGCTCGAACTGCTGGCCCCCACCCCCAGGACCACCCCATGAACCGGATCGCCGCCATGGCCGCCGCCGTCGCCCTGTCGCTCGCCGCCGCCGCCGCGGAGCCCGCCGTCCCCGCGCGCCCGCCGGCCGAACGCCTGGTGTTCGCCCACTACATGGTGTGCTTCAGTTCGCCGCCGGCGTTCTACAAGCGCGAGATCCTGCTCGCCCAGACCCACGGCATCGACGGCTTCGTGCTCAACTGCGGCGAGTGGCTGAAGCCCGACGGCTCCAAGAGCCGCTACGTCACCAACGCCGAGGCGATCTTCGCCGCTGCGCAGGAGCTGGGCACCGGTTTCCGCCTGGTGATGTCGCCGGACTTCGCCTGCGAGGGCATCAGCAAGGACCCGGTGCGCCAGCTCACCGACATGCACCGGCGCTTCGCCGGCCATCCCAACCTGTGGCGCATCGGCGGCCGGCCGGTGCTGTCGGGCTATGCCGGCACCCCCGGGCAGTACGCCGGGGCGATGGCGGAGCTGGCGCGCGATGGCGGGGCGCCGCTGCTCATCCCGCGCAGCAGCGACGCCGGGCGGCACGCCATGGCCTGGAGCCTGGAGACGGTGGTGCGCCACCTCGCCGGCGCCGAGCACTTCGACGGGCTGTTCAACTTCACCTGCGACGGCACCGTGGGCGACCTGGTGCGCAGCAACGCCGCCGGCCGGCGCGGCACCCTGATGCTCGGCAAGTACTTCCTCGCCGGGGCGTGCCCGGCCTACAACAGCCCCAACCTGCGCGACTTCCGCGGCCTCGCCGGCTACGGCGCGATGTGGGAGGGCCTGATCCGCGATGGCGCCGACTTCGTCGAGATCGTGACCTGGAACGACTACGCCGAGGACAGCAACCTCATGCCCTTCACCTGGGAGGGCCCGGTGGGCCGGGTCGACCGCGACGAGGCGGCGCTCGACGCCACCGCCTATTATGCGCGCTGGTTCAAGGACGGGGTGCCGCCGCGCATCGCGCAGGACAAGGTCTACCTCGCCTACCGCACCCGCGGCCGCGACCAGACCAGGGTGTGGGACGAGAAGGCGGCGGCCTGGGTCGACGTGCGCGCCTGCGCCTGGCC
>JAKLKR010000193.1:0-5004 GCA_023150565.1 Planctomycetota bacterium
GGCGCGCAGCGCCAGTTCGAGCCGGCGCGCGGCGCCCTCGCCCACCACCCGGGCGTCGTCGATCGCCAGCCCGCCGGCGTCCACCAGCTCCCAGCCCGCGGGCAGGGGCGCGCTCAGGGCGAACACCCCGGCGCGGCGCACCGCCAGCTCGGCCACCACCTCGATGCGGGTCTCGTCCTGGGCCAGGCGCACCAGCTGGTGCAGCTGCACGCGCAGGTCCGGCTCCAGCCGCTGCACGGTGAAGGCGAGCGGCGGCGGCGGCGAGAGGAAGCGGAAGGCCGCCGCGGCGCCCTCGGCCCCGGCCTCGCGTGGGTCGACCTGGGCCAGGCCGTCGTGCCCGGCCACCGCCAGCGCCAGCCCATCGTCGCCGCGCAGCGCGAGCAGGCCGGTCTGGCGTTCCGCCCCCCTCACCAGGGGCGTGGCCCAGTCGAGCGCGCGGGTGGCGCCGGCGGCGGCGGGCAGCAGGCGCTCCAGGCGCAGGCGCACCGGCAGCGCGCCCTCGCGCGGCTCGCGCGCGTGCAGGCGCAGCTCGTCGCCCGCCACCTCCCAGGTGCGCAGGCCGGGGGCCTCGACCGCCAGCACCTGCACCCCCGCGGGCAGCCGCAGCGCCAGGTCGGCCAAGGGACGGCGCAGGATGGTGAGCGCCAGCGCGACCTCGGCCGCCAGCGAGCGTTCGCCCACGGTCACGGTGGTGCGGCTGTCGCACAGCACCAGCGCCTCGCCGGCGGCGGCCGCCACCGGCGCGCGCCAGGTCATCTTGATCGCGCCCTGGCCGCCCACCACCGCGCGCACGCGGGTGCCGCCGGCCTCGGGCCTGGTGTCGACCGCCAACGCCGGCGCCACCGCCAGCTCGGCGCCGGCCTCGGGCAGCAGCAGGTCGAGGCGGCCGCCGCCGGCGTTGGGCAGCGCCAGTTCCAACGCGCGCCCGCCAGCGGCATCGCGCGCCACCGGGGCGGCGACCTCGGCGGTGAAGCGCCAGGTGCCGGGGCCAGGCAGGTGCAGCAGCAGGCCGTCGCCGGCCGGGTTGCGCTCCAGCACCAGGCGCTCGTCCTCGCCCTTCAGCTCGGCCACCAGCAGGCCGGGCGGCAGCGCCACCGACGACCAGCCGGGGGCGAAGGCCACCGCGCTGCCGCTCAGACGCAGCAGCGCGCGTTCGCCGCTCACCGCCCCGCTCAGCTCGAAGGTGGTGAGGGCGGCCCCGGTGGGCGGCTTGCCGGGCTCGCCCAGCGGGCGCTGCGAGGCCTCCCACAAGCGGCGGAACTCCTCGTAGGGCAGCAGCACGCTCGCCGCCTTGGGATCGGCGGCCGGCACCTTGTCGTAGGGCACATAGACCAGCGGCGGCGGGGTGGGCGCCTCGGCGGCCCACGATGCGGATCCGACCGCGGCCAGGATCAGCAGGGCGGCCAGGGGGAGCAACTTCATGGCAGGACCTCGGGCAGGGGGCGCAGACGTTCGGCCTGGACGGCCATGGCGGCGATGCGGTCGGCGGGCGGGGGAAGCCCATCGCAGGCGGCGGCGATGGCGCGGAAGCGGGTGGGGCGCACGTTCGCCCACCACGAGCCGCGCAGCTGCTCGGCCAGCTCGGCGGCGCAGGCGAGGGTGCGCAGGCGGGCGCTGGCGGCGGGGGCGAGGATGGCGCCCGGCAGCGGGCAGGCGAGTTCGCGCACCGCCTCCAGGCGGGTGTCGTAGTAGCGCACCGCGGCGGTGCCCAGCGGCCCGCTGCCGCCCTCGGCCAGCACCACCTCGAACAGCGCGGTGACGGTGGTGGCGGCGGCGATCTCGCCGGCGTCGACGCGGTCGTCGCGGAAGGCGGCGTGGTCGAGGCGGCGGCGCTCGTAGCCCACCAGGCGGGCATGGGTGACCCGCTCCGGGTTCCAGGTCACCTGGGCCTTGGCGTCGCGGGCGAGCATGGCCAGGCGCTCGGGCAGCAGCACCCCGCCGGCGGCCTGCTCGGCCTCGTCATCGCTGCCGAGGTAGACCTGCTGGCCGTCGCCGGCGCGCGCCAGCTCGTCGAGGGCGCGGCCATCGGCGGCGCGTTCGCCCACCCCGAGGATGAGCAGGCTGCCGCCGGCGGCCTTGAGGCCGGCCACGCGCTCGCGCGCCGCCGCCTCGTCGGGGCCGGCGAGGGCGGCGCCATCGGTCACCAGCGCCACGCGCAGCTCGCAGCCGGGGGCGGCCAGCTCGCGCCCGACCTGGCAGGCGAGGGCGAGGCCCTCGGCGGTGTTGGTGGCGCCAGCGGGGACGATGCCGGCGAGGGCGGCGAGGATGGCCTGGTGCTGGTCGCCGGCGATGGCCGGCTGCACCACCCGGGCGCGCTCGCCGAAGGCCACCACCGCCACCCGGTCGTCGCGCCCCAGGCGCGGCACCAGGCCGGCGAAGGCGCGCCGGGCGCGCTCGAGGGCGCCGGGCGCAGCCATCGAGCCGGAGGCGTCGACCGCCACCACCAGGTGCAGGGCGCGGCGCTCGCCGGCGGCGGGCGCACGCCCCACCACCCCCACCGCCACCAGCGCGCTGCGCCGCGCCAGGGCGCCGCGCGCGAAGGGCGACGGGCCGGCCTCGGCATAGAGCGCGAAGGCCTCGCCGCCCTGGGGCGGGGGATAGCCGCCGGGCACCGCGTTGACGAAGTGTTCTGGGCGGATCGCCGCGGGGTCGGGCAGCGTCCCCCGCTCCAGCTCGGCGCGGGCGCGCGCGAAGCTGGCGGTGTCGGCGTCGAGGGCGAAGGTCAGGCGGGCATCGCGCGCCACCACCGCCATCGGCGGGGTGCCGAAGGCGGCGGCGAACTGCGCCGGCTCCAGCCCGAGGCGGTCGGTGGGGTCGAGCGCCACCGGCACCGCCCCCAGGGCCAGCCGGCCGTTGGCGGGCGCGACCTGGAGCCCGGCGCGGTTGGCGAGCAGCAGCACCTGCTCGCCGGCGCTCAGGCCGGCGGCGGGCGGCAGCGCCTGCAGGCGGGCCAGCGGCAGCTCGCTGCCGGGCGCCAGCTGCAGCGGCAGGCGGTAAGCCTCGACCAGGTTGGCCAGGCGCTCGGTCCCGTCCCCGGCCAGCAGCGGGCCGGGGACGGCATTGGCCAGCTGGGCGGCGAGTGCGGCGGGGGCGAGGGCGGGCTGGAGCGGAAGGTCCAGGTGGCGGGGCTTGGATTCGGCGGCCTTGACGCCCTTCTGCAATTCCTGCTCCGGGGCTGCCGGCTTGGCGGGGGCGGGGCGCTTGGCCTTGCCATCGTAGGCGAAGGGGCCGATGGCGCCGCTGCCATCTGTTTCCGCCGGGGCCTTGCGCTCCCTGTCCTTGGCGGCGCCTTTCTTCAAAGCCTCGGACGCGGGACGGTCGGCCTTGGACTTGGCGGCGACCAATGACTCCTTGCGATCATCCTCGACCGGCCCCTGCGCGTTTCGGTTTTCTGGAATACCGGCAAGGCGGCCAACCTGGGCAACTCTCGGCTCGTTGTCGTCCGATTTGTTGTTCATCCCCCCCGACGTCACGGTGACGGTCAGGTGGTGCGCTTTGGCCCGTTCCTGCCTGACTGGCGAATAAGCCGGCTCAAGGGCGCTGGCCCCACCAGCGGGGGCGGCGCCCGTCTCTTCGTCAACCTCAACAGCGATCCCGTTCTGGGCCAAGCGGACCACTTCCTTCTCATCTCCGGCCTGACGGTCAACACGCTCGCGGCTCGATTCCTGCTTCCGCATAGCCACGCCGGGCGCCAGCGAGTCCATGCTGGATTCCGCACTTCCAGCCGAAGGGGCAGAAAGGCGCTCGGCCTGCTGTCCGGTAGGGAAACTGAATTGTGCATAATCCGCAGATTTTCTCGCCGATTGGCGGACAACGGAGAGGCTCGGAAGCATCATCCCCGCGACCACCACCAGCAGCAGCGCCGCCACCGCCAGGCCTAGCCAGTTGCGGCCCAGGAAGGAGCGCCCTGGTTCCAGCGCCGGCCGCGGCCGCGAAGTCCGTTCCCACGCCACCTGTTCCAGCAGGTGCTTGCGCAGTTCAGGACGCAACCCCGCCGGCGCGGCCGGCAGCCCGCGCAGGGTGCCCTGCAGGCTGCGGATCTGCGCCAGCTGGGCGCGCAGCCCGGCATCGGCGGCGAGGGCGGCCTCGACCGCGGCGGCGGCCTCGGCATCCAGTTCGCCATCGGCATAGGCGGTGAGCAGGGCGGCGGGATCGGGGCTCATGGCGCCGCCTCCAGGCGCAGCCCGGGGTGGGCGCGCAGCCGGCCCAGGGCCTGGTGCAGGATCACGCCGACGTGCGACACGCTCTTGCCCAGGCGCTCGCCCACCGTGCGGTAATCGAGGCCGTCGCGGTAGCGCAGCACCACCGCGGCACGTTCCAGCGGCGGCAGGCCGGCCACCGCCGCCCATAGCAATTGCGCGTCGTCGGCGGGGGTGCCGGCGGGCGGGGTGGGCTGGCGCACCTGGGCCGGCAGCGGGGCGGCGCGCCGGCGGCGCAGGTGGTCGAGGCTGTGGTTGCGCACCACCGTGCACAGCCAGCCGCCCAGGCCGGTGCGCCCGCCGGCGCTGGCGGCGAGCGCGCGGCCATCGCGGCACAGGCGCAGGAAGGCCTCCTGCACCGCATCCTCGGCGGCGCCGGCGTCGTGGGTGATGGCGTGGGCCAGGCGCAGCAGGTCGCCCTGGTGGCGATCGACGAGGGCGGCGAATGAGTCCATTTCGGCCTGCTCCAGGAAGCGGCCGAGCAGCTCCAGATCGGATTCCGGAGGCGAGGCGACGGCGGCGGGTGCGTCCACGTCCTGATCTACGGCGTCATGCACGGTTTCTTAGTCCCTGGCCGGAGGCGGTCGGCGCAGACCCTAGTCCTCGCCCGTACCCTATGCAACGCACGCCATTGTAACCGGGTTCAGGCGGCGCGGTTGACAGCCCCGGCCCCGCCGCCCATGACCAGCGGCGATGGCCTGGCAGGACGACATCCGCAACCGCAGCTTCCCCGCCCGCGGCCCGCTGCGCTCCGGGCTGCAGCTGCGCGTGCTCCAGGCCGGCAGCGGCCACATCGACGAGTGGT
>JAKLKR010000193.1:5014-10873 GCA_023150565.1 Planctomycetota bacterium
GTTGGCGCGGGTGGTGCAGCCGCACTGGGTGCTGTACCGCAACCGCACCGCCGGCACCGAGCTGGACCTGGCCGACGGGCGCGTGCTGCCGCTCGATCCCGCCGCCGCCTGGCTGCTGCCGCCGTGGCTGGGCTACGGCCGGCGCACCACCCGGGTCGAGCACCTGTGGGTGCACTTCGACGTGGTCGGCCTGCCCGCCGCCGCCCTGGCGGAGCTGTTCCCCGCCCCCCTGCGCCTGCAACCCGACCGCCGGCTGGAGGCCGCCTGCACCGCCCTGCGCCAGCGCTTCCGCACGGCCGTGCGCGACGACCTGGACGTGCTGGTCGATGCCCAGGCGATGGCGCTGGCGGGCTTCGCCCTCGCCCTCGGCGGGCTGGCCCCCGCGCAGCGCGCCCGCCTGCAGCCGGCGGCGGCCGACGACCGCCTGCGCCCGGCGCTGGAGCGCATCGACGCGGACCCCGCCGCCGCCCTGCCCAACGCCCTGCTGGCGCGGCTGTGCGGGCTGTCGCTGGCGCGCTTCGCCCTGCTCTTCCGCAGCAGCACCGGGCGTTCGCCGCGCCAGTACCTGATCGACCGCCGCCTGGGCCTGGCCTGCGACCTGCTGCTGGCCGGCGAGCTGGGCATCGACGCGGTGGCGGCGGCCTGCGGCTTCGCCGACCGCTTCGCCTTCACCCACGTGTTCACCCGCCGCATCGGCCGCACCCCCGCAGCCTACCGCGACGGCCAGGGCGGCACCGGGCGGCGCGAGGACCCGCTCAGCGCTCCGGCGCCTCTTCGTGCTCGCTGCTCACCACGCAGCCGCGATCGTCGAAGAAATTGAAGTACCACACCGTCGCCCCCGCCGGCAGCGGGGCGGCGGCGCGCCCGGCGGCGTCGATCGCCACCGCCTGCGACTCCCACTTGCGCTGCGGCCACAGCCCGCGGTCGCAGGTCCAGTTCAGCTCGGCCCTGGCGAAGGGCCGCCGCCCGGCGGCGCTGGCCCAGGCCTGCCCGTCCGCGCTGCCCTGGCCGGTGATGCGCGCCAGGGGCTCGCCGCCCTTGAGGATGCTGTCGGCGAAGGTGAAGATCTCGGCCGGGGCCTCGCCGGCGTCGCCGTGCCCGTGCGGCATGCGCAGGCGGATGGCGAGGGTGCGCGGCCCGCTGGGCAGGCGGTAGGACTTCTGCAGGGCGTTGAGGGTGTAGGCGAAGTCGTTGCTGCCGGTCACCCAGCACATCGGCATCGCCGCGCGGGCGAGGTAGGACGACGGATCCCACCAGGCCATCCAGCGCGCCGCCCGCTCCGGCCCGAGGTCGGTGACGTTCTTGGCGAAGGTGTGCTCGGTGGTGAAGCCGCAGCCGTAGACCGGGATGGCGAGCTGGAAGCGCTGGTCGTTGGACGCGGTCAGGCAGGTCAGGTAGCCGCCCCACGAGATGCCGCACACCCCGGTGCGCGCGGGATCGACCTCGGGCAGCGAGCGGATCAGCGAATGGGCGAGGATGGCGGCCGACACCGCGTGGTAGGCCCACTGATCGCCGGCCGGCTGGTCGATCTGGCCGAAGCCGCCCCAGCCGCCGGGACCGCCCTGGGGATTGCGCACCCAGCCCTTGCCCTCCTTGCCGTCCTTGACCTCCTTGCGCGGCAGCGCCCCGCAGGTGTCCATGGCGATGGCGGCGTAGCCGCGCGCGGTCCAGCGCCGCACCCAGTTGTCGAAGGCGGTGCCGCCGCCGCCGTGGATCAGCACCATCGCCGGCACCCGCGTGCCGGGCGGGACCTGGGGCAGCCCGATCCAGGCGAACACCCGGGTGGGCGCGCCCTTGAACGGCACGCCCTGGTAGAACAGCGCGCGCACGCCTTCGGCGCTGAATCCCTCCGCCGGCCAGGTCGGCGGCGCGGCGCCAAGCGCATCGAGGTCCCAGAGCGGGGCGGCGGGCTCCTCGGCGGCGGCGAGGCCGAGGCAGAGGATGAGGATGAGGGCGGCGAGGCGGCGGAGCGGCATGGCGATCCCGGGGCTGGCGGGCCATCCTGGAGGCCGGGACGCAGCCGGCAAACCCCGAGAGGATTGCGCACATCATTCGTGCGATCCGGCATGGACGCGGGAAACGCCGCGGCGTAGGCTGAGGACATGACCAGCGCGCTCCGCAGCCGTGGCTTCACCCTGATCGAGCTGCTGGTGGTGGTCGCCATCGTGGCGATCCTGGCCGGGATGCTGATGCCGGCGATCGCGATGGTGCGCGACCAGGCCCGCGCCACCGCCTGCAGCAACAACCAGCGCCAGGTCGGCATCGCGCTCCACTCATATGCCGACGAGTGGGAGGGCATGTACCCGCCGGTGGTCACCGACGTCGTCGGCATGAGCGACTGCTGGAACCGCAAGCCGATCTGGGAGCTGGTGATGGAGCGCGCCTACGACGACGTGCGCTACCGCTCCTCGGTGTTCGCCTGCCCGCTGACGGCGCGCGCCTCGGCCACCGCCGTGCGCCAGAGCTACGTGCTCAGCAGCTGGTCCGCCACCGGCTTCGCCGCCACCAGCCCGCGGGCGCGCAACGGCGTGCGTTCCGCCACCCAGTCCATGCTGGTGGGCGAAGGCTGGAACTTCCACATCAACGCCACCGCCGGCTCGGTGGCGCAGGAGCTGTTCCCGCACCGCAGCCAGATGAACGTGGTGTTCCAGGACCTGCACAGCGAGATCCGCCGCGCTGACATGCCGGCCAACACCAGCCTGAGCCACATCTTCTGGTACTGAGGCCCGCCATGGCACGTCTTCCTCTGCTCGCCGCCCTGGGGCTGGTCGTCGCCGGCCTCACCGCCGCCGAGGACGCCCCCGTGCTGGCGGCCGAGGCCACCGCCCACCCGCGTACCGCGCTGTTCGCCCCCGACGAGGAGGTGCGCATCGCCTGGAGCGCGCGCGGCCCGCTGGCCGCCGACGAGGTGCTGGAATGGTCGGTGCGCGACCACCTGGGCGCGGTGCTGGCCAGCGGCGAGAGCGCGGTGGGCGGCGCCGGCGGGCAGGCCGCCGGCACCATCGCCCCCGGCGACCTCGGCCCCGGCGCCTTCGCCCTGCGCCTGGCCCTGCGCCGCGCCGGCCGCGAGCTGCCGGCGGCGGGCACCCGGCCCGCCGGCAGCTTCGCCTACGGCGTGCTGCCGGTGCTGGCGCCGCTCGCGCCGGCCACCCCCGATGCGGCGCGCTTCGGCATCCAGGGCACCGCCTTCACCACCAGCGGGGTGCATCTGCAGGGCGATCCCTTCGCCCTCTACCCGCAGGTGGGCAACCGCTGGGTCTACCTCAGCCGCCGCCTGGGCGACCTCGCGCCCAAGGCCCTCGACGATTTCAAGCCGGTGCTCGACCCGGAGCAGCACCGCCGCAACGGCTCGCACCTGGCCGCCCACGACCTGCTGCCGCTGATCGACCTGTGCGGGGTGCCGCCGTGGCTGCGGTCCACCGGCGCGCCGGCGGGCGGCAGGAACGAGACCGGCCAATACCCCCCCGGCGACTGGACCGCCTTCGCCACCCTGGTCGGACGCATCGCCGCCGAGCAGGCGGCGCGCCGGCGCGGGCTGTTCCCGGCCATGCGCCGCAACTGGTACCAGCTGCACTGGGAACCGGACTGGCACTGGAAGGGCAGCGACGAGGAGTTCATCCGCATGTACGAGGTGGCGCGCGCCGCCATCCGCGCCAACGACCCCGACGGCCTGCTGCTGGGGCCCAACTACGGCGTGCTGGCCACCGGCAACGACCACCTCGACCGCCTGCTGCCCAAGGGCCTGGCCCGCCACCTCGACGGGCTGCTGACCCACACCTACCATGTGCCGATGAACGTGTCGCCGGAACAGGGCGGCCTGGTCGGGCAGGTGCAGCGCCTGGTGGCGCTCGGCCGCACCCACCTGGGGGCGCAGGCGCCGATCCACAACACCGAATGGGGCACCAACTGGTTCGGCCGCCGCCCGGCCCAGGACCCGGCGGTGCTGCGCCAGGAGCTGGCCTGGTTCCTGCGCGGCCACCTCATCACCCTGGGCGAAGGGGTGGACGCCACCTGGCTGTTCTACCTCGGCGACCACGACACCAACGGCTGGGGCCTGTTCTACAACCTCGACTACCCCACCCCCGCCTTCGGGCCGGTGCGGGTGGCGCCCAAGCCGATCTTCGCCGGCACCGCCTTCATGACCCGGCTGCTGGAGGGCACCCGCAGCCTCGGCCGCCTCGACCACCTCGGCGAGGGCGCGCTCGGCTACGCCTTCCAGCGCGGCGACCGCCTGCTGTGGGCGCTGTGGAGCCGCGACGGCGCCCGCCATGCCGTGCGCCTGCCCGGCGACGCCGCCACCGTGCGCTACGACGCCGTCGGCCGCCCGCAGCCGCTGCCGCGGCGCGAGGGGGTGCTCGCGCTGGAGCTCGACGACCTGCCCACCTACCTGCTGGGAGTGGCGCCCGCCGCCCAGCCCGGCTGGGGCGGCGGCCCGGCGACCCTGGCGGCGACCATCGCCGGCGAGGTGCTGCCCGGCGAGGGCACCCTGCTGCTGCGGCGCGGGGCCGAGGAGCGCCGCCTGGGCCCCGACCGCCGCCTGCCCGCCGACCTCGCAGCCGGCACCTGGCTGGCGGAACGGCATCAGGACGGGCGCATCGTCGCCACCCGCACCCTGCCGGTGCTGGCCGCGGTGGCGGCGGAGGCGCTCGCCCCCGCACCGGTGCAGCTCGCCCGCCTGCGCCTGGCCAACCGCACCACCGGCGTCCAGCCGGTGACCCTGGAGCTGCTCGCGGACGGACGCCCGATCCAGCGCCAGGCCCTGACCCTGGCGGCGTCGGCCGGCACCGAGGCGGTGTTCCTGCGCGACACCGGCCCGGCCCCGGCGGGCGCGGCGCTGGGCGCACGCCTGACCACCGCCGGCGGCGCGGTCGCCCTGCTGCCCCTGCCGAGCGCCCTCGCCACCCTCCACGCCCGCCGCGCCCAGCCGGCACCGGCCATCGACGGGGCCGCGGGCGAATGGCCGCTCGAACTGTTCACGGTCAGCGACCGCGCCGAGCGCATCGAGATCGCCCCCGGCCGCTGGCGCGGCCCGGCCGACCTGTCCCTGCGCGCGGCGGTGCAGCTCGACGACCGCCACCTCTACCTGGCGGTGGTGGCGCGCGACCAGGACCACCACCAAAGCAAACCTGCCGCCGACGCCTGGCGCGAGGACGCCCTGCAGATCGGCCTCGCGGTCGAAAGCGCCGACGGCCGGCGGACGGCGCAGAAGCTGCTGCTCGCACTGTCCGGCATCGGCGGGGAGGTCCTTGCCTGGCGCCACGAGGCCCCGACCGGCCTGGCGGGCGGCGATGTGCGCAAACGGCTGGTGGCGGCGGTGCGGCGCAGCGGCGACGAGACCACCTACGAGCTGGCCATCCCCTGGGCCGAGGTCGCCCCAGGCCTGGACGGAGCGCCGGAACCGGGCCGGCTGCGCCTGGGGCTGTACCTCGACGACGTCGACCGCCAGCCCGACGGCGGCGCGGGCGAGCGCATCGCCCTCGACCCCTTCGGCGGCATGGGCTGGTTCCGCGCCCAGGATTTCGCGGTGGTGGTGTGGTGAGCAGCCGCAGGCTGCTCTGGGGGGCGAAGCCGAAGGCGCAGCGGAGCGGGGGCGCAGCCCCCGTACAAACAAGAACTTGGGACGGTGCAACCGGCCCCTGCGACGCAGTCGCAGCCCCCGCAGAGCGGGGGAAGTTCTGTGGGAGCCCCGTTCGTGCATGCCACCGCGCGCTTCCGCCATCGGCGGCAGCCGCCCGCCGCCTAGCCTCGGCCCCAATGGCGTCTAGCGACTCTTCCCTGGGAGCGCCGGGCTCCAGCCCGGCAGCTTTCCCACTCGAATTGCCGGGCTGGAGCCCGGCGGTCCCAGGGGCGCGTCTGCCT
>JAKLKR010000194.1 GCA_023150565.1 Planctomycetota bacterium
CGCCAGCACCGCCGGCCGCGCCAGGTGGGTCACCGTCACCGCCTCGGCGCACAGCAGCACGGACAGGGGGGTGGGTTCGCAGGTCACGGTTGCGGACTTACGGAAGGCATGGTGGGGATCCGGCAGGAGCGCTCGGCATGCATGGCATCCCCCTGCTAGACCAGGAGTTCGCGCGCAGGGGGATGGCCGAGGAAGCCCTGGGGGCTGGCGCTGGCGCCGTAGGCGCCGGACTGGAACACCGCCACCAGGTCGCCGGGCCCGGCCGCCGGCAGGTCGACCTGGTCGGCGAGCAGGTCGAGCGGGGTGCACAGCGGCCCCACCACCGACACCGGGCCGGCGGGCGCGGCGCCGGCGGCGGTGGCGATGGCGACGGGATAGTTGCGGCGCACCGCCTGGCCGAAGTTGCCCGAGGCGGCGAGATGGTGGTGCAGGCCGCCGTCGCAGACCAGGAAGGTGCGGCCGCGCGAGACCTTGCGGTCGAGCACCTGGCAGACGTAGACCCCCGCCCCGCCCACCAGCCAGCGCCCCAGCTCCAGCACCAGCTCGGCCCCGGGCAGGGAGGTTGCTGCGTCGGCCACCAGTTCCGCCAGCCCGGCGGCGATGGGCGCCAGATCCAGTTCCGTGTCCCCCGGGAAGTAGGAGATGCCGAAGCCGCCGCCGAGGTTGAGGTGGCGCACCGGCGCCGGCGCGTGCGCGGCCAGCCGGCGGGCGAGGGCCAGGGCGGCGCGCTGGGCCTCGACGATGGCCGCCGGGCGGAGGTTCTGCGATCCGGCGAAGAGGTGGAAGCCGCGGAAGTCGAGCCCGGCCGCGCCGATCGCCGCCAGCACCGCCGGGGCCTGCTCGGCATCGACCCCGAACGGCCGCGGCCCGCCGCCCATGCTCATGCCCGCACCCTTGAGCTGGAAGTCGGGGTTGACCCGCAGCGCCACCGGCGGGCGCCAGCCGGTGGCGCGCGCGATCCCCGCCAGCAGCGCGACCTCGCGCTCCGACTCGAGATTCACCAGCGCGCCGGCGGCGGCGGCCTGGCGCAGTTCCTCCGCGCGCTTGCCGGGTCCGGCGAAGCCGATGCGCGCCGCCGGCATGCCGGCGTCGAGCGCGATGGCGAGTTCGCCGGCAGAGGCCACGTCGAGCCCGTCCACCAGGCCGGCCATGTGCTGCACCAGCGCCGGCAGGGGGTTGGCCTTGACCGCGTAGTGGATGCGCACCGCCGCCGGCAGCGCCGCGCGCAGTCCGGCGACGCGGGCGCGCAGGCGGGCGCGGTCGTAGGCGTAGAACGGGGTGCCGCCGGCGCGCGCCGCCAGGCGGCGGATGCCGACCCCGCCCACCTCCAGCTCGCCGTCGCGCGCGGTGAAGCCGTGCAGGTTCATGGCGTCGCCTCCGCCGCCAGCCCGGCGGCAAGCGCGGCGCGGTCGAGTTTGCCGTTGGGGTTGCGCGGCAGCGGCCCCGGGCGCAGGACGAAGCGGGACGGCTGCTGGAAGGCGGGCAGGTCGCGGGCGCAGGCGGCGCGCAGGGCCCCTTCGTCGATGGCGCCGCCGGGCGGCGGCGCCGCCACCACCACGATGCGCTGGCCGAGGGCGGGGTCGCTGACCCCGAAGGCGGCGCATTCGCCCACCAGCCCGGTGGCGTACACCGCCTCCTCGATCTCGGTCGGGCTGACGCGGTAGCCCGAGGTCTTGATCATCTCGTCGCTGCGCCCGACGAAGTAGAGGAAGCCCTCGGCGTCGCGGCGCACGGTGTCGCCCGAGAACACCGCGATCTCGGGCAGCACCAGCCCGGCGGGAAGGCCGAGGGCGCGCGCCGGCAGGGGGCGGAAGCGTTCGGCGGTGCGCTCGGGATCGTTCCAGTAGCCGAGCGCCACCTGCACCCCGCGTTGCACCAGCTCGCCCGGCTCGTCGGCGGCGCAGGGGGTGCCGTCCGGGCGCAGCACCAGGATCTCGGCCCCGGGAATGGCGGTGCCGATGCTGTCCGGGCGGACATCCGCCTGCTCGGGCGGCAGGTAGGTGGCGCGGAAGGCCTCGGTCAGGCCGTACATCAGGAACGGCCGCGCCTGCGGCATGCGCTCGCGCAGCCGGGCGAGCAGCTCGCGCGGCATGCGCCCGCCGGTGTTGGCGAGGTAGCGCAGGCTGCCGCCCGCGCCCGGCCGCCACGCCTGCATCAGCTGGATCCACAGCGGCGGCACCGCGGTCAGGCCGGTGACGCGGTGGCGCGCCAGCGCCGCCACCGTGTCCTGGGGCAGCAGGTGGTTGTGCAGCACGGCGCGCGCCCCGACCGCGAAGGCGGTGGTGAGCTGCGAGAAGCCGGCGTCGAACGACAGCGGGAGCGCCGCCAGCAGCACGTCGTCGGCGCGGTTGCCGAGGTAGGCGGCGACGCTGCGCGCGCCCGCCACCAGGTTGCGGTGCGACAGCATCACCCCCTTGGGCCGGCCGGTCGAACCGGAGGTGTAGAGGATGGCGGCGAGGTCGCTGGCGATCACCCGCCAGCCGGGCGCGGGCGCGGCGGCGGCGAGGTCCTGCCAGGCGTGCAGGCGCAGGCCGGGGGCGGCGGCGGCATCCTCGGCGGCGGGCCGGTCGACCAGCACGGCGTCGGCCAGGTCCGGGCAGCCCGCCAGCAGCGGGGCGAGGGCGCGCAGGCGGGCGCCGGCGGTGACCAGCGCGCGCACCCCGCAGTCGGCCAGGATGTGGCGCACCTGGGCCGGCTTGAGCACCGGGTTGACCGGCACGAACACCAGTCCGGCGGCGCTGGCGGCGAAGCTGGCGGCCACCGTCTCGATGCGCTTGTCCAGCCACACCGCCACCCGTTCGCCGCGCCCCAGGCCGAGCCCGGCCAGGCCGCCGGCGGCGCGCGCGATCAGCCCCGCGAGCTCGCCGTAGGCGAGGGTGGCGTCGCCGTGGACCAGGGCCCCGGCCGCGGGCGAGCGCGCGGCCTGCTCCTCGACCAGCTGGTGCAGCAGGGTGGTCATGCCGCCTCCACCGCCGCCGGGGCGGCGGGCGCCGCCGGCTTCCACGGCCGGGCCGGGTTGCCGCGCCAGGATTCGCCCGCCCCCACCGTCGTCCCCGGCACCAGCACCGCACCGATCCCCAGCTGGGCGTTGGCACCCAGGGTGCAGCCGGGCATGACCACCGCATGCGCGCCGATCACCGCCCCCGGGCCGATCTCCACCTGGCCGAGGATGAGGCGGCCGCCGGTCTGGGTGTTGCCGCTGACCAGCGCCTCGTGGCCGATCACCGCCCCCGCCCCCACGGCGACCATCCAGGGATCGTCGATGGCCCCCCCGATGATCACGCCGGCCCCCAGGCGGGCGCCGTAGAGGCGCGCCACCAGGGGACGCAGGATGGGTGGCGCGAAGGGGCGCAGGATCCATTGGCCGAGCATGGCCACCACCACCACCCGCTGCCAGCGAGCGTAAGCGGCATCGCCGGGCCTGTAGGTCCCCGCCCGCAGCGGCAGGCAGGCGAGCAGCAGGCGCACCGCCAGTCCGGACAGGATTCCGTAGGCCAGGAGCAGGGCGGCGAGGTCGGCAGGGGCATGCCAGGGCCCCAGCCAGGGCCGCCACGCGGGGGACAGGCCGCACAGGACCACCGTTCCGCTGGTCGCCGCCAGGAGGAGCAGGAGCAAGGAGGTGGAGAGCAGCGTGCCCAGGCTGCAGGCCATCATGGCCGGCCCCCCTTGGCGGCGACCAGGTCGGCCAGCGAGCCCAGGGTGGCGAAGGTCTCGCCGCTGAGGTCCTCGTCATCGAAGGCGATGGCGAAGCGTTCCTGCAGGGCGGTGATGACCTGCACCACTGCCAGCGAATCGAGTTCGGGCAGCGCTCCCAGCAGGGGGGTGGCGGCGGTGAAGGCCCCGGCCCGCCCGCCCAGGTGCAGGCAGCGGTCGAGGACGGCGGCGACGGCGATGACCATCGTCGCAGCAGGGGAAGTGGTGCCGGTGGTCATGGAGGTCCTCCGTGTGCAGGAACCGGTGGTATTGACGAGGCACCGGCCAGATGTGGGTGTTTCGTTTTTTGGAAAAAGAACAACATTGTCTAAATTTATACGCACATCGGCCGGCGACCGGCAAGAGGAGGTCGGGCGGTAGTGTGACACAGTTGCGCCCGGACCCGGCCGGGGAGGCGCCGCGCGGGGGCAATTCCATCGCCCGGGCGGTGCCATGCAGTCAGGCGGGGTTCTGCACATGGATCAGATGGCGACAGGCGCCGGCGACGACCGCGCTCTGCTGGAGCGCTGGTGCGAGGGTCGCGACGAGCAGGCCTTCGCCGACCTGGTGGAGCGTCACCGCTCCATGGTCGAAGCGGTGTGCCGGCGCGAACTGCCGGGACCGGGCGAGGTCGACGATGTGGTGCAGGAGGTGTTCATCGCCCTCGCCGACGAGGCCGGGAGCATCCGCGGCGCCCCCGGCTCCTGGCTGCGCACGGTGGCCCTGCACCGCTGCCTGAACCACCTGCGTGCCCGCCAGCGCCGCCGCCTGCACGAGGGGCGCGTGGCCGTGGGCGAGGTCGCCCCCGAGCCCCCTGCGGCCGGCGATGCCGAGGAGCTGGTCGCCGTCTGCCTGGCTGAGCTCGGCGAAGACGAGCGCGACCTGCTGGTGCAGCTGTTCTTCCTCGGTCTCAGCCAGGCCGAGGTGGCGCGCCGCAGCCAGCAGCCGCCCCTGGTGGTGCATCGCCGCAGCCAGCGCGCGCTGTCCAGCCTGCGCCAGCGCTTCGCCCGCCGCGGCCACCGCATCGGCCTGGCGGCGCTGGCCTTGCTGCTCGCGGGCGGGAACCAGGCGCTGGCGGCGACAGTGGCCGTCGGCGGTGGCGCCACGGTGGCGGTGCTGGTTGCCGGGCTGGGCGTGGCCGCGCTGGTGCCCGCCATCATCCTGGGTGCGCATGTGCGTGCGCAGGGGCAGGCCGCCAGCGCATCGCCCGAGGTTCCCGGCACACCGCCCGCCCAGGTCGTTCCGCTCCGCGGCAGCCCGGGCGTCCAGGACGATGGTGCCGCCGCCCGGGCAGCCGGTGCCGGCGCCGTACGGGGCGAACCGGCCGGCCGGCCGCAACCGCCTGCCCATCCCGGATTCACCAGCCGATTCCTGGTCGCGGATGTGCTTCTGGGCGAGCTCGCCAACCTCCCCACCAGGTCGCTGCATCAGCTGGGGGCCCCGTTGGCGGCCTGTCCCGGAGCCCAGGTGGTGGCGATCGACGCACCGGCCTCCCTGCCGGCCACCGCCTGGTGGCTGCCGGCTGCGGCCGGACGCGTGCGCCTGCTCACGCCTGCCATGCCTGACCGGCCGGGAGGCGGCCGCGAGATGACCTCGATCATCAGCAGCCAGCGGCCGCCGCGGGTCGACCGCTGGCTGGTCAGCCATCAGGTGGTGGTCGATGATCATGCCCGCGGCATCCTGCTCATGGTCGCCGAGCAGCAGTTCAGCCGCACCGGCCCCGAGGAGGAGGTCCGGCGCCGCTGGAGCTGGTACGGGCAGGACCAGGTCCTCGCCTCCGGGTTCAAGCCGACCCTCATCTTCGGCCGCGACGGCGACATCCTGGTGCTCGATGCCGGCTGGCGCGACCTCGACCCCGGGGAATGCGCGCGCTGGGTCGGCCAGAGCCCGCGGGACGGGGAGCCGGGCGTCGAGCAGTGACCGGCGGGCGGGCGAGTGGAGGCCGGGCAGATGACACGGGCGTCCTGGGAATCTCCGCGTAGGAACGGACAGGGGGGGCTCGCTAGGCATATTCCCGGTGGAGTGATCCGCCCATGGATCGAGCCACCCATCAATCGGCGCCGGATGACGACGACCGCGACCTGCTGGCGCGCTGGTGCATCGGCCACGACGAGCAGGCGTTCACCCTCCTGGTGCACCGCCACCGCGGGATGGTCGAGGGGGTGTGCCGGCGCGAACTGCCGCAGCCGGCCGACGCCGACGACGTGGTGCAGGAGGTGTTCATCGCCCTCGCCGCCGAGGCCGGCAGCATCCACGGCCAGCCGGGGGCGTGGCTGCGCACGGTCGCCCTGCACCGCTGCCAGAACCATCGGCGTGCGCGCCAACGCCGCCGCACCCACGAACGCGATGCCGGGCACCGCTCCGGGCGCATCCCCACCCCCGTCGGCCTGTGCGAGGACGCCGCCCTGGTCGATGCCTGCCTGGGTTCGCTGGCCGAGGAGGATCGTGCGCTGCTGATGCGGCTCTACTTCCTCGGCCACAGCCAGGCCGAGGTCGCCCGCAGCGACCATCTCGCCCCGGTGCAGATCCACCGCCGCGTGCGCCGTGCGCTCGCCTGCCTGCGGGTCGCCTTGCGGCGCCATCCGGGCGGCGGCCTGCCTGCCCTCATGGTGGCGGACACCAGGGCGGGCGATGCAGCGGCTGACCATGGTCGCCGGACGGTCACTGGCGGGAGGCAGGCTGACGGGCGGCATCGGGAACCGCCGCGCCCCACCAGTCGCCGCCGTCATCCCCGCCGACGGAGCGGCTGGCGCGCTGACCGCGGTGGCTGCGGCAGCGCCGCCGGTACGCCGGCCCACGAGCGCGCGCAGGCGGTCGTGCAGCGGCCTTTCCAGCAGGTAGTAGGCCGCCGCGCCGGCCCCCAGGCTGAGCGCGGTCATGCCGGCCAGCGATCCGGCGATGCCCAGGGCGGTGCGCGGGGGCGCGCTGCCGCCCCACACCAGGCCCAGGCATTCCAGCAGCAGCAGGTGCACGATGTAGAGCGAGTACGAGATGGTTCCCAGCCAGGTCAGCGGCGGCGAACCCAGCAGGCGGGCGGCCAGCGGCCCGGGCCGGATCAGGGCGGCGACCAGCAGCGGCATCAACGGCACCGCCCAGTAGCACCAGCGGGTCGGCAGCAGGCAGGCGATGACCAGGGCGGCGAGGCCCGCCACCGATCCCCACGGCAGCTGCCGCCAGCGCTCCGCCGCCACGAAGCGCGCCACCAGCATGCCGGCGGGGAAGAAGAACAGCACGCTGACCAGCCCGTAGTCGTTGTGCAGGAAGCCGGGACCGGTGGACAGCAGCCCCAGCCAGGAGAGCGCCGCCACCCCGAGCGCCGCCAGCGCGACCGCGGACAGCAGGGGCGTCAGGCCGGCGCGCACCCGCCAGAGCAGCCCCGCCAGCAGCGGGAAGCAGAGGTAGGCGAACCATTCCGCGCTGATCGACCAGGCCACCGGGTTCCAGGTGTTCAGCGCCTGCCAGCGCCACGACGACATCAGCAGCAGGTGGCGCGCGAACTCCTCCAGGCTGAAGCGGTCGCCGGGCAGGGGATGCTGGGGATGGCCCAGGGTCTCGACCCGGAAGTCGACCCCGGCGAGCTTGATCGCGGCATAGCCCAGCAGCACCAGCAGGTGGAGGGGATAGATCTTGGCCAGGCGCATGGCGAGGAAGCCGCCCGCGATGCGCAGGCGCTGCCGCGACCAGGCTGGGGTGGCGGCGAAGCCCTGGCCGTAGAGGTGCATGAGCAGGAAGCCGCTGAGCATGAAGAAGCCGTCGACCGCGATGTCGACCGCGTCCATCGCATGCATCCAGGCCGATGGCAGCGCCTCGACCATGGGCGCGCCGGCCATCTGCAGCCCGATCGAGGCATGGCACAGCACCACCCACAGCGCGAAGATCCCGCGCAGGCCGGTGAGGCAGTCGAAGCGCGGACGCCCATCCGCCGCAGCAATGATGATGCCGGCCGCCGCCGGGTCGGGGCGGTCCTGGGCTGGGGGGATGTCTGCGGCCATGGCCTTCCCGGGGGGGGTGCACCGGGGTTACGCACCGGCCAGGGCCCGACCGGCACCGCGCCGGCTTGT
This sequence comes from Planctomycetota bacterium, assembly GCA_023150565.1. GTDB lineage: Bacteria > Planctomycetota > UBA11346 > UBA11346 > UBA11346 > JAKLKR01. Next base: position 7,755 of record JAKLKR010000194.1, read on the forward strand.
CGTCGTCGAAGGCAGGTGGATAACCGGGCGTGTGAGCGAGGCTCCCACGGCATTGGCGGAGGCGCTGGCCGCCGCCGCCAGCGACGACGCCGGGCGCCGGCGCTGGGGGGTCGGGCGCCTCACCGCCCTGGCCGAGGGCGGCGACGCCGGCGCCCGCCACCAGCTCGGCCTGCTCTACGCCCACGGGCTGTCCGGCCTGCCCTGCGACCAGGCCGCCGCCGCGCGCTGGTGCGCCGCCGCCGCCGCCCAGGGCCTGGGGGTGGCGCAGTTCAACCTCGCCCTGCTCCACGCCGCCGGGCGCGGGGTGAAACGCGACGCCGCCGCCGCCGCCCGCTGGCTGCGCCTGGCCGCCGCCAACGGGGTGGACGAGGCCGAGGAGGCCCTCGAGCTGGTGCATGAGGGCCAGCCCCTGCCCGCCACCTGGGACAGCGCCGGCACCCGCACCAGCGTGGTGCAGGCGCGTTCGGACGCGCAGCTGGGCAAGGCGGTGCGCTTCGCCGAATACTACTGCGAGCCCTCGATCGACCTGCTGGTGCGCCAGCACGGCTGCGACCGCGACCAGGCCGAGGATATCGTGCAGCAGTTCCTGCTCGAGCTCGAGGAGCCGTTGGCCAAGGGCGAGCACCGCGGCCTGGCCTGGAAGGAGTCGCTGCGCCAGCGCTTCGACCCGGGGCGCGGCGCCTTCCGCCCCTACCTGGCGCGGGTGCTGCGCAACTTCGCCCGCGACTGGCAGCGCAGCCGCGCGCCGCGCCCGGCCGGGGTGCCGGCCCCGGAGCCGCCCGACCTCGCCGCCCTGGTCGACCACCATGCCGAGGGCTGGCGCGCGCTGCTACAGCGCTTCGCCGCCGCGCTCGGACCGGCCGCGCCGGGCAGCGAGGCGGCGGCGGTGCTGGCGTCGCACCTGGGCGAAGGCCTGGGCCAGGTCGCCACCGGCGAACGCCTGGGCCTGGCCGAACGCACCGTGCGCAACCGCCTGCGCCTGGGCAGCGAGCTGCTGCTGGCCTGGCTGCCCGAGCAGCTCGCCGCGGCCGGGGTCGACGACCGCGCCCTGGCGGAGGGCCTGCGCCTGCTGCCCGGCTGGCTGCACCGTCCCGCCGGCGAGCACCGCGCCCGCGCCCTGCTGCTGCTCGCCCTGGTCGAGCGGCGGCTGGGCCGACGGGCGGAATAGAGACTTTGAACCGTGGATGGGCCATGCCGGGAGGGTCGAGCGCCAGCTCGACCATAACCGACAAGGGTCGAGCTGGTGCTGCCCTCTAACAGCTCGTCGCCCCCTACCCCGCAACGGGTTGCGCGACGACCTTATGCAGGGCGTAGCCGAGTTTGCCGGCCTCGACAGCCAGTCGTCCGAGCATGCGCACGGTACGGCGCTCGCTGGCCGGTGGCTCCAGTTTGGTGCGATCATAGGCGGTGCGGTTCTTGAAGAGGGCGTAGATGATCCGGGCCAGCTTATGGGCGATGGCCTTGAGCGCCTGGGCGCTGCCACGCCGGACGGCGAGCTTGGCGTAGGACTTGGCGAGGGGATTCTCTTTCTTCCCCCGCAGTCCCATTGCGGCGTCCTTGAGCATCTGCGCCGCCCGATTGGCGGTGGTGGGGAGATTGCCATGGTTCTTGCCGCCAGATCGTTTGGGATTGGGGCACAGACCAAGCCAGGCGCAGAAGGCCTTGGCGGTCGGCCATGCCGAGAGGTCGAAGCCGACCTCGCCCAAGAAGCTCAAGGCGGTATTTGGGCCGATCCCGTCGATGGAAGCCAGGTCGACCCCGGTGAGGCGATAGCTGGCTTGCTGGGCATCGAAGCCGAAGTCGTGCTTGCCGGTCGGACGCTTGGGCGGCAGGTCGCAGCCATCATCCTGGCTGCGCTGAGGGAGCTTGGCGATGAGCCGGTCCAGTTCTCGATCACAGGCGGCAATGGCCTGTAGTTGCTGGAGGTAGTCGGCATGCGCCTGGGCTAGCAAAAACCGGTGCTCCGCCCGCCACGTGCCCGTCAGCGATTTCACCAGAATCTCCTCGCTGGCCGTGCAGCGATAGTTGCGCAGCTTGGCGAGGACATGGGGGTCCCGTTCACCGCCCAGGATGGCGGTGATGATCGCCTGGCCCGTTGCGCCACCGATATCCGCGATCACATGCTGGAGTTTGAGGTTCATCATCGACAGGGCGCGCTGGACCTCCTTGAGCGCGATGCTGGAGCGCTCGATGCGCGTCTTGCGAAAGCGTAGATACGTGCGCAGTTCCTGCACCTCGGGCGGCGGAACATACGCGCCGTCGAGGAGCCCGTGCGCATGTAACTCCCATATCCAACGGCAATCCTGCATGTCCGTCTTGCGACCACGTGGGTTGCGCGTGCGCCGGGGATCCACCAGCATCACCTCAATGCCAGCCTCATCCAGACGGCTGAACAACTCCCGCCAATAGATGCCCGTGGCCTCCATGGCTACCGACGTCACCCCCAACTGCTGACACCAGGCAACGGCGGTGATGAGGTCCTCCGTGAACCCTCCGAAACGACGGATCGGCTGGTCCGTCAGCGACGGATCAACGCAGAACCAATGCTCCTCCGCGCCGACATCCACCCCTGCGGCATGGGATCGGACCTTGCGGATTGTGGTAGGTGGGGGATGCGGCGACTGCTTTGTGCCCATGGTGACTCCAGGTGCCAGGAACGACGGACCGCATCAGGAGCACGTGATACGTGTACTGACTCTGCCCTGCGGGGTCATGGGCACCGAGGCGGCACCCATGCCACCATGCGTCGCGGACGCATGCTCCCGAACCAGGCTCGAAGCGGGCTCGCGGGCACCACTCTGGCTGCGGTTTCGGATGCGGCTCATCTCTGGTCGATCGGAGTCAACAGCGGTGCATCGCCGTCGCCAGCCCCTGTTAGACCTGCGTCGCTCAGTCAGGGGAGCTGAAGAGGCTCGACCCTCCCGGCGGCGGCCCGTGGCACCGGAGGCAGGGCCGATGGGCTGATCAGGGCGCCAGCGCCACGCGCAGGCCGACGTTGGCGTGGCCCTGGCCGGGGTCGATCGCCAGGCGGTTGGCGGGGCGGCCGAGGGCGAGGGCGTCGGCCCAGGAGCCGCCGCGGGCGGACCCGCCCGCGGTCATCTCCCATACGTT
>JAKLKR010000195.1 GCA_023150565.1 Planctomycetota bacterium
ATCGCCTCCAGCGCCTGGAGCTGCTCCTCCTCGCTGAGCGGTCGGAAGGGCGGCGACCAGGCATAGGCCAGGCGCAGGCCGGGATGGCGGCGGGGCAGCTCGCGCTCGAGGGCGGCAACCACCTCGGGGCGGCCGCCATAGAGCCCGACCGCCACCCCGGTGGCGGCGGCGCGCGCGCACAGGTCGTCGGCCAGGGTGGGGCCGCGCACCTGCTCGGTGGGATGCCCATGCCAGCCCAGGGCCCAGGCTACCGGCTTGCCGTCCGGATAGCAGCGCCAGGAACCCGCCAGGATGGCGGCGAAGGCGGGATCGGCGCGCGCCTCCATCACCACATGCACGTTGGCCAGGCAGACGTAGCCGCCGGCGCCGGTGGCGGCGCGGGCGAGCACCTCCTCGACCGCGCCCGCGCGTCCGGCGCGGTCGAAGCGGGTGCCCAGCAGGCTGGCGGGGGGTTGGCCGATCATGGTCCGACTCCTTCCGCCACCGCCGGTGGCAGGGTTATGGTCTCGTCCTTCTGCACCATATGATTGGCACCCAGGATGATCCAGGAGGGGGCGCAGCCGTTCCAGCGCATCGACTCGCCATCCACCCGCGCCACCACGTTGCCCTCGACCAGGATGCCCTTGGAGCCGTTGTCGAAAAACAGGCCGGCGTTGGGCGCACCCTGGGCAAGGGGATGGCGTCCGACCTGCTCGACCAGGTTGCCGCGCAGCACCGTGCCCGGCTGCCAGCCGAGGGTGTAGATGCCACCGGCGTCGGCCAGGCGCTGGGCCACCCGCTGCACGCGGTTGCCCAGCACCAGGGTGCGGCGCTGGGTGGTGCCCGAGGTATCCCAGCGGAAGCCCACGCTGATGCCGGAATAGGGCAGGTCCTCGACCAGGTTGTGCTCGATGCGGGAGCCTTCCGCGAGCACATCGGCGATGCCCACCGAACCCCAGTCGAGGCGGGCGCAGCGGGCCACCCGGCAGCGGCGCACCACGGTGCCGAACGGGGCGCCACCGGCGGCCCAGGGCGCTGCCAGGGCGGCGATCTCGCCGCTGCCGCCACGCCAGCCGATCACCATCCCGCAGCCGCCGACCTCCTCGACCAGGGAGCGTTCGACCACCACCCCCCGGCAGCCGGCGCCGACCACGATCCCGCTGCCGTCGCAGGCGACCACCCGCAGGTCGCTCAGCCTGGTGCCCTGGGCCCAGGCCAGGCGGACCGCCCCGGGCAGGGCGCCGACCGGGGTCTCGCGCCCGCCGACCGCGACATGCCCGGCCTGGATGCCGGCCAACCCGCCGGGTGGCCGCAGCCAGGCGGCATGGGCGATGGTCAGGCCGCTGACCGTCACCCCTTTGAGCGGGGCCTCGGGGTTCCCGGCCAGGACCAGCACCTCCTCCAGGCGGTGCAGCCAGGTGGTGCCGGGGGGCGGCAGCTCGGCGGCCAGGCACAGCCGGCCGTCGGCGACGAACCAGCGCGCCCGGTCGCTCGCCGGCATCGCCAGGCCGTCGATCACCACCTGGCGGCCGCGGCTGGCGGCGATGCCTTCGTGCCCGGGCCAGCGCAGGCCCGCGGGCAGGGGTATGCGGCCATGGTCGCAGTGGACCCAGGCGCGGCAGGTGCCCCAGTCGTGGCTCAGCACCAGCTCGCCCCAGCCCGGCGGCGGCGGCGGATCGATGCGCAGCCGGCCGTCCACCTCGATCTCAGCCACCTGCGCGCCGCCCTCGGCTGGCCAGCGGGTTGCCGGCAAGGGGGTCAGATCGAGCGAGATGCCGGTCGAGGGCAGCGCCAACGGCGGCCGTCCGCGCAGGCGCCAGCGCCCGCGTCCATCCGGCTCCCAGCCCGCCGGATCGCCGCCGCTGAGCACCGAACCGGGCTCGCCTGCCAAGGTCAACCCGTCGTCCGGGACGTCGGCAGGGGTGATGGCAAAAGTGCGCGTCAGCAGGTGGACGCCGGCACGGAAGCGGATGGTGTGGGCGCCACGCCGGCTGCCGGCGAGGGTGGCCGCCAGCCGGCGCTGGGCGCCCTCGGCGGTGCGCAGTGGATGCTCCGCGTTTCCTGGTCCGGCATCGTCGCCGGCCACATCCACCACCCATTCCTGGGCCGCAGCCGTGGCCGCCAGCAGGGTGGCGAGCAGGACGATCGGGCCGCGCCTTGCGCTCATAACCCCTCCACGCCACGCCCGGCGGCCAGCGCGCCGTAGACCGCCAGCAGGCGGGCGGTGGAGCGGGCGGGGTCATGGTCGGCGGCGAACACCGTCCGGCAGCGGGCGCGCAGCGCGGGCGCCTCGTCCCAGGCGCGGGCCACCGCCGCCGCCAGCGCGGCGGGATCGTCGGCGGGATAGCACCAGCCGACCCCGCGCCCGGCGATCAGCCCGGACAGCGGACCGAGATCAGGGGCCAGCACCGGGGTGCCGGCGGCGAGCGCCTCGACCGCCACCAGGGGCAGGCCGCCGCCTTCGTAGACCCGCGAGGCGAGCACCAGCAGGCGCGCCGAGGCCAGGCGCTCGGCCACCTGGGCCGCCGGCAGGGTCCCCAGCAGCTCGACCCCCGCCAGACCCGCCACCGCCGCCGCGGCCGGGCCCGAACCGGCGATGCGCAGCGGCGGCGCTCCCAGCCGCCAGGCGGCGGCAAGGGTGTCGAGGCCCTTCTCGGCCGCCAGCCGTCCCACGAACAGCACATGGTCGCCCGGCCCGGCGCCGACCGGCCCGCGGTGGTCGAGGGCGTGCAGGCGCACCACGATGCGCTGCGCCGGTATGCCGGCGGCGATGAGCAGTTCGCGGTGGAATCCGCTGTGCACGTTCCAGGCCGAGACGGCGTCCATGGCCCCGCGCGTCCAGCAGCGCTGCAGCGCCGAACGGTAGATGCGATCCACCAGCCAGCCGCCATGCAGCGGCGACAGCCGGCGCAGGTGGAGGGCCTCGGCGGGGTCGCGCGGCAAGCGCGCGCCGCTGGCCGCCAGCAGGTGGGTGGCGCTGGCCAGGTAGCGGTGGTTGTGCAGGGTCTGCACCACCGGCAGGCCGGCGGCACGGGCCGCCTCCCATACCGCCGGGGTCCAGCCGGGCAGCAGGTTGTGGCAATGCACCACGCACACGCCCCAGCTGCGCAGTTCCTGCGCCAGGGCAGCGACCCGGCGGCGGCCATAGAACAGACCCGAAAGGGCCTGCGCGCGTCGGGTCCAGCGCACCGGCAGGGGGCCGGTGACCAGCGGATCGCTGGAGCGCAGGTGGAGCTGCACCTCCGCCCCGGCTGCGCGCAGCAGCGCCGCCTCGCGCTCCACCACCACGTTCTCGCCCGAGGGCAGGGACGAACGGTAGGACTGGTGCACCACCGCCACCGGACCGGGCAGGCTCATGCCGCCGTCTCCTGCTCGCGGGCGCGCAGGATCGCCAGCAGGCACACCGGGGCGAGGTCGACCGGCAGCATGCACAGGAAGCGGTCGGCCTCGGTGAGCCCGCGCACCAGGCAGTAGGCGAGCAGGGCGAGCAGCAGCAGCGACTCGCGGCGGGGGGCGCCGCCCAGGCGGTGGGCGGCCCAGGCCACCCGGCCGACGGCGGCGTACCACAGGGCGGCGAACGCCAGGCCGATCGCGCCGAGGTTGACGGTCAGCATCAGCACGTCGTTGTGGGCGTGGGCGACGCCGACCGCGAAGATGCCGGGGGCGCGGCTGCGGAAGCCGTCGAAACCGAGCCCGAGCAGGGGGTTCTCGCGGATGAAGGCGACCACGTAGTCCCACAGCACGGTGCGTTCGGAGAGGGTGGATGCATAGGCGGCGTCGCGCTGGTAGCGGTCCCAGGTCTCGATCATGGTGTCGGACACCGCCAGGGCCAGTCCTCCGAGAGCGAGCAGGGCCATGACCCAGGCGCGCAGGTTGACCCCGCCCAGGAGCAGGATCGCGGCCCCGGCCGCGCCCAGGGCGCCGATCGCGGTCTTGCTGGGGAAATGCACCAGCACCGCCCCCGCCACCACCAGGGCGGCGATCCAGCCGGCCGAGCGCCGTTCGATCCGCCAGCCTCCGCGCGCCAGGCCGTCGAGCGAGATCAGCGCCAGCAGGCAGGCGGCATGGGCATAGGTGTTCTTGTACCATTCCAGCTCCAGCGCCGAGAGCATGCCCAGGCGGCTGAAGGCGATGCCCTGCAGCGACATCACCACCAGGCCGCAGGCATAGGCGAGCACCGCCAGACGGGCGGGGGAGGTGCCCGGCATGAAGGCGCCCGCCTCGAGCACCAGCACCAGGGGGATGGCCTGCTGCAGCCAGTAGCCGGCGCTTTCCGCCGGCTTGTCGGTCTGGCTCCACAGCAGGCTGGCGCCGGCCCACAGCAGGAGCAGGGCGAGGGTGGTGAAGGCGTGCGAGCGCGGCCACGGGGAACGCGCGAAGGGGGCCAGGCGCAGGGCCAGCACCGCCGCCGCCAGGGCCAGCTCCCAGCCCAGCACCACCGCGGTGGCGAGGTAGGGCGCCGAGGCCAGCCAATAGAACTGCAACGATGGTTTGAAGCAGGCGCCGGCGAGCAGGAAGTAGAGCCCGAGGATCACCGCCGGCACCGGCCAGGATCCCGGCGACGACAGGCGCAGGCCGAGGGCGGCGGGGGTCACGGCAGCCTCCGCCAGCGCCAGGCCAGCCACAGGGCCGGCACCGCCACCATGATCCCCGCGTTCACCGCCAGCATGGCCATGCAGCCGGCGGCGCCGTGGGCGATGACGGTCGGCAGCAGGGCGGCGGTGGCGACCAGGCAGAGCGCGAAGCCCGCGGCGGTGGCCTGGGGGCTCTGGCGGGCGGTGATCGCCAGCCCCACCAGCCGGTCGGGCACCGCCAGCAGGGCCGGGATCGCCGCCAATGCCACCGCCGCGCCCGCCCCGGCGGCGCCATCGCGCAGCAGCAGGCCGGCCAGCGGTTCCGGCCAGCAGGCCATCAGCAGGGCGCAGGGCAGGGTGCCGGCCAGGGCCAGGCCGGCATAGCGCAGGCCCACCCGGCGCAGGGCCGATCCACCGCCCGCCACCCACGCCTCGCGCGCGCGCGGCTGGAACCAGGCATCCAGCGCCGCCATCCCCGCCAGCGGCAGGCCGAGCATGGTGCGCGCGGCATGCAGCTGCCCGGCGGCGGCGAGGTCGCCGCTCGCGGCCAGCAGCAGGCCGATGGCATGGTTGGTGCCCCACAGGGCGGCGAAGGAGGCGAGGTGCCAGCGCGACATGCGCCAGAACGCGGCGGCGACCTCGGGCGCGGGCGCAGCGGCCGCCCCCGTGCCCGGTGGGCGCACCAGCAGGCAGCCGGCGGCGGCCCCTGCCGCCAGCACCCCCAGGGCGAGGGTGGCGTCGACCCGCCAGGCGAGCAGGGGGGCGGCCAGCAGCAGGCAGGCGGGGGCATGGGCGGCTCCCCCGGCGGCCAGGGCCTGCCACGGCCGCGCCTCGAGATAGGCGGCGCGGCGGCGCAGCTCGACCGCCGCACGCAGGGCGGCCAGGGCCACCACCAGCCCGGCCAGCGGCCACCACCAGGCGATGACGGCGGCGAGCGGGAACGCGGCCAGGCCGCCGCCGCGGTGCCAGCGGGTCAGGCGCGCCAGCCAGGCGGCGCGGATGCCGGCCGGCTCGCCCGCCAGCACCGCCGGCAGCGGCTGCGCGACCAGCGCCTGGTGCACGCTGCAGGCGAGCAGGGCGGCGAGCCAGCCGGCCGAGAAGCGGCCGAGCTCCTCGGCCCCGGCCGAGCGTCCGACCGCGATGGTGGCCGAGACGGTGGCGAGGCTGGCCAGCCCCTGGTCGAGCAGCGCCGCCGACCAGCCCGGCAGGGACCGCCACCAACGCCCTCCTGGTGCCATCGCCGCATACCAGCAGCGCCGCCCCGGGGCGCAAGCACGCTGGTCGGTTTCTGCCCAGGCCCTATCGCGTGGGCTGCCACGCTGCTCTTCCGTGGCGGGCACGGCGCCGACGATGCCGGGGTGGACATCCTCCTCGTCAGCGACCGTCAGACCGGCGGCGTGCCGGTGATCTTCATCGCCCTGGCCCATGGCCTGGCCCGGCGCGGCTGCCGGGTGCGCCTGCTCGCCGATCCCCAGGACGGCACCGAACTGCTGCCCGCGGCCAAGGCCGACGGGGTGGAGTTCGTACGCTGGCAGGGGCAGCGCCACGACCTGCGCTCCCTGTGGCGCGCGGTCGGCGAGCACCGCTGGGACGCGGTGCTGTCGTGCCACCGCGGCTGCGACCTGGCCACCGCCCTGGCCTGCCGGCGCTGGGGCCGGCGGCATTTCATCGCGGTGCATGGCGACCCGTCCTATGAGGCCGGCGGGGTGCGCTGGGCCTGGCTGCGCAACCGCCTGTGGTGGTGGGCGGTGGGGCGGGCGCAGGCGGTGGTCGCGATCTCGCGCTATGTGGCCGCCCGCCTGCCTGCGCTCATCCCCCGCCTGCCGCCGGTGGCGGTGGTGGTGAACGCCAATGTGCGGGTGCCGCGCGTCGCCAGCGCCCGGCCCCATCCCGCTGGCCAGGAACCCCTGCTGGTGGCCTGCGGACGGGTCTATGACGCCAAGCGCCCGGAACTGCTGCCCGACCTGATCGCCGAGCTCGACCGCCGCGGCCTGCGCTGCCGCGCCGCCTGGGTCGGTGACGGGCCGCTGCTGGAGGACCTGCGCGCGCTGGTGCGCGCGCGCGGGCTGGAGGGGCGGGTGGACTTCCTCGGCCACCGCGACGATCCCGCCCCCGACCTGCTGCGCGGCCATGTGTTCGTGCATTTCTGCACCATCGAGGGCTTCGGCCTGGCGGTGACCGAGGGCATGGCCTGCGGCCTCCCGGTGGCGGCCTTCGCCGCCGGCGCGCTGCCCGAACTGATCACCGACGGGGTCGAAGGGACCCTGGCCCCGGCCGGCGACCTGACCGCGATGGCCGCGGGCATCGCCGCCCTGCTCGCCGACCCGGCCCGCTTCGGGGCCTGCGCGGCGGCGGCGCTGGCCCGCTCCCACGACTTCTCCCAGGAGGCCATGGCCGACGGATATCTTGCAGCCTTCGCCGGTTCTGGAGGCTGCCGACCATGAGCCTACGAGCGCTGGTCCATGGAGTGCGACGGCTGCTGGAGCGGCCGCTGCGCTTCGGCCGTGAGGATCTGCGCCGCACCGCGCCCCTGCATCGCGGCTACGGCTGGCACCGCGGCACCCCGGTCGACCGCGTCTACATCGGCGGCTTCCTGCGCGAGCACGCGCAGGCCATCCGCGGCGCCTGCCTGGAGGTCGCCGAGGACCGCTACAGCACCGCCCTGGGCGGTGGCCAGGTGTCCGCGGTCACCACCCTGCAGCTCGACACCCCCGGCCCCGGGCGCCTGGTGGCCGACCTCACCGTCCCGTCCAGCGTGCCCGAGGCGGCCTTCGACTGCTTCATCTGTACGCATACCCTCAACGTCATCTACGATGTACGTTCGGCCCTGGTGTCCTGCCATCGGCTGCTCAAACCAGGCGGCGTCCTGCTGCTGACGGTGGCGTCGACCACCCACCTCTCCCGCTTCGACGCCGACCGCTGGGGCGACTACTGGCGCTTCACCCCCCAGGGCATCGGCCGCCTGGTGGGGGAGGTGTTCGGGGCCGAACCCACAGTGGCCACCTTCGGCAACGTGCTCGCCGCCACCGCCATGCTGCACGGGGTGGTGGCCGAGGAGCTGAGCCCGGCGGAGCTGGCGGTGGTGGACCCCGACTATCCGGTCGCGGTCGGCGTGCGGGTGGTGAAACCATGAGCGGACCATCTAGCCGGGCCGGTGCGCCGGCAGTTCCACGCATCGTCACCACCAGCTGGGACGACGGCCATCCCTTGGACGAGCGGGTGGCCGAGCTGCTGCTGCGCCACGGCATGGCCGCGACCATGTACGTCCCAGCCCGCTGCGACCGCCCGGTGTGCGACCGCGCCGCCCTGCGCCGGCTGCTGGCGGCGGGCTGCGAACTGGGTGGCCACACCCTGACCCACGCCCGCCTCAAGCACCTGCCCGACGCCGAAGCCCTGCGCGAGATCGCCGACGGCAAGTCCTGGCTGGAAAATGAATGCGGGCAGGAGGTCAGCTCCTTCGCCTACACCTGGGGCGAAGCCCCACTGCGCGTCCGCCGGCTGGTCCGCCAGGCCGGCTTCGCGCGCGCGCGCACCATCCGCTGCCTGCGCACCGATGCGGGCGCCGACCCCTTCCGCATCCCGGTGACGGTGCAGCTGTATCCCCACGGCCGCAAGGTCCACCTGAGCCATGCGCTCAAGGAGGGCAACTGGTGCGGGCTCGGCTCGTGGCTCCGCTTCGGCCTGCCCGGTTCGCTGCTGGTGATGCTTGAGCGCGCGGTTGAGCGCGTCGAACGCGACGGCGGGGTGGTCCACCTGTGGGGGCACGGCTGGGAGCTCGGCGAGGCCGGGCTGTGGCCGCTGTTCGAGCAGGCCGTCGCCCTGCTCGCCCGCCGCCCGGGCTGGTCCTACCTGACCAACGCCCAGGCAGATCTCGCCATGCGGGCATGCGCCCTGCCGCAGGGACCGCAGGTCGCCCCCGAAGGATCGCAAGGCTAGCAGGCGCTCCCCGCCGCCCGGATCACCAGCCGAGCGGCCGCCACAGGCGCTCGCCGGCGCGTTCGAGCGGGCCGGCGTCGGAGGCCAGGAAGGCCACCCGCAGGCGCTGGCCGTTGAGCGCGGCGAGCATGGCAGGTTCATCGGGCACCACCCGGGCGCGCGCCGAATGGCCTTCGCCCTGCACGGTCACCACGGTGCAGGGGATGGTGCGGCCGCTGCCGACGGCGATCAGGGCCATGCCGCCGGGTGCCACGCTGCCCGCCTCGACCACCACCTCGAGGGCGATGGAATCGAGATCCACCAGTTCGACCAGGTCGGCGTCGGGAGCCACCCGCTGGCCGTCGGAAGCCAGCAGGCGGCGCACATAGCCATTGCCGGCGCTGGTCAGCTTGCGCTCGGCCAGGGTGGCCAGACGCGCCTCCTCGGCGGCGATCTCGTTGGTGATGGACTGCAGGCGGTCGGCGAGGTCGCTGGTCTCGCGCTCGATCGAGCGCAGACGTTCGAGGCGTTCCTGGGCCGCCTCGGTGGTCTCGACCTCGGAGGCGCGGCTACGCCCGGCGAACTCCAGCTCATTGCGCAACGAGGTCTGGCGCGCCAGCAGGGCCTGGCGGCGGGCCATCAGGGCGTCGATCCCGGAACGGTCCGGGTGGTCGTTGCGCACCAGCGCCAGCACATCGCCCGCATGCACGGTGGACCCGGCGGTGACCTCGGGGCGCACCGTGCCCGGGATGCCGGCCGGCAGGCGGGTGATGGTGCCGGCCACCATGCCGTTGGACGAGACGGGACGCACCGCCAGGGCTGCCAGCGGCACCGCCAGGGCGCAGACCAGGGCGCCAGCCAGAGGCAGGGTCAACCGCCGGGGAGCCGCAGGTGCGGGCGTGGAGGGGATGGCGGCGGTGGGCGAGGTCGCCGGCATGGGGATGGCCGGGCGGCCGAACACCGAGGTGAAGCCGTTGCCGGCCGGCAGGGCGTGGTCCTCGACCGGGCGACGGGTGAGGGCGGCGGTGGCGCGCACCGCCGGCTGGGCGGCCGACGAGCCGGCGCCGATGAGGTCGTCGCCGCGCACCGCCTGGGCCGCCGGGGGGGTGTCGTCGGAAGCCTGGGGAGCGAACGCCGCCTGGGCCTCGCGCTGGGCGGCGCGCAGGCGTTCGAGCTGCGAGGACAGCCCGCCGGCGGGGCCCTGGCGCGCGGTCATCGCGGTCTGGCCGTCGGCGCCGTCGGTCTGCGGGGCCAGCCGGGTCGAGAGGGGGCGCTCGCGCTCGGCCTCGGCCTGGGCGGCGCGGGCGGCATCGCGCTGCTTGCGCAGCAGGCGGATGCGGCGGCGGGCGCGCAGCAGGCGCTGGCGCAGGCGGCGGAGCTGCTCCGCCAGGTCGGCGCTGTCGCCGCCCTCGGCGCGGATGCGCGCCAGTTCGGCGGCCAGGCGGTCGCGCTCGGTGCGCACCTCGTCGAGCTGCCGGCGCATGCCGGCGGCGGCCTCGTTGGCGGCGGCGATGTCGCGCCGCGCCGCCTCGAGCTGGTCCTCGAGCTCGCGCAGGCGGCCGCGCCCGGCGGCGGCATGGCCCTCGAGCAGGGTGGCGCGCTCGGCGCGCGCGGCGCGGCGGCGCACCTCGCCCAGCTCGCCCTGGGTGCGCTCCAGCTCCCCCAGCAGGCGCTCGCGGTCGGCGAGCACCTCCTGCAGGGCGGCGCTGTCGCTGGCGGTGGCGGGCTGGATGCGCTGGCGCTCCAGCTCCAGGTTCAGGCGCGCGCGCTCCTCTTCCAGCAGGCGGCTGCGTTCTTCGGCCACCGCCGCGCGCTGGGCTGCCTCCTCGGCCGCGCGCTGGGCCTCGCCCAGGCCGCGGGTGATGGTGCTGAAGCGCTCCTGCTCCTGCGACAGGCGGAAGGCGGCCTCGGCGAGGTCGCCGCCCTGGCCGTGGCGGGCGTGGTCCAGCGCGGCGCGGGCGCGTTCCAGCTCGACGTTCAGGCGGCGGGTCTCGGCTGCCAGGCGCTCCTGCTCGACCAGGGCCTCGGCCAGGCGCGCCTCGATGGTGGCGAGGTGGGCGGCGTCGGCCGGGCGCGACTGGTCGCCGCGCGCGGTCTCCAGGGTGCGCTCCAGCTCCTGCACCCGCGCCTGGGATTCGACCAGGCGGTCGCGCGCCGACTTGAGCGCGGCGCGCTGCTCGACCGCGGCCGACTCCTGCTCGTTGCGCAGGCGCGCCATCTCGCGGGTCAGGCGGTCGCGCTCGCTGATGGTCTGGGCCAGGCGGCCGTGCAGCTCGTCGCGGCTGGCGGTGGCCGAGGCCAGCTCGGCCTCGATCGCCGCCAGGCGGATGGCGGCGTCGGCCCGGGCCGCCGGCAGGGTGGCGGGTTCGTCCGCCTGGACGTCGT
>JAKLKR010000196.1 GCA_023150565.1 Planctomycetota bacterium
CGCCTGGCCATGCTCGACCAGGAGCTCGCCTCGCGCGCCGAGGTGGTGCGCCACCTCACCGCCCGCGCCGCCGAGCAGGAGGTGACCGCCAACCTCCAGGCCCTGCAGATCTCGCTCGCCGATCCCCCGCTGGCCAGCGACCGGCCGGTCGGCCTGCCGCGCGCGGTCCAGGCGCTGATGGCCGCCGGCGGCGCGCTGGTCGCCGGTCTGCTCGCGGCGCTGCTCGCCGACCTGCTCGACCGCCGGGTGCGCGGCGCCGCCGGCCTGCGCCGGGTGTCGGGCCGCCCGGTGCTGGGCGCCCTGCCCCTGCTCGCCCATGCCCCGACCCCGGACGGGGACCTGCCCCCTGCCTTCGCCGAGGCGGTGCGCCACCTGCGCGCCGCCCTCGGCTTCGCCCTCAAGGGCGGCGGCGCGGCGCGCGTGCTGGTGGTCGCGCCGGTGAGCACCGGAGACGGAGCCTCGACCGCAGCCCTGATGCTCGCCACCGCCACCGCCGCGGCGGGCGAACGGGTGCTGCTGGTGGACGCCAACCTGCGCCAGCCGGCGCTGGCCGGCCTGCTCGGCTTCGCGGCGGAGCAGCCCGGACTGTCGAGCCTGCTCGCAGGCGATCCGGGGGTCGCGCCGGTGCAGACCCGTTTCATGAACCTCGACCTGCTCGCCGCCGGCATCATCCCGCCCAACCCCGCCGAGCTGCTGCACAGCCACTGCCTGGCGGAATGGCTGGGCCAGGTGCGCACCGACTACGACCTCATCATCCTCGATGCGCCGGCTGCCGGCGAACTCGCCGACGCCCTGGTGCTGGCCACCTGCGCCGACGGCCTGCTGCTCGCCGCCCGCCACCTGCGCACCACCACCACCACCGTCGACCGCGCCCTCGAGAGCCTGGCGCCGGTGGCGGCCAAGCTGGTCGGCATGGTGCTGGTGGGCTCCCCGCCCGAGGACCAGCCTACCAGATGACGGTGGCCTGGCCCATGACGATGGTGCGGGTGAAGGGGTCGGCGATCGCCGCCCGGCTGTCGGTGTAGTTCACCGCCAGGCGGATCAGCCAGCCGGTCACCAGGTAGAGCTCCACCCCCGTGCCGGCGCGCCAGCCGGTGCGCCGCTCGGGCCCGGTGGCGGCATCGCCCGAGCTGGCCTCGACCCGCGTCCCCCCCAGTTCGGCGTCCACGCCCCAGCTCTGCAGCACCGCCAGGCGGCCGAACACCCCGGCATCGTAGACCCGGTCCTCGTTCGCCATCACCCCCGGCAGCGAGGATGCGTTGACGTGGGCGGTCAGGAAGCTGCCCTCGGCGTGGTCCCAGCGCAGTTCGAGGCCTCCTTCGCCGGCCAGCACCCGGCGGTCGTCGCGGGCGGAGTCCCCGTTCCACGCTGCGTCGAACCGCCAGGCCGTCGCCCCCCCGGCGATGCGCGCCCAGGTGCGGTCGCCCAGGGGCAGCTTCCAGGCGGCGCCGATCCGGCCGAACCGTCCATCCTGGTACGGGGTGGTGCGCCGGTAGCGCAGTTCGCCCACGCTGAGCCCGAGCTCGACCTGGGAGATCTCGGCCCGCTGCCAATTGCCGTCGAGACCCACCCGTATCAGGTCGCTGTCACGCTCGCCCAGGGCGAACTCCGGCGCGGCCTCGAGGAAATGCTGGCCGGCCCAGCTGGCGGACAGGCCGACGCCGAAGCGTTCGCCCGCCAGCCAGCCGCCATAGCTGCCCTCGTTGTCCACCCGGTCGACCTGCCGTCCGGTCTGCACCAGCGGCGGACTGTCCTGCCGGCGGGAGAGGAACTGGGCGGTATGTCCGGTGCCGTCGCCGTGCAGCTCCCAGCGCGCGCGCAGCAGCCAGGGCCACGAACGCAGGCCGTTGTAGTCGTCGATCGGCGACTCGGTCAGGGCCTCCAGCAGCAGGCGCTGGTCCTCGACCGCCATCACCCACAGCTCGGTCCCGCCGGCCACCCCGATGAAGGCGTTCTCCTCGGCCTTGGCGGTCTGGCTGCTGTTGGTGTCGAACCCGCCGGTCAGGCGCGCCTTGGGATGCAGCACCAGGCGGTCGTTCAGGTAGACGAGGTTGGCATCGGGGCGCAACTGGGTCTCGTCCCAGGCGGCGAGGTCGAAGGGGTCCGACACCGCCGCGGACAGGCCTGCGGCCGCGCCGAGCAGGGCCAGGCAGCGCCAGGCTGGCCGTCGCCGGCGGCGTGAACGCAGGCACGCGGTCGCCATCCGGCCTCAGAACCGGCTCTGGGGCACGAACACGGTGTCCCCCGGCTTGAGCACCGGGTCCTCGGCCCCGGCCTTGCCGGCGAGGATCGCCCCCACGTCGACCAGCACCGCGGCGCCGACGTTGTGCAGCAGCTGCACCGAGCCGTCGCGCGCGAAGCGGTCGAAGCCGCCGGCCATGCTGATGGCCTTGGAGACGGTCACCACCTCGCTGGTGGGCAGGGCGATCGGTCCCGGGCGCTGGACCCGGCCGAGGACATAGACGCGGTCGAGGCGCGGCACCAGCACCACGTCGCCTGGGCGCAGGCGCATGCCGATCTCGTCCTCGGCGGCGTTGACCAGTTCGGCCTGCCCGGCGGCGGCCCCCTGGCGCAGCACGCGCACATGCTGGCGGTCGGCGTCGTCGAGGAAGCCGCCGCATTCCCCGATCGCCTGCAGGATCGCGGTGGCGCGGGCGGGATGCAGCGCCACCGCCCCCGGCTTGCCCACCGCCCCCATCACCGAGGCGGTGCGCGGGGCGTATTCCAGCACCGTCACCGTGACCTCGGCGCGGCGCAGGTAGCCGTCCTCGAGCCGGGTGCGGATCTCGCCAGCCAGCGACTCGGTCTGGCGGCCGGCGAGGTCCTCGACCCGGCCGATCAGCGGCAGGGTCACCGAGCCCGACAGCGGCACCCGCACCGTCACCGCCAGGTCGGGGTTGTCGAACACCTCGATGCGGACCAGGTCGCCGGGGGCCATCTCGCCGGCATTGGATGAGGTCTCGGCGGCGAAAGACAGGTTGGCTGAGGCGAGGATCGCCAGCACCACCAGCAGGCGCGCCAACCAGGTCGCAGCCACCTCCGGCATGGACTTCGACCGACCCCGCATGTCGTAGCCTCCCGCGGCCCGCCTCGGACCGCTGCAGCGCACGTTCACCTCCAGCATCGATCCCCCACCCCACGAGGCAAATGCCTTCACCAGGGACCTCCAGCTTGACCAATACCCTTCAGCGATGACCCGCCTCGTTGCCTTTCCGCGGCTTCCATCGTCCGATTGACCTGAACGGAATACCTTGTCAGGCTGCGAGCCTGAATGCGCCACCGGACTATCGGGCAATGAGCAGCGGATCCTCTCCTGGCATCGAGCTCCCGCATCTGCACCGCGAGCGGGCGACCTCCTGGCGCATCCTCCTGCTCGCCGCCGACGCTTTGTGGTGCTGGGCCAGCCTCATCACCGCCCTGCGCTGGAACCTGGGTCGGGAATCGGCCGGCATCGGCTTCGCCGAGGCCTCGCTCGCGCTGCCGCTGACGGTGGTGTGCTTCCACCTCGCCGGCGCCTATTCGGTGCGGGTGCCCGGCCGGGCCAGCGAATGGACGCGCGCCGGCCTGCGCGGCCTCGGCCTGCTGCTGGTGGTGGTGATGGTGGTGCTCTACCTCACCAGCCAGGCGCTGGAATTCCCACGCCTGGCATTCATCGCCTGGGCGCTGGCCGCGGCCGCCCTGGTCACCTGCAGCCGGATCCTGCTGTCCCTGGTGGTGCAGTCGGTGCGGCGGGGCGAGCACGCCAACCGCGCCATCCTGGTCGGGCCCCTGGCCAACTGCCTGTCGGTGCAGGAGCACCTGCGCCGCCATCCCGACCTCGACATCCTGCCGGTCGGCATCGCCAGCGATGATCCGCCGCCGCCAGGGACTGCGGACGTGGTCCCGGTGGGTTCGGCCGCCTCCATCGCCATGGGACGCGGGGCGGTGATGGTGCTGGTGTGCACCGACTTCGGCGACCAGCGGCTGATCGAACGTCTGACCGACGATCTCCTGCCCTTCCCGTTGGAGGTGCGCCTGCTGCCAGGCTCGGTGGACTTCCCGCTGTTCTGCCAGCGCATCGAGGATCTGCACGGCCAGGCTTCCCTGGTCCTGTCCTCGAGTCCGCTGACCCCCACCGACCACATGGTCAAGCGCCTGGAGGACATCCTGCTGGTCCTGCCCATCCTGGTGCTGGCCAGCCCGGTGATGCTGGCGGTGGCGGTGCTGGTGCGGGTATTCAACGGGCCGGGGCCGATCATCTACGCCCAGAACCGCCACGGCTACATGGGCTGCACCTTCACCGTCTACAAGTTCCGCACCATGACCTGGTCGCCGGACCATCCCATCGGTCCCGATGACGTCTCCGGTGCGCGCGCGGCGGTGGATCCGGCCAAGGCCTTCCTCGATCCCACCACCGGGATATTCCGGCAGGTGAACACCAAGGACCTGCGCGTCACCCGCTTCGGTCGCATGCTGCGCTCCACCAGCCTGGATGAACTGCCCCAGTTCTGGAATGTGCTCAAGGGCGATATGAGCCTGGTGGGGCCGCGACCGCATGCCCGGCGCCACAACCTGCAGTTCCTCCCCGCGCTGCCCCACCTGATGCGCCGGCACTTCATCAAGCCCGGCATCACCGGCCTGGCCCAGGTCAGTGGCGCCCGCGGCCGCACCACCACCGTCGACGATATGGCGCGACGGCTCGAATTCGACCTGCGCTACATCCGCACCTGGTCGCTGTGGCTCGACCTCAAGATCCTGGCCAAGACCCTGCTGGTCGGCTTCTATACCCGGGAACCCTGATCCCATGCGTCTCCCCCTGGTCGCCTCCCTCGCCCTGCTCGCCTCCCTGCATGCCGCCGAGGCGGTGGCGGGGGATCCGGGAGCGGCTCCGGCCGAGGCTGCCCCGGCGGCGGCCTGGACGCTGGCGGCCGAGGAAGCAGCGGCGATCGACCGCATGATCGAACTCGCCCTGCGCAATGGCCTGCCCGACGCCCGCGGGGCGGTGGGGGTGGTGGGCACCCTGGGGGTGGAATGGCAGGGCGATCCCGCCCACGCCCCGGCCGCCCTGGCGGTGCTCGGCCCCCACCTGTCCGGCACCGACATCGAGGCCACCAACGCCATCCTGCGCGGCGAATGCCAGGGCCGCCACCTGCGCCTAGCCGACGGATCCTGGCTGCTGGGCGGCTCGCGCCATGCCGCTCCTGGCGACGGCTTCACCGTCACCGTGCCCGACAGCGCCCGCGAGGTGGCGATCAAGGACCTGCTCGCCACCCCCGCCGGCGAGGCTGATGACAACCGCCAGCAGCTGCGCTGGCGGCTGGTCCAGGCGCTCGAATGGCAGGTGGGCCGTCCGACCCTGGAACGCGCCCTGGGCTGGGCGCCGGTCGACCACTCCGGCCGCCTCGACCCCCTCGCGGTGGTGCACCTGTGGCGGGCCGGGGCCGAGCAGGCACGCGACCTCGCCCTGCTCGCCTCCACCCTCGCCCGCGGCGACGACCAGGGCGGCGCGCTGGCACCGGGCACTCCGCCGGCGCTTGGCGTGCCCGGTGGCAATGGCGTCCTCCATCAGGGTCTGCTGCCCAGTCTGGAGAGCCACCTGGGGGCATTCGATCCGCCCCGCCCCGGTGAGATCGCCGCCATCCTGCGGGCGGCGGTGGTGGGCTGGGCCAGCGAACGTCTGATCGTCGCCGACCCGCCCGGCCGCCTGGCCGCGCTGGCCGCCGCCAAGGCGCTGGCGGCGGGGGACGCCGGCCTGGTCGCCAATCTGGATGCCATCGCCGCCGGCCGGGCCCTGCCGGCGAGCGCCTCCGCCGATGCCCCGCTGTCGACCCGTCTAGGCTGCTGGCGGCCGCCCGACCAGGTGGCCGACAGCCAGCGCGGGGTGCTCGACGATGGCGGCGAGGCATTCTTCCTCCAGTTCAACACCGACGAGGCGGTGCAGTCCATCGGCGAGCAGGATCTCGACGCGCTGGTGGCGCTGGCCGCCGACGCCCGGCCTTCGCGCTGGATCGACGGCGGGCTGGCGCGCACCCTGGGCGACAACGCCCTGCGCGCGGTCGCCTGGCTGCTGCGCGAGGATCCGCGCGAGCTGGCCGGACGCCCGACCGATGCGCCGTGGAGCACCGCCGAGCGCAACGCGGTCGCCACCGGCCTGGCGCGCTGGTGGGCCGAGCACCGCGGCCGCGGTGTCGCCGCCCTGCGTGCCGAGGCGGTGGTGCGCAAGCCGCTCGCCCTGGCCCTGCTCCTGGTCCAGACCGATCCCGATGAAGGGCGCAAGGCCGGCCTCGCCGCCGCCCTCGGCCGCCGCTGGGGCGAGCAGCCGCCACGGCCGCGCGATGCCGCCGACTGCCTGGGCGAACTCGCCGCCTTCCTGGCCGAGCACCGCGCCCTGCCCGAACTCGCCACCGGCCTGGCGCGCTGGCGCAGGGTGCCGGCCACCGCCGCCCTGATCGCCTGCTGGCAGGCGCTGGGCGGCGACGGCAAGGCCATCCCCGACCTGCTCTCCGCCGCCTGCGACCAGGTCGATGACAGCGGCGATTCGCCCGCCCTGCTGCGCCGGGCCATCGCCGTGGCCGCCGCCACCTGCGACGCTCCGCGCCTGGCCGCCCTGCGTACCCTGGTGGGCAGTGCGGGCGGGCCGGCCTGGGAGGTGGCGCTGGCGTGGCTGGCGCAGCCGGATGACGGCGGCTTTGACGGGCTCGATCCGCTGGTCGAGGCGGTACATCCGGGCGGCATGGGCCTGCAGACCACCATCCGCCAGGCCCTGTTGCATCAACTGCTCGGCGATGCCCGCCTGCTGCCGGAGGCGGTGGTACGGGTGCGCGGTGGACAACTGGCCCTGGTCGCGGCCGGTGACGAGGCCGGATCCTGGCCTTTGGCCGCCGAAAGGCAGGCCGGCGACAGGGACCCGCCATCGACCTCACCCGCCCGCAGGCGGAACGCGATGCCGCGGTCGCCGCCGCCCGCAACGCCATGGCCCAGCTCGCCAGCACAACGCTCGAGGCGGCCGGCCTGCCCGGCCTCGACGCCAAGGCCACGCCGCCCAAGACGCCGCTGTTCTGATCCCTCAGGGGGTGATGGCCACCGACGCCAGCACTCCGCGGTGGTCGCTGCCGGGGATTTCCACCGCCCCGTCGCTGCGCACCTGCACCCCGCGCCCGAGCACATGGTCGATGGGGATGCCCCAGGGGCCGAGCATGCTCGGCCAGGTGGCGGGCAGTCGGCCGGCGACCGGCTGCAGGCCTGCGGCGGTCAGCACGGCCCAGGAAGGCGTGCATGGGCTGCCATTGAGGTCACCCATCACCAGCACCGGGCCCGGCAGTTCCAGCGCCACCGCGGCGATGGCGTGCCAGCCCTGGTCGCGCCAGCCTTCCAGCCGGCGGTGGTGGGGTGCGGTGGGATGGCAGGCGAGCACGCGCAGGTCGCCAGAGGGATGGTGCACCAGCGCTTCCAGGAACGGCACCGGACCGCGCTCGTGGATGCGCACGTCTGCGAGCGGATGGCGGCTGAGCAGGGCGATGGCGTCGCCGTTGCGCGGGTTGGGCGCCCAGGCCTGGTGCGGCCAGGTGCTGCACAGCCAGCGTTCCGATGGATAGACCTCGACCAGCGCCACCAGATCGGCGCCGCAGGCGGCGAAGCTGGCGATGGCCTCGGCATGGCGCACGGACTTGCCGTAGATGTTGCCGCTCGCCACCCGCAGCACGGCGGCGTCCGCCGCTGGCGCGGGCAGGCGCGGTTCCCAGGCGTGGCGGAGCGATGGCCACAGTCCGGCCAGGAGCACCGCCAGCAGCGCGCCGCACACCCAGGGCCGGTGGCGCCAGGCGGCCAGCGCCGGGATCAGCAGCAGCGCGGTGTGCAGGCTCCAATGGCAGGCCAGTTCGCCATACCACCACCACGGTGCCGCCAGCCCGGCCAGGCACACCGCTGCCGCCGGCAGGGCCGGCAGCAGCGCAAGCCAGCGCAGCACCGCCTCGGTGCGGCGGAAGCGCCCGGCCAGGAATCCGTCCTTCTTCAACCCAGCTTGTGCGCCAGACGCACCAGCGAACGGGTGGCGAAGCCGGTCATGCCCTTGGCGTAGTAGCGCCAGCCGCCGGTCTGGATCGCCGGGCCGGCGATGTCCAGGTGGGCCCACTTGACCTTGGCGTCGACGAACTCGGACAGGAACAGGGCGGCGGTGATGGTGCCGCCGTTGCGCCCGCCGATGTTGTTGATGTCGGCGTGGGGGTGGTCGAGCAGGCTGCGGTATTCGCCGTGCAGCGGCAGCGGCCACAGCTCCTCGCCCGCCTCGAGCCCGCTCTCGCGCACCTGGCGCAGGAAGGCCTCGTCGCGGCCGAGCAGGCCGGCGATGCGGTCGCCCAGCGCCACCAGGCAGGCGCCGGTGAGGGTGGCGACGTCGACCACGTGGCTGGCGCCCTGCTCGCAGGCGTAGGTCAGCACGTCGGCCAGCACCAGGCGGCCCTCGGCGTCGGTGTTGTCGACGTGGATGCTCTTGCCGTTGCGCGCCAGGTAGATGTCGCCCGGGCGCTGGGCGTTGGCGTCGGGCATGTTCTCGGCCAGCACCAGGTAGGCGGTGACCGGGATCGCCGGCCGGCTGCGCGCCAGGTGGGTGATCGCGCCCAGCACCGCGGCGGCGCCGGCCATGTCGCCCTTCATCTCCCACATCTTGTCGCCGGGCTTGAGGCTGATGCCGCCGGAGTCGAAGGTCAGGCCCTTGCCGACCAGGGCGAGGTGCGGGCCCTTGGCGTCCTTGCCCTGCTTCTTGGCCAGCTTCTTGGGCTTGTAGCTGATCACCACCAGCGCGGGTTCGGCCGAGCCGGCCTTGCCGACCTGGACCAGGCCGGGGAAGCCGGCGCGCTTGAGCGCCGCGCAGCCGCTGATGACCTGCACGTTCAGTCCGACCTTGCCCGCCTCCTTGCGCGCGCGCGCGGCGAAGGTCTGGGGGTTGAGCAGGTTGGGCGGGGCGTCGGCCAGCTCGCGCGCCAGGTTCTGGGCGCGGGCGGCGATGGCCCCCTCCTCGACCGCGACCTCGTGGCCGGGGAAGCGCACGGTGATGGGCTTGCGCCGGCCTTCCTCGCCGGAACGCAGCAGGTCGTAGCGGTAGTCGGCGAGCAGGCAGCCGGCCGCCAGGGCGGGCACGTCGGCCTGCTTGCCGCCCACCAGCACGGTGGCGGACTGGGCCTTGGCGCGGCGGGTGGCCTCGACCACCTCCTTGCCGAGCAGGCGCCAGGCCTCGCCGCCGCCCAGCCAGGCCTTGGCGTCGGGCTTGACCAGCAGGTAGCGGCCGTCGGGGGTGAGCACGTCGAGCGGGGCCTTGGCCTCGCCCTTGGCGATGGCGGCGGCGGCCTGTTCGACCAGGCGCGGCAGGCGGGAGGAGCAATGGCCGACCACCGCGATGGTGAGGTCGGAACGGCCGCTATCGGCGGTGATGGTGCAGTCGAGCATGGCGCGGCAGGATAGGAGCCCGCCCTGCATTGCGAGATGCGAGTCGGGTCCGCCCCACTGGCGTCAAGCCGATGCAGAGCGTGTGCCTGGATGGCTCCTATGGAGCGTCGGCGCATAAGAGGCTCCGTCGACGTGGGCGTCGACGCTCCGAATGCGGCCGTCCGCTATCCTCCCGCCTTGGTTTATCTCCATCGGGGTCAGCCCGGCAGCCGCTCCAGCACCCCGCACAGCAGCGCGCTCAGGCGCGGCTCGGCGCCGTTGGCGGCGGCGATGATGCGGGCGATGTCCACCGGTTCGAGGGCGTCGGCCAGGCAGCGGTCGGTGACGATGGCGAAGGCCAGGGTGCGCAGGCCGCAATGCACCGCCGCGATCGCCTCCGGCACCGTGCTCATGCCCACCACGTCGGCGCCGCAGGCGCGCAGCCAGCGGTATTCGGCGCGGGTTTCCAGGTTGGGGCCCAGCACCCCGGCATAGACCCCTTCGAGCAGGCGTTCGCCCCGCGCCAGGGCCACCTCCTGGGCGAGGGCGCGCAGGCGGCGGTCGTAGGGTTCGATCATGTCCGGCCAGCGCGGGCCGATGCGCTCGTCGTTGGCGCCGACCAGCGGGTTCACCCCCATCAGGTTGAGGTGGTCCTCGAGCACCACCAGGTCGCCCACCCGCTGGCGCGGGTCCAGGCCGCCCACCGCCGAGCCCATCACCAGGATCTCCGCTCCGAGCAGCTTCGCCAGCCGCACCGGCACCACCACCTCGGCGGGGGCGTGGCCCTCGTAGCAGTGCAGGCGGCCGCTGAAGGCCACCACCGGCACCTGGCCGAGCCGGCCCAGCACCACCTCGCCCTTGTGGCTTTCGGCGGTGGCCCGAGGCATGCCGTCCAGCTCGCCGAAGGGGATGCGCGCCTCGGCGACGATGCGTTCCGCCACCGCCCCCAGCCCGGTGCCGAGCAGGATGGCGACGCGGGGGACGAGGGCGCTGCGGCGGCGCACCTGGGCGGCGAGGGCGGTGAGGCGGTCGTACATGCCGTCATGGTGGCGCCGACAGCGCTGGCGCCAGCGGCGGCCCGGCGGTTGAGGCCGTCACGGACCCGCCGACCATGCCGCCATGGACGAACGCACCCAGCGGCTGGCGGACTGCATCTATGGCGGCCAGGCGGTGGGCGACGACGACGTGCTCGCCCTGCTCGCCCCGCTCGGGCCGCCGCCCTGGCGGGTG
>JAKLKR010000197.1 GCA_023150565.1 Planctomycetota bacterium
GCCGGCGGCGACCTGGAACAGGGCGGGCATGAAGGCCAGCACGGTGGCGCCCTCGGGCACCGCGAAGGTGGACTCGCGCGCTTCCCAGCCGTTGGATGATCCGCCCAGCACGATGGGCTTGGCGGAGCCCACCTTCTTGCCGGCGGCGTCCTTGAAATCGAGCACGATGCGGGCGTCGTGCCACTTCTCTGATCCGCGCACGACCCCGCTCCAGCGCGCCTTCAGCACCAGCTTCAGCGCCTTCAGCCCGGCCACCGGCACCTGGCGGTAGAGCAGCACCGAATCCCCGGCCTTGGCCGCATGCAGGCGCAGGAAGTGGTTGTCGCCCTCGGCCTCCCAGCTCAGCCCGCCGCCCTTGGGCCAGCCGGTGGCCTGGCCGTCGGCGCCGGCTTCGCAGTCGCCATTGCTGATCAGGTTGTCGGCGGCGGGCAGGCCGGCGGCGAGCAGGAAGGTGAGGGCGGGGAGCAGGCGGTGGAGCATCGGGAGGTCCTGGGGTTCAGGGTGGGGAGGGGGCGGGTCCGGTGGAGGCGCGCACCACCAGCTCGACCGGCAGCACGCGGTGCTCGACCGCGGCCCCGGCGCCGGCCAGGCGGGCGGCGAGCAGGGCGAAGGCGGCGCGGCCCATCTCCTGGAAGGGCTGGCGCACGCTGGTCAGGGCCGGGGTCACCATCACCGCCAGGGGGTCGTCGTCGAAGCCTGCCACGCTGAGGTCCTGGGGCACGCGCAGGCCGCGCTTGGCCGCCGCCGCCAGCACCGGCCGCGCCACCGCGTCGCAGCTGGCGAACACCGCGCCCGGGCGGTCGGGGCGGTCGAGCAGGGCGGCGCACTGGGCCTCGACCTGGGCGCTCCAGTCGCCCAGGCGGTCTTCCGGGCGCAGGTCCACCACCAGGCTGCGGTCGAAGGGCAGGCCGGCGTCGCCGACCGCGTCGCGCAGCCCGGCCAGGCGCGCCTGCACGGTGTCGGCGACCAGGTCGCCGATGAAGCCGATGCGGCGGTGGCCGAGCGCCAGCAGGTGGCGGCCGACCGCCAGCCCGCCGCCGTGGTTGTCGGCCAGCACCGAGGGCACCTCGATGTCGCGCAGGCGCTGGTCGACCAGCACGAAGGGATACCCGCGCAGCTTGAGCGCGCACAGCGCCTCGACGAAGCCGGCGCTGTGCAGCGACACGATCACCGCGCCCTGGGCCGGGCCGTCGGGCAGCTGCTGGATCATCGCCAGGTCGGCGGCCTCGTGGCCGTGGGCGTCATAGAGCTGGACCTGGGTGCCCTCGCCGCGCGCCGCCGCCTGCACCCCGCGCGCCGCCTGCAGGCAGGGCTCCCAGGCGAGGTTGCCCGCCACCACCTGCACCGTGCGCGCCGCCAGCGCGCTGTGCCCCGGCGGGTGCTCGCTGGCGCTGGTGGCGACGGTGCGGGTGCCGGGGTCGGCCACGAACAGGCCCTTGCCCGGGCGGCGCTCGAGCAGGCCCTCCTTGATCAGCAGCTCGCTCGCCCGCCGCACCGTCACCCGGCTGACGTTCTCGCGCCGCGCCAGGTCGTGCTCCGAGGCGATCATCTGCCCGGGGTGGAAGCCCCCGGCGACGATCTCGCGCCGCAGCGAGGCGGCCAGGGTGAGGTACATCGCGGCGGAATGCGGACCGGTAGCCATACCGGGCCTTCTCGGGCCGATCGGCGCGTGTTCAAGGAGGGGGGTGAGGACCATGGCCGACCTAGTTCGGTTCCCAGCTCTGCTTGCGGCCGTTCTTGCGGCAGCGGTAGTCCCCGCGCCGGAGATCGCTCCACAGGGTCGACGAAGCGCGGCCATCGCCCCACAGGATGCCGCAGCGCCTGCCGGGGTGGCGGTAGCTGGCGCGCTTCTCCCAGGTGCTTTCGCTGGCGTCAGGCGCACCGTTGAGGCCCTTGAGGTCGTCGGCATTACCGGTGTACCAGTCCCACATCGCCTCCTGCTCGGTGGGCATGGCCGAGGAGTTGCCCCCGGCCTGGTTCTGCTTGGTATCGAACACGAGGATGCCGTTGGCGCGCAGCTCGTTGACATGACCCGGTTTGGCGCGCCAGCCGCCGGTGGTGGTGGCGGGCGGGGTGGGGATGCGGCCGGCCATGGCGAAGAGGTTGAACTGGGCGCCGAAATGCATGGTGCCGCTGCGCACCGGCACCCCTGGGCAGGACAGCAGCTTGCTGGAGGCGGTGGCATCGACGGTGGTGAGCAGGGTCTCGCGCCAGGAGGTGCCATCGAGGTTCTGGCCGAGCATCACGAAGCCGTCGTTGTCGAGGGCGTAACCCTGCACCCCGATACCGACCTGGCGCAGGTTGGAGGCGCATTGGGCCTGGCGTGCCGAATTGCGCACGGAATTGATCGCCGGCAGCAGCATCCCGGCCAAAATGGCCACGATCGCGATCACCACCAGCAGCTCGATCAGGGTGAAGGCCTGGCGCATGGGAGGCTCCCGGGGCGGTATAATACCAGTATTAAAAAACGGGCAGGACAAGTCAATATAGGGGAAAGCCGCGGGAAAGGCAGCGACGGGGAGGTTTGCATCGCCTGAATCAAATACCGGTAGCAACCAATGCGGGGGACGGTTGAGGCTGCTAGTTCGGTTCCCACTGCTGTTTGCGCCCATTCTTGGCGCAGCGGAAGTCGCCACGGGTGAGCTGGCTCCAGGCGGTGACCGAGGCCCTGCCGTCGCCCCACAGGATGCCGCAGCGCTGGCCGGGATGGCGGTAGCGGGCGCGCTTGTAGGAGTTGCCGGTGTCGTCGGCGTCGGGGGCGCCGTTGAGGCCCTTGCGGTCGTCGGCATTGCCGGTGTACCAGTCCCACATCGCCTCCTGCTCGGTGGGGATGGCGCCGGAATCGCCATTGGCGCCCGTCTGCTTGGTGTCGAACAGCAGGACGCCGCCGGCGCGCAGTTCGCTCAGGCGGCCCTGTTTGGCGCGCCAGCCCCCGACCGTGGTGGCGGGTGCGACCGGGATGCGGCCGGCCATGGCGAAGAGGTTGAACTGGGCGCCGTAGTGCATGCTGCCGCGGCGGATGCTCGCCGCCGGGCAGGCGAGCAGGCGGCTGGCGCTGGTGGTGTCGGCGGCGGCCAGCAGGGTGTCGCGCCAGGTGGTGCCGTCGAGGTTGCTGCCGAGCATGATCAGGCCGCGGTTGTCCTGCGCGTTGCTCTTCACCACCATCCCCATCTGGCCGAGGTTGGCGGTGCACTGGACCTGGCGGGCGGCATTGCGCAGCGAATTGAGGGCGGGTAGCAGCAGGCCGGCAAGGACGGCGACGATGGCGAGCACGATGAGCAGTTCGATGAGGGTGAATCCGGCGCGCATGACGGGCACTCCTGCGTGGTGTGGATACCAGTATGCATACCTGTTTGTAATTGTCAATGGCTTCGATTTTGGCCAAAAATGCCAATAATGTGCGCAATAACCCCGTGGCAGGGGGAAATATAATACCGGTTTCATCAATGGGCCGGAAGGCACGTCAGCCTAATGCCCAGCGGGTCGCTCACGGGAAGGCGAGCGGCCGCAGGGTGGTCAGCGACCAGGGTGCGGGTCGGCGGGCTTCAGCCGTAGGGATAGGCGAACGAATACGGCCACGGGGCAGTGGGCGGAACGACCAGCGGCACTGCCTGGTTGACGTCCACCTGGCTGACCAGCACCGCGCCGGCGAGGTGGAAGGCGTGGATGGCGGTCAGCATGGTGTCGACCTGGGGTGGCTGCACGCGCGCCGCCATCACCCCGTCGAAGCGCACCAGATCGAGGAAGGTGAGGTCGCTGGCGATGATCAGGTTGGGCCGGCCGGCCATGTCCTGCTGCATCAGGTCGAGTTCGCGATGCACCGCATCGAGGCGCTTCACCACCAGTTCAGCCGGCTGTTCCAGCCCGGCCAGCACCGCCACCGACTGGTAGTGCTCGGCGAACAGCGGCGATCCGTCCTGGGTGAGGGCGGCGCGCAGCACCAGGTAGCGGTTCAGCGCCAGTTCGGGGTCGAGCCCGAGCAGGGCGAGCAGGCTGGCGGTGGTGCGCAGATGGTCGCCGGTGTCGAGGCCGGCGGCGTGCAGGCGCCGGTAGAGCTCCTCGGCGCCGGCCTCGACCGTGGCGGCGGTGCCCGGGCGCTGCGACAGCGCGGCGCAGGCGGGCACGTCGCCCGGGCCGGACAGCCACCAGTGGTGCTTCCTCATCTGGTCGTAGAGCGCCCGCACCCGTTCCATCTCCAGCAGGCGCAGCGGACGGTGGCCGTGGATGAGGTGCAGGAGCAGCACCGTCATGGTCTCGGGGAAGCCGTCGTGGCGCAGGTCGACCTCGTCGAGCAGGGCGACGATGCGGGCGTATTCGAGCAGGAACTCCGCCACCGGGATGTGGTGCTGCACCAGCATCGCCGCCACCACGAAGCGGCTGGGCTCGGCGAGGTCGGCGAACCAGCGCGCGCGGCCGGCGATCAGCCCGGCGACGGTGCGGATGCGCTCGGCGGTGGCGACCGGCCGATCGGGGTGCAGCACCGCGACCTGGGCGGCGAAGCGCAGCCAGAAGCGGTCATCCCAGGAATCGCGCTCCGAGGACAGGGCCCCGAGGATCTCGCGGTAGCGTTCGAGCGGGATCACGCTGTGGCAGTGGAGATAGTGCATGGCGGCCTCCGGTGGCGGGTGGGCCGACCACCGGGCGTGGGCGGTCACGGGGCAGGGAACCCCGCGGCCATTGTACTACTGGCGTACGAAGATGCCAACGCGCACTCGCATCCAGGCTGGGCCGGCGGCCTCAGCCCAATGGAGCAAAGCAACGGTGCGGGAATGGCAGACGGCCGCCTTTGGGGGCGTCGAAGTCCACCTCGACGGAGTCCCTGGTGCGCCGATCTGGGACCATGGCAGCGTCACCGCTGCGTCGACGTGGGCGTCGGCGCTTTGCCAGAGCCGTCCACGGCACGCGCTCAGCCTTGGCTGAGCGCCATAGGGCTTCAGCCCCCGGCCAGGCGCCGCGACAGGCGTTCCAGGCCGCCGGCCGAATCCTGGGTCTCGGTGGCCAGGCGGGTGGCCTCCTGCATCGCCTCGGACAGGCCGCTGATGTTGCGCGAGATGTCGGCCATGCCGCTCGCCGATTCGCTGATCGCTCGGCCGATTTCAGCGGTGGTGGCGCTCTGCTGCTCGACCGCGCTCGCCACCGAGTTCTGGAAGTCGTGGATGCGGGCGATGATGGCGGTGATCTCGCCGAGGGCGGCGGTCATCGCCGCGCTGTCGCCCTGGATGCTGGTGATGCGCGCCTGGATCGAGCCGGTGGCCACCCCGGTCTGGTTGGCGAGGTCCTTGACCTCGCCCGCCACCACCGCGAAGCCGCGCCCATGCTCGCCGGCCGAGGCGGCCTCGATGGCGGCGTTGAGCGCCAGCAGGTTGGTCTGCTGCGCGATCTTGGCGATGGTGTGCACCACTTCGCCGATGGCGGTGCTCGACTCGCCCAGCCGGGCCATGACCGCGGTGATGGCGGTGGCGCGCTCGCTCGCCTGCTGCGCCACGCTGCGCGCCTCGTTGGTGGTGCTGCTGATCTCCTTGATCGCGGAGCCCATCTGCTCGGCCCCGGCGGCCACCGAGCGCACCCCGCCGGTGACTTCCTCGGCGGCGCTCGACAGCGCCACCGCCTGGGCCGCGGTCTGCTCGGAACCGGCGGCCAGGCGCTGGCTGATGCCCGCCAGCGCGGCGCTGGCCTTGGCCAGCTCGGCGGTCAGCTCGGCGCGGGTCTGGCTCTGGCGTGTCACCACCGCCCAGTCGACCCGATCCGCCAGCAGGGCGTCATGGATGCCGGCCACCGTGCGGTCGAGGGCGCGGCCGATGCGGCCGATCTCATCGCCGCGCGTGCTGGCGATGCGCTGGCCGAGGTCACCGGCAGCCACCGCCTCGATGGCGGTCTGCAGCCGGCGCACCGGGCGCACCACCGCCAGGGCCAGCACGAACCACAGCAGCACCATGAGCAGCAGCATGCCGGCCAGGGCGGAACCGGCGGTGGCATAGACGGTGGCGCGCACCGGCGCGGTCAGTTCATCGCGAACCCCGGCCACGACCACGCGCCAGCCGGTGGCGGGCACCAGATGCACCCAGCCGAGACGCGCCTGGCCCTGGAAAGCATAGTCCATCAGCTGATCGGTGGCATCCATCAGGTCGGCGCCGAAGGGCTGGTCGCGGATCTGCAAGGCCATCACCAGGTCGGGTTTGGGATGGGCCATGACCATTCCATCGCCATCGACCACATAGGCGTAGCCGCTCTCGCCGATGCGGGTTCGCGCGATCAGCTTCTCGCCGAAGGTGTTGAGGTCGATGACCCCGGCGAGGACGCCGACCGCCCCGCCGGCGCCCGACCCCAGCGGTGCGGAGATGGCGATCACCGGTTTGCCGGTGCGTGCGCTCTTGAACGGCTTGGAGACCACCGTCTCACCGGCCAGGGCCCGGGCGACGTAGTCGCGGCCCTTGAGGCTGAGCTTGCCGACCTGCTCGGGCAGCGAGGACGCCACCACCGCACCGTCGGGGGTGGCGACATGGATGGCCTGGAAGTCGGGGTTGCCCTTGCCCAGGCGCTGGAGCAGCGCGGTGGCCTCCTTGCGCGCCGCAGGATCGTTGGCGCAGGCGGCGGGCAGCTGGGTGATCTGGGTCCAGGACGCCAGGCTGGAGCGGCGGTCGACGGCCCAGGTATCGAGGGATCCGGCGAGGGCGCTGGCGGTGTCCTCCAGCTCCTTGTGGATGGCGGCGGTGATGGCGCGATCGACCACCACCGCACCCATCCAGGTGGAGGCGAGGATCACCGCGACCATGGGCAGGGCGATGGCGAGCAGCAGGCGGATGCGCAGGGACATGGGATGTCTCCTGCCAAACTAATACCACAGCTTTCACAGACCCGCCAGCGGTGGGGAGCCGTCTCAGCGGCCTTCGCCCTCGGGGCTCAGCGGTCCGGTGGAACCGTTCAGCGCCGCCTCGGCGCCGTGCGCCTCGAGCCGGATCAACGGCTGCGCGATGTGGGCGTCGAGCGCCTGCTGGCCCGCGGCCGCCACCCGCAGGCGGTTGGCGTGCAGATCGAGGCGCAGCGCCAGCGGCGCCAGCGGCGCCCCACCCGGCTCCAGCTCGGTGCGCAGGCCCTGGCGGAGGACCGCGATGCGCCCGGGGATGCACTCCAGGGCGAGGCCTTCGGCCAGCTCCAGGTGCACGCTGCCGCCGGGGCGCCAGGCGATGCGCAGCTCGGCCTGCCAGGCCGCGGCCCCGGCCGGAGGTCCGCCGGTGAAGGTCCGCCACGGGAAGGGCTCGCCGCCGGCGCTGGCCTGGCCGGGCGCCAGCTGGCGGCCGTCGACGGTGAAGGCGCCGGCGGCGCAGCCGAGCGTGCTGAGCGCGTCGCGCACCGCCACCGCCGCGCGCGCCTGCGCCGGCAGCTCGACCACCCGGTCGGGCAGCCCCAGGCGCAGCGGGCCGCGGCAGCGCGCCGCGCCGGCATGCAGCGACAGCCCGTCGCCCTGCGCCACCGCCATCGCCGGGCCGAGCAGGGTGGCGCCGCCGCCGCCCGGCCAGGCCAGCTCCAGGCGCGCGCCGGCCGGCAGCACCAGGCTGCGCGGATCGAGGGCGCTGCCGGGCGCCAGGGCCTCGCCGCTGAGGGTGGCGGTGCCCTCCAGCGCCACCACCCGCGCCACCGCCGCGCCGCCGGCGGGGCGCCACCACCACCACGCCAGCAGCGCGATCAGGCCGAACCCCGTCAGGGTCAGCACCTGCCCCCAGCGCCGCGGCAGGGGCTTGCCGCCGTCCACCACCGGGGCCAGCCCCGGACGCGCCGGGCCGATGCGGCGGCGGATGGCCTCGGCCACGCCGCCGCCGCGCCCCAGGCGCAGGCGCACGCTGTCGCTCAGCGCCGGCGACAGCTGGGCGCGCAGGTCGGCGGTGGTGGTCAGGTGGCGCCACACGGTGGCGGCTGCGGCGGCGCCGTCGTCGCGGCGCAGGCGCGCCAGCAGCTCCTCCAGCTCGGCCGGCGACAGCGCGCCGATCGCCCAGCCGGCGGCCAGCTCCTCCAGGCGCGCATCCGGCGGGGTTCCGCCGTCGTCGTCAGCCACGGGTCTGCTCCAGGCGCTGGTCGGCGCAGGCGCGCAGCTTGCGCTGCAGCCGCGACAGGCGCTGGCGGCAGGCTTCGGGGCTCAGTCCGAGGGCGGCGGCGGCCTCCTCGCCGCTCACCCCGTCGCCATGCACCAGCGCCAGCAGCCGGCGGTGCTCCTCGCCCAGGCCCTCCAGGCAGGTGCGCAGGGCGCCCAGGCGCTCGGCGTCGTGGCCCTCGTCCTCGGCCGGGCGGTGGCGCAGCAGCTCCTGGCGCACCAGCTCCGACAGGTGGCGGCGGTCGCGGTCGCGGCGGCGGTGGTGCTCGATCAGGCGCGAGCGCGCGATGGTGATGATCCACGCCCGCGGGCTGGTGCCGGGGCGGTACTGCGCGCGCAGCTCCCAGGCCCGCACCAGCGCGTCCTGGGCCAGCTCGTCGGCCAGGTCGGCGTCGGCGGTCTCGCGCAGCAGCACCGCGCGCACCAGGTGCTGGCAGCGCTCCACCACCGCGGCGAAGGCCTCGGCGTCGCCCTGCTGGGCGCCGGTCATGAGCTGGTCGAGGTCGTCCACCGCGGGACAGGCTAGCCAGGGGCGGCGGAAATGGCAGCGTGCGCCTGCCGGTCACAAACCGACGGCCAGCCCGTTAGCAGTCTACGAGGTCCTTCATGCCCGACCCCACCGTCCCCGCCGATGCGCGCGAAGCCGAGCTGGTGGCCCGCCTGGGCGCGGCGCGCGACACCCTGCACGCCGAGCTGGGCAAGGTCATCGTCGGCCAGCACGCGGTGCTGGAGCAGCTGCTGCTGGCCCTGCTCTGCCGCGGCCACTGCCTGCTCGAAGGCGTGCCCGGCCTGGCCAAGACGGTGATGGTGCAGACCCTGGCGCGGGTGCTCGACCTCGGCTTCAGCCGGGTGCAGTTCACCCCCGACCTGATGCCCGGCGACATCACCGGCACCGACATCATCCAGGAGGACCCCGAGAGCGGCCGCCGCCAGTACGAGTTCCTGCCCGGGCCGCTGTTCGCCAACCTGGTGCTGGCGGACGAGATCAACCGCACCCCGCCCAAGACCCAGGCCGCCCTGCTCGAGGCGATGTCGGAGCGCCGGGTCACCAGCCGCGGGCGCGCCTGGCCGCTGCCCGACCCCTTCCTGGTGCTGGCGACCCAGAACCCGATCGAGCAGGAGGGCACCTACACCCTGCCCGAGGCCCAGCTCGACCGCTTCATGTTCCTGGTGCGCATCGGCTACCCCGGCCGCGATGAGGAGGTCGAGATCCTGCGCCGCACCACCGGCAACGCCCGCCCGGAGCTGCGCCGGCTGTTCAACGCCGCCGAGCTGATCGCGCTGCAGGAGGTGGTGCGCCAGGTGCCGGTGCCCGAGCCGGTGTTCGCGCGCGCCGCCGAGCTGGTGCGCCGCACGCGCCCCGGCACCCCTGACGCCGCCCCCGCCGCGCGCTGGCTGCAGTGGGGGGCCGGCCCGCGCGCCGGCCAGGTGCTGATCCTCGCCGGCAAGGCGCGCGCGCTGCTGCACGGGCGCTTCCACGTCACCGAGGCCGACCTCGACGCGGTGGCGGTGCCGGCCCTGCGCCACCGCGTGGTGCCCAACTTCGCCGCCCAGGCCGAGGGCCTGGACGCCGACGCGGTGCTGGCGCGCATCCTCGCCGAGACCGTGGGCTGAGATGCCTGCCGCCGGCGGCCAGCTGCAGGCCGAGGTCCACCGCCTGGTGATCGAACGCCTGGCGCGGGTGTCGGTGGCGGCGCGCCAGGCGGTGGAATCGGTGCTCGCCGGCAGCCACCGCTCGGTGCGCCGCGGCCTGTCGGTCGAGTTCGCCGGCCATCGCGCCTACCAGCCGGGCGACGACCTGCGCCGGCTCGACTGGCAGGTGTGGGCGCGCACCGACCGCTTCGATGTGCGCCTGTTCGAGGAGGAGACCCGCCTGCGCTGCACCCTGGTGCTCGACGCCAGCGGTTCGATGGCCTATGCCGGCGGCGCGCGTGCGCCCAAGCTGGCGCTGGCGCGCACGGTGGCCGCGGCCCTGGCCTTCCTGCTGGTGCGCGCCGGCGACGCCGCCGGGCTGGTGGTGGCCGACGGCGGCCGGCGCGCCGAGCTGCCGCCCGGCGCCACCATGGGCCACCTGGTGCGCCTGCTGGCGATGCTGGAAGAGACCCCCGCCGCCGGTTCCACCGGCCTGGCCGCGGTGCTGGCGGCGCTCGCCCCGCGCCTGCCGCGGCGCGGGCTGGTGTTCGTGCTCAGCGACGGCCTCGACGACCCCGCCGCGCTCGCCGCCGCCCTCGGCCTGCTGCGCCGCCGGCGCCAGGACGCCCGTCTGCTGCTGGTGCGCGACGCCGACGAGGTCGACTTCCCCTTCAGCGGCGGCATCGAGTTCACCGGGCTGGAGGCCGAGCCGGCGCTGCGCGTCGACGCCGACCGCGTGCGCCGGCTCTACGGCGAGGCGGCGCGCGCGCACTACGCCGGGCTCGAGGCCGCCTGCCGCGCCGCCGGCATCCCGGTCGCGCACCTGCGCACCGGCGAGGACCCCGCCCTGGCGGTGGCGCGCATCCTCGC
>JAKLKR010000198.1 GCA_023150565.1 Planctomycetota bacterium
CGGCCGCCATCCTCCACCGCCACCCGGGCGCCGTGGCGGGCCACGGTGGCGGCGAACAGCCCGTACAGGGTCTCGTCGCGCAGCAGGTCGGGGCGGTGCTCGCCGGGGATGATCATGGGGGGAACTGTGGGGACGCCGCCGGCGCGGCGGACTTACCAGGAAATGGATCAGAAGCTCCATCCCAGGGTCAGGCTGCGGCTGGACACGTCGACCGCCACCCGTTCCGGCATCCAGGCGCTGCGACGGCGGCCATGGTTGGCGCGCACCACCAGGGTGCCGATGGCGGTGCCGATGATCGCCCCCGCCACCACGTCGGAGACGTAGTGCTCGTTCTCCACCACCCGGGCCACCCCGACCGCGGTGGCGGTGAGGTAGGCCGGCAGCGCGATCCAGGGCGCGTGGTCGTAGCTGCACGCCAGCACCGCCGCGGCGGTGAAGGCCTGGGCGGTGTGGCCGGAGGGGAGCGAGGAGTCGAAGGTGAACGGGGAATACGAATCGCTGTGGCCGGGGGCCTGGTCGGGGCGCGAACGTCCGATCACGTACTTGGTCACCGGCACCACGAATACCGAGGTGATGATCGAGGCTTCGAGGCCGTCCACCAGGCAGTCGATCCCGCGCCGGTCGCCGGTGGCCCAGCCGTGCAGGCCGGCGGCGCCGAGGAAGCCGAGCGAGGCGACGGTGCCGAGCTGGGCGACCTGGTGCGCGGCGTCGCTGCGGCCGGGGGTGAGGTGGTCCTGGCTGTACTGCTCCACCGGGCTGTCGAGGAACACCCCGATGGCGGCGGTGCCGGCCACGCACACCCCGGCCACCACCCAGTCGCTGCCGTCCCAGCGCGTGGGCGCGGTGGCGACCTGCCAGGTGTCGACCATCAGCCGCTTGCCGAACCAGGGGTATTCCTCGTCCTCGGCCGCCTGCACCGCCAGCGGCAGGCCGCCGGCGAGCAGCAGGGCGGCGAGCTGGCCCATCTTCTGGAGGGCCGGGTGGCGCGGGGACGGGCTGGGCATCGGCGCAGCATGTGGCGGACCTGGGTTGTCGAGTAGTACCAAAGTACCGCGCGGCTGCCGGAATGCGCACCGTCCTGCCGTTCTCCGCCCTGTCGCGGCCGGCCGCCAGGCGGTACCATGGCAGCATGACCAGCGCCGCCGCCCTGCCCTGCCTGTTCGCGATCGCCCTGCTGGCCGGCTGCGCCGCCGGTGGCGATGCCCCGCGCCCGGCGCCGGCGGCGGAGCCTTCCGCCCCCGCCGCCACCGCGGCAGCGGTGCGCATCGTGCCGCTCAACGCCGGCGAGGCGGTGTTCGAGCCGTTCTTCGATCCCGTGCTCAGCGGCTTTCCGCACTGGCGGGTGGCGGCGGGCGGCGCGCCGCTGCGCCAGGAGTGGTGCTGGGTGGTCGGGGCATGGCCCCAGGCCCCCGCCGCCGGCTCTCCGGCGGTGGCGCTGGAGCGTGCCCTGGACCTGGATGTGGCGCGCTACACCCAGGTGGTGGTGGCGGCGGCGGCGCCGGTGGGCAGCCGGCTGAGCGTGACCCTGGTGACCGAGCTGGGAGCGCGCAGCCGCACCATCACCGTGGCCGACGAGAGCACGGTCGAGCACCTGGTGCCGCTCGACGGCGCCCGCCACCTGACCGGCCTGGCCATCGCCCTGGCCGCCGAGCGCCCCGGCAGCCTGCGCCTGCTCTGGCTGGGTCTGGCCGATCCGGCACGGGCCGAGGCCGAACGCGAACGCTGGCGCGAGCTGGCGCGCCAGCCGCTGGACCCCTTCCTGGCGCCGCCCGGCCAGGAGCCGTGCTTCATCCCCGCCCACGCCCTGCTCACCGATGCCGCCGGGCTGGAGCGGATGCGCGCCGAGGTCGCCGCCTACCGCCTGCGCCATGGCAAGGATCCCTTCGACCCCGCCCGCTTCGCCGGCTTCGCTCCCGCCGCCTACATCGGCGAGACGGTCGGCAACGACACCGGCCTGCACGGCCGCTTCGGGCGCACTGCCGAGCGGGCGCGCCCGCCCCTGCGGGTGGCCGATGCCGCCTTCGCCGCCGCCCTGGCGCGCGATGCCGGGCTGATGCGCCAGGCGCTGGCGGCGGCGGTGTGCCTGGCCCAGGTGCCGTGGTGGGACACCACCCCGATCAGCCGCCTGCCCGGCTCGGCCTGGGAGGCGCGGCCGTTCAACCAGTCGGGGGTGCTGTGGGACCTGGCGGTGGCGATGGACCTGGGCGGCGACCTGCTCACCCCGGCCGGCAAGGACCTGATCCTGCGCCGGCTGGCCGAGGATGGCATGGGCACCATGAACTACACCGCCTGGCGCTGGGAGTACATCTACGGCTGCAACCAGCTGCTCGCCTTCGCGCGCGGGCGCATCCCCGCCTATCTGGTGCTGGAGGCGCACTGGCGGCGGGTGGCGCCCTACACCGACCTGGCGATGGCCGAGGTGCGCGAGTCGTTCGCGCTCAACCTGTTGCCCGACGGTGGCTTCGTCGAGGGGCCGGGGTATTTCAACTACACCCTCGGCCAGGCCCTGCCGGCGATCGGCGCCTATGCCCGCGTGCGTGGCGGCGGTGGGCAGCGGACGGTGCCGCCCGAACTGGCGGCGAGCGTGCGCTACGCCGAGGTGCTGGCCACCAGCGACCGCGCCGGCGGGCTGATCCCGCTGTGCGACATCAACGAGGGCCGCTCCAGCCACTTCCCGCTGTGGCCCGAGGTGCTGGCCCAGCTCGCCACCCTGTTCCCGGAGTCGCCCTGGGTGCCGCTGTGGCGCGCCCGCCTGGCCGAGCTGGAGGGGAGGATGCCGGGTTCGGCCCTGGCCTGGCTGGGCCCGGCCCGCGAGCGCATCCCGCCCGCGGCCGAACCGGCGGCGCTGGTGGCGCTGCCCGACCTCGGGCTGGTGGCCTCGCACCGCCGCACGGGCGGCCAGCGGGTCAAGCTGCTGGTGGTGGGCGGCGGGGCCGGCAACGGCCACAACCACGAGGACAAGGGCAGCTTCGTGCTGGAGTACGCCGGCGATACCTTCGCCTGCGAGCCGGGCGGGTGGTCGTACCACGAGAACGGCAGCAGCCTGCAAGCGCACGCCCAGCGCCACAACATGCTGGTGCCCACCGGCTGCCCCGGCCGCCCGGCGCCGCGCAACCCGCTGCCGGTGGCGGTGAAGCCGACCGCCGCCGGCGACGCCACCGCCTTCACCGCCAGCATCGAGGCCGGCCTGGCCTGGCCCGACCACTACCGGCGCTGGACGCGCAGCTTCGCCTCGCCGACGCCGGACCGTCTGGTGATCAGCGACAGCTGGGCGCTGCGCCAGGGCGACGGGGTCGACTTCACCTGGGTCAGCCGCCTGCCCATCGCCATCACCGGCGCGCTCACCGCCGAGGTGCGCGGCCGCGCCGGCCTGGCGCGCATCACCGCGCCGGCGGGCACCACCCTGGCGCTGTGCGAGCAGCCGCTCCAGCTCGGCACCCTGCACACCCTGCGCATCCACCAGGCCGGCCAGGCCGGCGAGCTGGCGGTGGCGGTGGAGCTGCTGCCGCTGCCGTGAGCCTGGACGGCGCAGTTGGCGGTTCATGGTTGATGGTTGACCAGCGCGCTGCGCCAACCATCAACCATCACCTGCGCCGTCAGGCGCTCAATCCGGCCAGGCCAGCGGCCGCCCGGCGCTGCGTTCGAGCAGGAAGAGGTAGGGCGCGGTGGACCAGGGGTGGCAGAGGGTGTCCTTGGCGTCGCCCTGGAAGCCCTCCCAGGCGGTAGTGGCGCCCGCCGCCAGCATCGGCCCCCATTCGCGTTCGATCAGCGCCTCGGCCTCGGCCGCCAGGCCGGTGCGCGCCAGCGCCGGCAGGAAGTAGAAGTGGAAGTAGGGCGAGCAGCGGCACAGGCGGTCGTAGCCGGCGAGCATGGCACGCATCGCCACCACCGCCTGGTCGCCGCGCAGCACCCCCGCCAGCACCGCCAGGGCGTTGACCTGCCACGAGGTGCCCTCGCTGCGCACCCCGTCCTGCTCGGCGTCGTGCACCAGGCCGTCGGCGACGAAGGCGCGGCGGACCGCCGCCTCCAGCGCCGCGGCCTCGGCCGCCAGGGCGGCGGCATCGTCGGCGCCGGTGTCGGCGGCGATCGCGGCCATGGTGCGGATGTAGAGCAGCAGGAACAGGTTGAGCCCGGCGCTGCGGCCGGCGCGCTCGATCCCGCGGTGGGGGAAGTCGTGCCAGCCCAGGCCGGGATGGTCGATGAAGGTGATGAGCGGGGGCTTGGCCTGGAGGTCGTGCAGCTGCGGCAGCAGCCCGTCGGCGCCGCGGCGGGCGTCGTACCAGCGCTTGAGCGCGCGCGCCTTGGCCAGGGTCTCGGCCGGGCGGTGCCAGCAGCCCTGGCCGCCGCGGTGGAAGCGCTGGGCGAGCAGCGGGATCAGGCTGTAGTCGAGCAGGGTGACGTGGCGCCCGGGATAGACGCTGGGCAGCTGGCCCTCGGGGGTGAGGGCGGCGGCGATGAAGCCGTCGAGGTAGAAGCGCAGGTAGCTGGCGTCGCCGGTGCCGGCGGCGATGGCCTGGGCGATGAACACCCCGTCGCCCCAGTACTGCGCCTGCTCGCGGGTCGGGCAGTCGATCAGGTGCTCCTGCGCGCACAGCACCAGGGTGCGCCGGCACAGCGCCGCCACCGCCGCCAGGGCGGGGGTGGCGCAGGCGGGCTCGGCCGCCGCCGGCAGGCAGGCGCTGCGGGTGGCGCAGCGCAGCGCGTGCAGGCGCAGCGGCCCGCCCGCGCGCACCGCCAGGTGCAGCCAGCGGAAGCCGCTCCACAGGAAGGAGCGGAAGCGCATCCGCCCGCCGGCGGCGGTGACGCGCACGGTGTAGGAGGTGCCCTTGCGGTGGATCCACGGGCGGCCGTCGGCCTGCAGCAGCTCGGCCCCGGCGAGATCGACGACGGTGCCGGCGGGGGCCTCCAGCTCGACCTCGTAGTGGCCGATGTGCTCGGCGCCGAGGTCGGCGGTGACGGCGTTGGCGCCCGCCGCCAGGGCGCGGTTGACCGCCGCCAGGTCGGCGGCGGGCCGCTGTGCCAGCGCTTCGCGGTCGGCGTGCAGGCTGGCCTCGGCCAGCGGCGGCAGCGCCGCCGGCACCGTGCCCACCTGCCAGCGGTGGGGCTCGGCGGCGCCCAGCACGATCGTCGGCACCGGGCGCGGGGCGTGGCCCGACCACGGCCCCTGCACCACGCAGGCGCGCGGCCAGGCGGTGGAGTCGAAGCGCTTGGCGGCCCAGCCGGCGGGTTCCAGGCGGGCGTCGTAGTCCTCGGCCCAGCCCAGCGCCCAGCCGCGCTTGGGCGCCGGCCGCCACTGGGTCAGCGGCAGCGCCGCCCACTGCGCGTCGGTGACCAGCTCCTCGCCGCCTTCGCCGGCGCAGGCGAGCGCCAGCCCGCCCGGGGCGGGGATGAGGGTCGAGATGCCGGCCTCGGGCCCCGGCAGGTGCACCACCACCGCCAGCTCGACCGCCGCCAGGGGGTCGGCGCGGTGGATGGTCAGCTCGTCCCAGCAGGTCCAGGCGGGATCGCCGTGCACCGGGCCGCGGCCGGCGAAGCGCCCGTCGACCCACAGCTCGTAGTAGGCGCAGGCGGTCAGCCGCAGGCGCAGCCAGGGCGCCGGCCGGGCCGGCCGCCAGCGGCGGTGGAACAGCGCATAGCCGGCCGCCGGCGCCGCGGCGGTCCAGATCCAGGGGATGTCGGCGTAGGGGCGTTCCATGGCGGCCATGCTCGCGGTTGGGGGTGCGGTCGGGGCTCGTCCCCGGGCGCGGACCGGTACTTTCGGCTCATGCAGGTCGCCAACCTGGTCCGCGCCGATGGTCCCCCGCTGGGGGTGTTCCGCAAGGATCCCGAGCCGCAGCGCGACCTGGCGCTGCACCGCCACGACAACGTCGAGCTGGTGCTGGTCACCGCCGGCACCGGCGAGCACCGCACCGAGGGCGGCGCCTGGCCGCTGCGCCGCGGCGACGTGTTCGCCATCCCGGTGGGCATGGCGCACGGCTACGCCCGCACCGCCGGGCTGCACCTGGTCAACCTCGGCTACGACCCGCGCCGGCTGTCGGTGCCGCTCGCGCGCCTGGCGGCGCTGCCGGGCTACGCCGCGCTGTGCGTGGTCGAGCCGCGCCTGCGCCGCCACCAGGCCTTCGCCGGTCACCTCCACCTCGACGAGGCGGCGCTGGCGGCGGTGCTGGCGCCGCTGGCCGAGCTGGAGGCCGAGCTGGCGCAGCGCGCCCCCGGCTGGGAGATGGCCGCCGAAGGCTGGCTGCTGCAGATCCTGGTGCGCCTGGCGCGCGGCTACGCCGCCTGCTCCCGGCCCCAGGCCCAGGTCGCGCTGCGCCTGTCGGCGGTGGTGGCGCACATCGAACGCAACCTCGACGCCCGGCTCGACCAGGAGCGCCTGGCGCGCATCGGCAACCTCTCGCGCCCCACCCTGCAGCGGCTGTTCGCCGCCGCCTACGGCATGCCGGTGATGCGCTACGTGCGCGCCGCCCGCCTGGCGCGCGCGCGCGAGCTGCTCGACGGCGGGCTGGCGGTGGCCGAGGCGGCGCGCCGCACCGGCTTCGCCGACCCCAGCTACTTCGCGCGCGCCTTCCGCCGCGAGCTGGCGCACGCCCCGGGCGCGCGCCGGCGGTTCAGCCGAAGCGCCGCCACAGCCACTTCTCCAGGCTGATCAGCGGCAGGATCAGCGCCGCCGCGCCGACCGTGCGCAGCCAGGCGGCGGCATCGAGCGGCGAGGAGGCGAAGGCCGCCTGCAGGGGCGGCAGGTAGACGAAGCCGAGCTGGAGCAGCAGCAGCAGGCCGATGCCGGCCCACACCCAGGGGTTGGCGCCCCAGCCCATCGCCCCCAGCCCCAGGCGCAGCGAGCGGCAGTGCAGCAGGTAGAAGCACTGGATCAGCACCACCGCGGTCACCGCCACGCTCTGGGCCTCGGCCAGGGCGTGGGCGAAGGCGGCGGGGGTGAGCGGCGCGCCGCCGGCCCCGGCCACGCGGCGGAACTCCCACAGGAAGAGCAGGCAGGCGGCGGCGGCGATGGCCAGCGACACCAGCGCGGTGCGCGCCAGCACGAAGCGCGACAGCACCGGCTGGCCGCGGCGGCGCGGCGGGCGCGCCATCGCCCCCGGTTCGAGCACCTCGAAGGCGAGCGGGATCGACAGGGTCACGCTCGCCACCAGGTTGATCCACAGCACCTGGGTGGGCGACATCGGCAGCAGCAGCTCGTGCACCACCTGGCCGCCGACCAGCACGTCGACGGTGGGGAAGAGGAAGATCGCCGCGGCCAGGATCGCCGCCAGGCCGAGGTTGGTCGGCAGCACGAAGGCGATGGCCTTGATCAGGTTGTCGTAGACCCGCCGGCCCTCCTCCACCGCGGCGGCGATGGTGGCGAAGTTGTCGTCGGCCAGCACCACCTTGGCGGCGTCCTTGGACACCGCGGTGCCGGTGATGCCCATCGCCACCCCGATGTCGGCGCGCTTGAGCGCGGGCGCGTCGTTGACCCCGTCGCCGGTCATCGCCACCACCTCGCCGCGGGCCTGCAGCGCGCCCACCAGGCGCAGCTTGTGCTCGGGCGACACCCGCGCGAACACCATGCAGCGGTGCGCGGCGTCGGCGAATCCGGCCTCGTCGAGGCGGTCGAGGTCGGCCCCCGACAGCGCCTCGCCGCCGGCGCGCACCAGCCCCAGCTCGCGCCCGATCGCCGCCGCGGTGGCGTGGTGGTCGCCGGTGATCATCTTGACCGCGATGCCGGCGCGGTGGCACGCCGCGATGGCGTCGATCGCCTCCTGGCGCGGGGGGTCGATCATGCCCGCCAGCCCGAGCAGGGTGAAGCCGCCGCCGGCGAAGCGGGGGTCGAGCCCGCGCCGGCCCGGCTCCGCCTCGCGCCGCGCCAGCGCCAGCACGCGCATGCCGTGGCGGGCCATGCCCTCCATCGCCGCCAGCGCGCGCTCGCGCCCGGCCTGGTCGAGGGAGCAGCGTTCCAGCACCATCTCGCAGGCGCCCTTCATCAGCGCCGCCGGACCGCCGGAGAGGTCGTTGAGGGTGACCATGTACTTGGTCGCGCTCTCGAACGGGATGAGGTCGAGGCGCGCATGGCGCCGGCGCAGGTCGGCGTCGTCGAGCCCGGCCTTGCGCGCCGCCACCAGCAGCGCCGCCTCGGTGGGGTCGCCGCCCGCGCTCCAGCGCCCGTCCTTCTCCTCCAGCCCGGCATCGTTGCACAGCACGCCGGCGAGCAGCAGCTCGCGCAGCTCGGCGGGGGCGCGCTCCACCGGCGCCCCGTCGCGGGTCACCACCCCGTGCGGCGCCCAGCCCACGCCGCCGACGCGGTATTCGCGCCCGGCCGGGCACCACAGCGCCTGCACCGTCATCTCGTTGCGGGTGAGGGTGCCGGTCTTGTCGCTGCAGATCACCGTGGTCGAGCCCAGGGTCTCGACCGCGGGCAGGTGGCGCACCACCGCGCGGCGGTCGGCCATGCGCCGCACGCCGATCGCCAGGGCGATGGTGACGATGGCGGGCAGGCCCTCGGGGATGGCCGCCACCGCCAGGGTCACCGCGGTCATCAGCGCCTCGCCGAAGGGGGCGTCCTTGGCCAGCCAGCCCCACAGCAGCAGCAGCGCCGAGATGCCCACCACCGCCCAGGTGATGAGCTTGCCGACCTGGGCGAGGTCGCGGGTGAGCGGGGTCTCGAGGCTGCCGGCGCCGGCGAGCAGGCGGTTGATGCGCCCCAGCTCGGTGGCCTCGCCGGTGGCCACCACCACCCCCTGGCCGGCGCCCTGGGTGACCAGGGTGCCGCTGAAGGCCAGGCAGGCGCGGTCGCCGAGGGCGGCGTCGGCCGCCACCGCGGCCTCGTCCTTGGCGGCGGGCACCGACTCGCCGGTGAGCGCGGCCTCCTCGATGCGCAGGTTGCGGGCGGCGAGCAGGCGCAGGTCGGCGGGGACCTTGTCGCCGCCCGCCAGCAGCACCACGTCGCCGGGCACCAGCTGCTCGGCCGGCAGGGCGACGGTGGCGCCGCCGCGCAGCACGGTGCAGGATTCCGGCACCAGCGCCGACAGCGCGGCGATGGCCTTGCCCGCGCGCCACTCCTGCACGAAGCCGACCAGGGCGTTGACCACCACCGCCGCCAGCACCACCGCCGCGTCGGTGTGCTTGCCCAGCACCAGGGCGAGGGCGCCGGCGCCCACCAGCACCCACGAGATGGGGTTGTTGAACTGGCGGCCGAGCAGGCGCCACGGCCCCTCGCCGGCGGGGGCGGGCAGGCGGTTGGGACCGTGCGTCTGCAGGCGCGCCGCCGCCTCGGCCGGGTCCAGGCCGGCGGCAGCGGAGCCGAGCGCGGCCAGGACCTGGTCGGGGCCCTGGGCGTGGGGCGGGAGGGTGCCGGGGTCGTTCATGGCGGCACCGGTGTCGGCAGCGGCCGGGTCGGGGCAAGCCCGATGGCGGGGCGTGGCCTATTCGCCGAGGTAGGCCTGGCGCACCCGGCTGTCGTGCAGCAGTTCGCGCGCCGGCCCGGCGAGGGCGATGCGGCCGGTCTCGAGCACGTAGGCGCGGTGGGCGATGCGCAGGGCCTGGTGCGCGTTCT
The DNA here is from genome assembly GCA_023150565.1 of Planctomycetota bacterium. Classification (GTDB taxonomy): domain Bacteria; phylum Planctomycetota; class UBA11346; order UBA11346; family UBA11346; genus JAKLKR01. Next base: position 9,545 of record JAKLKR010000198.1, read on the forward strand.
GCTCGACCAGCAGCACCGCCAGGCCCTCGCGGTTGAGCCGCACCACGGTCTCGAGGATGCGCGCCACCAGCAGCGGGGCGACCCCCAGCGAGGGCTCGTCCATCAGCAGCAGGCGCGGCCGGCACATCAGCGCGCGGGCGATCGCCAGCATCTGCTGCTCGCCGCCCGAGAGGGTGCCGGCGGCCTGCTGGCGGCGTTCGGCGAGGATGGGGAAGAGCGCGAAGGCGTGCTCGCGGTCGGCGGCGATGCCGTCGGGGTCGCGCCGCGTCCACGCCCCCAGCGCGAGGTTCTCGGCCACGCTCAGGCGCGGGAACACCCGCCGGCCCTCGGGCACCAGCGCCAGCCCGCGCGCCACCAGCGCGTGCGCCGGGACGCCGGTGATGTCGGCGCCGTCCAGGCGCACCCGCCCGGCGCCCGGGCGCAGCAGGCCGGCGGCGCAGCCGAGGGTGGTGGTCTTGCCGGCGCCGTTGCCGCCGATGAGGGTGACGATCTCGCCCGCGCCCACCTGCAGCGAGACCCCGTGCAGCACCCGCACCGGGCCATAGGAGGCCTCGATGCCCTCGAGCTCGAGCAGCGGCGCGTCGCTGACGGTGTCCATCAGGCGTCCTTGCCCAGGTAGGCCTCGATCACGTTGGGGTCGCTGCGCACCTCCTCGGGGGTGCCCTCGGCGATGACCGCGCCGTAGTCGAGCACCACCACCCGGTCCGACACCCCCATCACCACCCCCATGTCGTGCTCGATCAGCAGGATGGTGGTGCCCTGGTCGCGCAGCCGGCGGATCAGCGCCATCAGCTCGCGGCTCTCGCTCGGGTTCATGCCCGCCGCAGGCTCGTCGAGCAGCAGCACCGCCGGGCGGCCGGCGAGGGCGCGGGCGATCTCCAGCCGGCGCTGGTGGCCCCAGGGCAGGCTGCCGGCCGGGCGGTGGGCGGCGCCCTCCAGCCCGACCAGCGCCAGCAGCGCGCGTGCCTCGCCGGCGGCGGCGCGCTCGGCGCGGCGGAAGGCGGGCAGGCGCAGCAGCGTCGCCGGCCAG
>JAKLKR010000199.1:0-9994 GCA_023150565.1 Planctomycetota bacterium
TGGCCGGCCACGCCGCCGCCCTGCGCCGGCTGGCCGCGGCGATGGCGACGGCGGCGCAGGCGCGCGCGGCGCGCTACCGCGAATCCCTGCAGCAGCGCCTGGCCGAGGTGCTGGCGCAGCAGGTCGCGCCCGAGCTGCTGGTGCGCGAGCTGGCGCTGCACGCCGAGCGCATCGATGTCACCGAGGAGCAGGTGCGCCTGGCCGCCCACCTCGACGCCCTCGACGCCCTGCTCGCCGGCGGCGGCGCCATCGGCCGCCGCCTCGACTTCCTGCTGCAGGAGGTCGGGCGCGAGGTCAACACCACCGGTTCCAAGGCCAACGACGCCGCCCTCCAGGCCCTGGTGGTCGACGCCAAGTGCCTGGTCGACCAGCTCAAGGAGCAGGCCGCCAACCTCGTCTGAGCGGCCCACCCCACATGACCCACGGCCCCCTCGCCGCCGTCCTGCTGGTGTTCGCCGTCGGCCTGCCGCTGGTGCTGGCGATGCACCGGCTGCGCGTCGGCGCCCTCACCGCCTACCTGCTCACCGGGGCGGTGCTGGGCACCATCGGCCGGCTGGTGCCGGACTTCGGGGTGGCCAGCCCCGCCACCCTGCAGCCGCTGGCCGAGATCGGCGCCAGCATGCTGCTGTTCGCCCTTGGGCTGGAGTTCGACCTGCACGGCCTGCGCCGCCGGCTGCGCCCGGTGCTGATCGCCTCGGCGGCGCAGATCGGGCTGACCTGCGCCGTCGGGCTGGGGGTGGGCGTGCTGCTCGGGCTGCCCTTCGCCTACGCCTTCGGCCTGGGCTGCTGCCTGACCATGGCCTCGACCCTGTTCGTGCTGCGCGGGCTCGACGAGCGCGGCCTGCGCAGCCGCAACGAGGGCCAGCTCGCGGTCGGGCTGTGCCTGGTCCAGGACGTGATGATCGCGCCCATGCTGCTGGCCATCTCGCTGGTGGTGCCGGGCGCGGGCGGGCGCAGCCCGTGGGCGGTGGCGGTGGGCATGGCCGCCTTCGCCGCCGTCACCTGGTGGTTCCGCAACATGCTCGCCGGCCTGCTCATCGACCGCATCCGCGCGCTCAAGGTGCCCGAGGTCGAGGTCGCCTTCGCGGTCACCGTCGCGCTCGGTGCCGCCTGGCTGTCGGACCTCGCCGGCCTGGGCACCGCGCTGGGTGCGTTCTGCGCCGGGCTGGCGCTGGGCGGCACCGAGCACCGCGCCACCATCGAGGCCCACACCCGCCCGCTCCAGGGCCTGATGGCGATCGTGTTCTTCAGCGCCATGGGCATGCTCTTCGATCCCGGCTACGTCGCCGCCCACCCGTTCACGGTGGCGGTGGCGCTGGCGGTGGCGCTGGTGGTCAAGGCGCTGATCGCCGCCTTCGCCTTCCGCCTCGCCGGCATGGCGCCGCGCACCGCCCTCGGCGCCGGCCTGCTGCTCGGCTCGATCGGCGAATTCAGCTTCGTGATCGCCGCCGCCGCCTTCGCCGGCGCCACCGACGTCCAGGGCCAGGAGCTCTACCGCCTGCTCATCGCCATCACCTGCCTCGGCCTGGCGCTGACCCCGCTGCTGACCACGGTGGCGGTGCGCTTCCTGCCCGCGAGCGCGATCGAGCAGGTCACCAGCCACGGCGAGACCATCGTGGTGGCGGGGCTGGGCCCGGTGGGGGCCGCGACCGTGCGTGCGCTGGTGGCGATGGGCCAGAACCTGCTGCTGGTCGACCGCAACCCGCGCCTGCTCGACGGATGGCGCGGCCAGGACGGCATCATCTGCCACCAGGGCCGCATCGAGGACATGGACGACTGGCTGCCGGTGCTCGGCCACCGTCCGGCGCTGGTGGTGCTGACCTTCCCCATCGCCGACACCTCGGCGGCGGTGGCGCGCCGCCTGACCGCGATCGACCCCGGCCTGGTGGTGGTGGCGCGCAGCCCCTACGAGCGCCAGATCGACCTGCTCAGCGCCGCCGGCGTGCGCCACGTGATCTGCGACGAGCGCGAGACCGCGCTCGCCCTGCTGCCGGTGCTCGAGGCGGCCCTGACCGAGGCCGGCCGCGACCACCGCCGCCTGCGCTCGACCAACGTCACCCTGCAGCGGATCCCGCCCGCGCCCCCCGACCCGACGGTTGACAATCCCCGCTCCGTCACATAGTTCCGCGCCACACCGGACATGCTCCCATCGTCTAGTGGCCTAGGACAACGGATTCTCAGTCCGTGAACAGGGGTTCGACTCCCCTTGGGAGTACTAAAATGTAAACCCTGCAAGGACTAGGCCTTGCAGGGTTTTTTGTTGGTTGGGGTTGTTGGCGGCAGGAAGTGCCATCCTACCCATATCCTACCGGCGGTGGCGGCGTCCCTGGATTGGCCCGACCAGGGCAACAGGGAGGTGTCTTTCCAGTTTTCATATATGCGATGGGCATAGCGTCAAAAGAACAGGGAGGGTACATGGATTACCGGGCTGCGATGGGGGCAAGCATGTGGACCTACCGTGTGCTGGCGGGAATGCGGTGGGTGCCCCTTTTGCTCACGTTCCTTTTTCTCGTGGCGCTGGGTTGGACTTTCGCATCCGGGAATTGGCGTGGGGGGCAGACGGTGATCGGTTTCCTGGTCGGGGGTGTTTTGGGAAACCTCATCCTCTGGGTGATCTGCTCTGTGGGCATGGCAGTAGTGGCCGGCGCGCACGCGCAGATGGGAGAATCAATCGCGCGCCAGGATGAGCGCATGCGTCAAGATTTGCGTTCGGTGAGATCACAACCGCCCCGGTCATCTAGTCAGACGGCCACAAAGGGGGATGCGATGGCGCTGGACGATCAAAATGAGCAGGAAAAGAAGTTCTTTTCCCGTGGGTAGTGTGTCCCCGCGTTCGGGGATTCTGGCGCAGTTTCTCCGCAGCCGGTAGGCCACCGGGGTCACAGGCCCCCGCCTCCCGCGCTGTATCGCGCAAATCACGCAATGCCCCCAAGGGGCAGTAGGCTCGCCAGTAGCTTCCTGCGGCTAATCTCCGCCGATCTGGCGCGCACTTCCTGTTCTGATGCATCATGGTCGGTGTCCCCCAGTTGGCCGGTATGCAGGTCGCCCAGGCGGTCGAGGATGGCGGCGCAGGCGCGCACTCGGTCGCCGGTCGGTGTGGCCGGATTGGCTGCGATCTCGGTCAGTGAACGGACTGCCACAGCGGCAGCCTCCACAAGCGCGGCACTTGCTCTTTCCAGCATCTCCGCGCGCCGTCTGGCCATCGCCGTTCTGAAGTGCGCGGATGAGCGCCGCCATGCCCAGAGGGTGGAGGCGGAGACCCCCGCCGCCTTGGCTGCCTCGGTGTAGGAGGTGCCGGCCAAGAGGGCGGTGCAGGCAGCGGCCTGTGATGGGGTCAACGCTTCAAGCGCATCGTGGGTCATTCGGATTCCCTCGGTTTCATTGTGGATCGGGTGCGGGGGCTCGGGGGGGTAACACCCCCGGAGTGTCCCGCAAATCACGCAAAACCCTTTACCAACAGGCTGGGATGCACGTCCCACCGCTCGGCAGGTCTACCCGGACGCGAATCCTCGCCCGGTGCGGGACGCACGGCGCCATGCTCCGCCAACAGGTCCAGCACTGGACGGAATTCGGCCATGGTGGGAAGGGCGGAGTCCCGCGCGAGGTCGAACAGGTCTCGCGCCGTCATGCTGGCCAGTCCGCGCCGTTGCAGCGCGCGCCACAGGCGCCGGGCATGGTGCGCCTCGGGCAGTTCGGCGGCATTGCCCAGCACCGCCCGATGGTGGGCCAGCAGGAAGGGCGCCCAGGCGCAGGCGGCGCGCATGGCCTCCCCGCCTACCATCGCGGCGCCGGGGTCGCGCAGCATTGTGAATGCCAGCGCCAGGCGCGCGCAGGCGCCGGGCAACTTGGAGGCGAAGCCCGACACGGCGGCGAGGTCCGCGCCCTCGGCCAGCCGCGGTTCCAGATCGGCGCGCAGGCGCCACAGGTGCGCCCTCGCTTCGGAGTCGAGGCCCAGGATCCGCGGTTGCGCGGTGCAGCGGGTGGGCTCGCCATCGAAGTTGACGGTACAGCGCCCCGGCCAGGGCAGATTGAGCAGGCGCAGGATGCCGCTGGCCCACCAGTCCGACATGGCGGCGGATAGGGGCGGCGGGTCGAGCAGTCGGGACCCCATGCGGCTTGGCGGCAGGATCAACAGCATGCGGTCGATGAGCCCGCGCCCCTTGGCCGCCCGGTCGGCCAGGACGGCGCGCACCGCCTCGGGTTGGACTGCCAGCACCATGCCAACCGCAGGCCGGTCGAGTTGAACCGCCCGCCCTCCAGCGCGCCTGGTAGTGATGGGATCGCCAGCGTGAGCGCACAGCAGCAGGTCGATGGATGGCCCCGCATCGGAGTAGCGGGCGCCCATCAGTTCGGCGGCATCGGCCTCTGCACTCACGATGCCCACCCGCTCGCCATTGGCTTCCAGCAGATCGCGCAGCCCTTCCGGGGTGTAGGACTGCGCCAGCAGGTCGGGCGCGGCGAGCTTTGCCGGCATGGCTTCCAGTTCGGCGGCGAGGTCCAGGGCCGCGGCGCGCGCCCGTGTGGCCGGCTCGCCCGCGCCCTTGGCCGCCTTGGCCCGTAACGCGGCCAGTTCGACTTCCATGCCCCGGCGGCGCTCCATGTAGCGGGCCAGCGGAGCGGCCATGTATTGGCGCTCCCCCGCGGTCCAGTCGTGGAAAGGCCGGGTCAGCATCCCCAGGCTGGCGCTTTTCCGTTCGCCGGGCCGCAGCAGCGGCAGCACCCACAGCGGCGCCGGCTCCCGCCAGCCTGGCTGGGGCTCCACCTCCACGGCGCGAGAGCAGGCCAGGGCGGCGAGCCCGACAGCAGCACCCGCGATCAATTCGCGCGGCACTTGCAGTGCCTCGGAGCCCAGGTCCACCAGATCGCGCAATGTGGGCAGGTCGGCGGGGATCATGGTCAGCAGATCGAACGGCGGCGGTTCCTCGGCACTACGGATTGGTGTCGGTTCTGGCCATGGATCGGACTTGAGCAGCCACCCGCGCCCGCGCTTCGCCGGCTCCTGCTCCACGGATGCCAGCGCATGCTCCAGCTCAGCACGGGTCCATGGCGGGCTGGCATGCTCCACGTTCCAGGCATCAAGGCATCGCCATAGGCGGGCGCCGGTCAGGTCGAAGCCATCGCGCATTGAACGCACCGCGGCCACCAAGGCGGCAGAACCGTTGGCGCCCTGCACACTTGGTGGCATGGCCCGGACGTAAGCCAGGGCACGGCGCTCCGCCTCGGCCTCAGGAACGGCGCGCGGCGGCGGGGTGGCCTGCACCGGGGCCGGCCGCGCCCATCGGTCGAGGTCAAGCGGTTGCGCGTCCAGCCGCAGCCGGGCGGTGGGATCGTGGCAGATGTAGCACAGGCGCCCCGGGTCCTTCCCGCTTGGGTCAAGGGTGGCGCCGTGCGCCTCACTGGCCCACCGTTCCGCGGCGGCGAAGGCGCGCGCATGCTGCGCCGGGTCGGGCTTGTCCACCGGCACGCGAAGCACCGCCTTGCAACCCGTGCCGCTGGGCGAAGTGAACAGGAGGGCAACGCAGGGATCCGCGGCGAGGCCGGTCCGCAGGCGGTCGAGGTCCGGCACCTTGTCGAAGTCGGCCACCAGCAAACCGGAGGGGGTTTCCCAGGCATCGCGCCGCCTAGCGGAGAACAGGCCGGCGGGGATGAATCCGGGCAGCTTGCGCTTCGCCTGGTTGCGGGCCTCGCGGTCAGGCGCAGCCCGGACGGCGCCAGTGATGGCGCACAGGTCGGTTCCTACGATGCGGCGATGCACTGCCGCCAGATCTGATGGCTTGGTGAGGTTGTCGTTTGCGCTGGCGAGGGACACGGGGGGCGGGTTCATGTCGCCCCCTTGCCATGCATGCGCGCCCACAGGCGGAGGTCGCCCGCATGGGTGACCTTGGCCCGCCCAGGACGGCAGCCCACGCGGTGGATCAGTCGGCGCACCGCCAAGCGGCGAGGCACTACGCACCACCAGCAGGCCACAGGGGGTACGGGTACGGCGTCGCGGCAGTCATCGATGCAGGCTTCGCCCAAACGGTCGATGGCGCCCAGCAGCGCGGCCTCGGCTTGCTCGATCCAATCCGGGTCCGCGCGGGTGAGGATGTCGGCCAGGGCGGTATCCCGCGCGGCTCTCGCTTCGGTTCCCGCCTCGGACGGATGGTGGGATAGGGGAAGGTTCACTGGCCACCCCCGCAGGACAGCACCCAGTGCTTGGATCGCAGGTCGCCGGGACCTTCATCCGTGGTGCGGATCACCTTCTGCTTGGCCATGCGGGCCAGCACGGGGTTGAACAGGCGGTGTGCGCTCCTCGGCCACAGGTGCAGCGGGAGAAGGTCCGCGGCCCGCCGGGGTTCGCGGCGGTCGAGATTCAAGAGAAGGCACAGCACCATGTTCCCCATGGCTTTGGCGGTGGTCACGTATTCGCCCTCGATCAAGTGCAGGTGCCGATTGCTGGGGCGCGAGCTTGGAGGATGCTGGCGACCATCGCCGGCGGTCGGCGGCTGGGGGGTCGGGGTCACGCCCGGCCCCTTGGCATTGAGGCGGTCGGCGTTCACCGGTCAGCCCTCCACCAGTTCGGAGGGGTTGCGGTCGGCCAGCCAGCGCAGGACGGCGGCGCGGTCGTATACCACCCGGCGCCCGCCCAGCTTGAGGAACGGCACGCGCCAACGGCGGCGCACGCGGTCCAGGGCCAGGGTTTTCGGGCTGCACCGCAGCAGGGCGGCAGTTTCGCAGGTATCGAGTAGCACCGGCGGCGCTGTTGGCTCGGGGGTTGAGGTTGCAGGCATGGGAGGCTCCCGGCGCGGCGGGGTTGTTTGCCGCGCACTTCGGGACAGCCTGGCGCCCTCAAGAATTATTCGCAGGGGGCGGACTATTGTTCCCGATTCAATTCCGCGCGGGGTCGCCCGGCCCGGCTTTTGTACGGCCAAGACTGCAAAATTGCGGTAACGTCCCGCTGGCTCAGTTGCGGCAGCGTCACGGCATCGCGCATTCCCCATTGTTGGATGCGCCCGCCCTTCCGCAGTACGCGTGCCAGCTCGGCACGCTGAATCTCGGCGGGCAAGGCGTGGGACAGGACCACACCCAATTCGGGCGGAACCCGGTGGGCTAGAAATTCCACGCGTCCGCCCTTCCGCAGACGGACGCGCCCAGATGCCAGCAGGGTCGGCGCATCGCGGATTCCACACCGCATCGCGGCATCAGCTACCATCCCAATGGCGGCGCGCAGTCGGCCAGCCATGAGGTGGGCGATGAACACCGTCTGGTCAGCAGTTGACAGGTGATGCAGAAAAGGCGGGGTTCCGCCATCGCAGGCCCAGCACCCGCCGGCTTGCAATGCGGCAACCTCCCGCCCCAAGTCGGCGGCTTCCTCGGCCAAGGTCCATGTTCTGCCGCGCAGGCATCGGCTTCCGGCGGTGGCCTCCCGTGGGGTATTGCGTGATTTGCGCGATGCTATGCCAGAGGCGCGAGGGCTCACGGTCTGCCCTCCGGTGGGGTTATGCGTGATTTGCGGGACATGTCGGGGGAGTCGGCGGGGTTCACGGTCGCCAGCAGTCGCCCGGCGTTGTCGGCCAGCATGCGCCGCACGGGGTCGTCCGACAGGTGGCCATAGTGCGCCTCGGTCACCCGGGTATCGGCGTGGCCCAGGCTGGCGGCGACCACCGCCAGCGAGGCTCCGGACTGCACCGCCCAGGATGCCGCCGTGCGGCGGAGGTCGTGCGGGGTCAGGTCGCGCATGGCCAGGGAGGCGGCATCGATGCCCAGGGCGGTGGCCCGCTCTCGCAGCAAGGACACGCCCCGTTGCAGCGGCGACCCGGGGCCGGCGCGACCCTGCCGGTCCCAGGCGAGGCGCAGGGCTTCGCCCCGCAGCCGGTCGAGGTCGGCCAGGAAGGCATGGAAGCGGGTCCTGCCGTCTGATCCCTCGCAGGGCGCGATGGAATCGCACAGCCGCACCGCCTCGGCCATCAGCAGGGCGCGCGCCCAGGAATGCTGCACGCTCACGATGGGGCCGGTCCCGGTGCGGGGGCCTCCCGTCAGGCCGGCTGGGAACACCCATTCCGCGCCCGGGTTCTGGCGCCGCCAGTCGCGCAGGATGCGCGCCAATGGCTCGGCAATGGGCATGGCCAGCAGCTTCCGGCCCTTGGCGTCCTCGGCGGCCACCGTCCAGCGGGCGGGATGGTCCAGGTTGAGGTCGGTCCATCGCGCTCGGGCCAGATTGCCCCGGCGCAGCGGAGCGAGCAGGCAGCACAGCCAGAACACCCGCCACAGGGGCGGCTCCGCCTCCAGCCCGCGCAACAGGGCGCCCAATTCGGCGGCGTCCATGAAGCGGCGGCGTGGCTCAATGGTCGGCTTCTGGATCGCCCTTCCGCTGGAATCGCGCGGCATGCGCCCGCCCAGCAGCACCACAAGCAGGGCCAGGGCGCGCCGGGTCTGCGCCGGCCCGACCTTGCGCAGCAGCGTCCCGCGCAGGGTGGCCACCGCTTCGCCGGTGATGTCGGCCAGCAGGCGCGCGCCCAGGTGCGGCTTGAGGTGGTCCCACGCAGCCTGGTAGCTGCGCCAGGTGGCCGGCCGCAGCGGCGCACCGTCACGGCGGCGGGTCGGGTTGGCCTCCAAGGCGGCCCAGGCATCGGACAGGGTGTGCGCTCCCCGCCGGGCGCGCCGGGCTTCGGCGGCAGCGGCAGGATTGGGAGCCACCTTGGCCTTCACCAGTTCGCGGGCCTTCTCGACCGTCAGGGCCGGCCAACCCCCCAGCCGCACTTCCACCGGGCGGCCATTGGCCTTCCCGTAGAAGTAGAAGGTCCGCGCCTCCGGGGTCACATAGCAGGCCAGCCCTGGGCAGGTGGCATCCCGTAGGCGAGTGCGGCCAGTCGGGAGCGCCGGCCAGCCGCGGATGCGTGCCTCGGTGAAGGGGAAGCGGGTCGCTGGATCGGCTGCGGGCATGGGGTCATCCATCCTACCGGACCGCTTCCCATCCTACCCATATCCTACCGGCGGCGGTAGGATGGGGGTTTCTCTGGAAATGTCAGGTAGGACGGACTGTGGTAAATATGCATGTTTTTGCAATGTCTGGATGCCTGTGGAATTATTGGGTAGCCTGGACGTTTGCTTTTTCTCAGTCCGTGAACAGGGGTTCGACTCCCCTTGGGAGTACCAAAATGCTAACCCCGCAAGGACTAGGCCTTGCGGGGTTTTTTGTCGGCATGCGCAGGCGCGAGTATGCCGCACCCCTGGCGGGTGCCGGGGGCGCGGCTTGCCCGTCCGGTGCGGGGCGGCCATGGTGCGGGGGTGGATGATCCCGAGCGCCGCTACCGCGAGGCCAAGGCCCTGATCGCCGCCGGCGACGCCGCCGGGCGCGGCGCGCTGGAACGGCTGGCGCAGGAGGGGCACCCCGCCGCCTGCTGCCGGCTGGCCGAGATGCTCCAGGCCGAGGGCCGGCCGGGCGCCGCCGCGCTGCTGGCGCGCGCCGCCGCCGCCGACCACCCCCGCGCCTGCTTCCTGCTCGGCCTGCTCCATGCCCATGGCGGCGACGGGCTGGGCGCCGACCGGGCGGCGGCCCTGCGCTGGTGCGAGCGCGCCGCCCGCCTGGGCTCGGCCGAGGCCCAGTTCAACCTCGGCCTGCTGCACGGCGAGCAGGAGGGGGACGAGGAGGAGGCCGGGCGCTGGCTGCAGCTCGCCGCCGCCAACGGCGTGGCCGAGGCCGAGGCGTGCCTGGACCTGCTGTGGCAGGAGGCGGGCGACCCGGGCGCGCGCCCGCGCACCTGGGACGAGGCCGAGACGCGCGCCAGCGTGGCCCTGGCGCGCACCGACCCGGATGCGCCCAAGAGCCTGCGCTTCGCCGAGTACTACGTCGATCCCTGCCTCGACCTGCTGGCCCGGCGCATGAAGCTGCGCCGCGACCAGGGCGAGGACATCGTGCAGCAGTTCTTCCTCGAGCTGGAGGAGCCGCTGAGCAAGGGCGAGCACCGCGGACGGCCGTGGAAGGAGTCGCTGCGCAGCCGCTTCGATCCCGGGC
>JAKLKR010000199.1:10047-10294 GCA_023150565.1 Planctomycetota bacterium
TGAACTTCGCCCACGACTGGCTGGCGGCGCGCGAGCGCTCGCCCGGACCGCCCGTCCGCGAGGAGGCGGACCTGGAGCGCCATCGCGGCGAGTGGTCGGCGATGCTGGCGCGCTTCCAGGCCGAGTGCGCCTCGCCGCGGCCGGAGCTGGCCCGCGCGGTGGCGACGGTGGTGGCGATGGCGGCCGAGGATGCCTGCCAGGCGGTGCTCGCCGCCCGCCACCATGTCAGCGAGCGCACCGTGCGCCG
>JAKLKR010000019.1 GCA_023150565.1 Planctomycetota bacterium
CTCGCCGACGGCGCGGTGGCCGCCGCGGCGCGCCGGGCGCGCGCGCTGATCGCCGCGCATCCGCCCGGCCCGGCCTTCGCCGCCGCGCTCGACCGCCTGGCGCCGCGCCGGGGGACCGCCCTGCGCAAGGATGCGGCATGAACATCCTGGTCACCGGCGGCGCCGGCTTCATCGGCCGCCGCACCGTGGCGCTGCTGTGCGCCGACGGCCACCGCGTGCGCGTGCTCGACCGCCTCGACCCGCAGGTGCATGGCGCGGCGGCGGAGCCGGCCGGCCTGGATCCGCGCGCCGAGTTCGTGCGCGGCGACGTCACCGATCCCGCCACGGTCGACGCCTGCCTGGACGGGGTCGAGGCGGTCTTCCATCTCGCCGCCCTCACCGGGGTCGGGCAGAGCATGTACGACCTGCGCGACTACGCGCACCACACCGTCACCGGCACCGCCACCCTGCTCGAGCGGCTGCTCAAGCGCGGCCAGCGCCTGCGCCGCTTCGTGCTGTCCTCGTCGCGCGCGGTCTACGGCGAGGGCGCGGCGCGCTGCCCGCGCCACGGGGTGGTGGCGCCGGCGCCGCGCCGGCGCGAGGACTGCGCGGCGGGCGACTTCGGCCTGCGCTGCCCCGCCTGCGGCGCCGGCTGCGAACCCTGCGCCACCGCCGAGGACCAGCCGCCGGCGCCGGGCTCGATCTACGCCTGGACCAAGCTGCAGCAGGAGGAGCTGGTGCGCCACGCGGTGCGCCACCATGGGCTGGAGGCGGCCATCCTGCGCTACTTCAACGTCTACGGCGAGGGCCAGGCGCTGGCCAACCCCTATACCGGGGTGGTGGCGGTGTTCTGCGCCCGCCTGCGCGCCGGGCGGCCGCTGGCGCTGTACGAGCGCGACCTGCCGCTGCGCGACTTCGTGCACGTCGCCGACGTCGCCGAGGCCAACCGCGCCACGCTGGCCGCCGCGGTGGAGCCGGGTACCGCCATCAACATCGGCGTCGGCTCGGCCCTGCGCATCTCGCAGGTGGCGCGCGCGCTGGCGGCGGCGATGGGGGTGGAGGCGCGCCTGGAGGACACCGGCGAGTTCCGCTGCGGTGACATCCTCGCCTGCTGGGCCGACCGCGGCCGGGCGCGCGCGCTGCTGGGCTGGGAGCCGCGCGTGGGGCTGGAGGAGGGCATGCGCCGCTTCGCCGCCTGGGCCGCCGGCGAGCGCGCGGTCGACCTCAGCGAGCGCGCCGCCGCCGAGCTGCGCGCGCACGGCCTGCTCGGCCGCGCGCCGGCGGCTCAAGCGGGCGCGGTGCGCGCCACCAGCGCCAGGTAGCACAGCAGGCGGGCGCGCTTGTCCGCCGAGGGCCGGTGCAGCCATTCCGGCACCAGGGCGCAGCCGCGGCGCAGGGCGGCGTCGAGCGGCGACGGCTCGGCGGGCGGCGGGCCGAGCCGGCCCTCGATCCACTCCTGCAGCAGTTCGGCCCCGAGCTGGGCGTCGCGGCGCACGGTGCGCTCCACCACCCCCAGGCGGGCGGCGATCGCCGCCTGCTCGGCGCCCTCGGCGAGCACCGCCTCCACCACCTCGCCGGCGCGCGCAGCGGCCGGCGAACGCGGCGCCACCTCGGCGCGCCAGCGGGCGAGCAGGGGCGCCCATTCGTGGCGGTGCGACTCGGGATCGATCCCCGGATCGGCCGGCGACGGCCCGGGCGCCGGCGGCGCCTTGGCGCGGATCCAGTCGCGGGCGAAGTTGACCAGGGCGCGGCCCAGGTAGGGGCGGAAGCGCCCGCGCGCGGGATCGTAGCCGCCGCGCAGGGCGTCCTTCCACGGCCGTCCGCGGTGCGCGCCCTTGGCCAGCGGCTGCTCCAGCTCGAGGAAGAACTGCTGCACGATGTCCTCGGTCTCGTCGCTGCGCAGCTGCATGCGCCGGGCGAGCAGGTCGAGGCAGGGGTCGAGGTAGTACTCGGCGAAGCGCACGCTCTTGGGCGCCCCGGCGTCGCTGCGCCCGAGCACCACGCTGGCGCGGGTGCCGGCCTCGTCCCAGGTGCGCGGCCGGCCCCCGCCCGGCCGCTCCCACAGCAGGTCGAGGCAGGCCTCGGCCTCGGCCACCCCGTTGGCGGCGGCGACGTGCAGCCAGTGCGCGGCCTGGTCGGGATCGCCGTCGTGGTGCAGCAGGCCGAGGTTGAACTGTGCCACCGCCAGGCCGCCGCGCGCCGCCAGCTCGCACCAGCGCCGGGCCTGGTCGAGGTCCTGCGCCACCCCTGCGCCCTTGGCGTGCAGCAGGCCGAGGCGGAAGCAGGCGCGGGCATGGCCGGCCCCGGCGGCGGTGCGCAACAGCTCCACCGCCCCGGGCTCGCCCGCCTCCAGGCGCAGTTCGGCCTCGCGGAAGCAGGCCGGCGGATGGCCCCCGGCGGCGAGCGCGGCCAGCCGGGCGCGCCCGGCCGGATCGCCGGCGGCGAGCAGGCGCTTGGCCTCCTCATAGCCCTCGGGGTCGTCCATCGGCCCTACCGTGCCCCGGGGGGTGCCGGCCGCAAGCCGCGGCGGGGGGATCTCCGCCACGGTGTCCGCTTTTCGACCCCCGACCGTAGCGGTAGGGTACCGCTCTTCATGCACCCCTGCCTGACCCTGCTGCTGTGTGGTTCGTTGGTCGCTGCCGACCAGCGGGTGCAGGACCTTCGTGTGCTGGTGGAAGCCCGGCCCACCGCCGCCACCGCCACCTGGAGCGACCGCCTGGGCTCGGCCACGGGCGATGCCGACTTGCGCCAGGCCTGGGCCGGCGGCGCCGGCATGCGCTGGGGCTGGGGCGCCCCCGGGCGGCCGCACCTGCTGGTGGTGGGGGCGGCGGCGCTGTGGCTGGAGCAGCGCTGGGACGACGCCGCCCTGCGCGGCCCCGAGGCGCGGCTGGAGGCCGGCTATGGCTGCGCGCTCGGCAACCGCTGGCTGCTCACCCTGATGCCCTGCGTCGCCGCCGGGCGGGTGGCGCTCGACCGCCCGGCCGCCGCCAGCCGCGCCCTGGCGATGTCCGGCAGCCTGGTGGAATGGGGCGCCGCCGCCGGCCTGCGCTGGACCGTGACCGGGCGCTGGTCGCTGGGCCTGGAGGGCGGCTGGCTGGGCGGCCGCCAGCGCCTGACCGGCGACGGCGCCAGCCTCGACCTGCGCCACCAGGGCGGCTGGGCCGGCCTGGGCCTGGCGTGGACCATCGACCCGCGGCCGCAGGCGCTGCCGTGAGCCCGCTGCCCTATGCCGACCTGGTCGGGCGCGCGCAGGATTCGCGCTATGAGCCGCCGGCCGACGCCCCGGCGCCGCGGCCGGCGGCGCCGGCCGCGGAACCGGCGGTGCTGACCCCGGGCGGGGCGCGTGGCGAGCTGTCCGGGCGCAGCCTCGACGGCTGGCAGGTGGGCGACCTGATCGGCGCCGGCGCCGCCGGGGCGGTCTACCGCGCGCTCCAGCCCGGCACCGGCCGGGCGGTGGCGCTCAAGGTGCTCACCGGCGCCGCCGGCTGGCAGGGCAGCTTCGCCGCCGAGGCGCGCGCCGCCGCCCTGGTCGACTCGCCCCAGGTGGTGCGCCTGCTGCACGCCGGCGACGGGCTGCCGCCGTGGCTGCGCGACGCGGTCGAGGTGTTCGCCGACCCGCTGCACCTGGCGGGCGGCGCGCCGCGTCTGGCCCACCTCGCCGGGCGCAGCCTGGCGCACGTCAACCGCACCATCCACGCCGCCCAGGGCCGCACCGCCACCGCCCTGGTCAACGCCCTGCGCCTGGAATGGGCCGCCGCCCGGTTGCGCCTAGGCGGCGAACCGGTGGCCGCGATCGCCGCCGCCTGCGGCCTGGCCAACCTCAGCCACTTCTACGCCCTCTTCCGCGCCCGCTACGGCGCCACCCCGCACCGCTACCGCGCCGATGCCGGGCGGCTGACGCAGAATGAGGTGGAAGAGATCGCCAAGACGCCAAGTCGCCAAGGTTCCAGGCGTTGACGCCCTTCCCTGGGACCGCCGGGCCCCAGCCCGGCCATTCGCCGCGTCCCTGGCCGCACCCGGCGGAACTGCCGGGCTGGAGCCCGGCGGTCCCAGGGGCGCGCTCAGACCTTCCTACGCCACCCGCCCGTCCCCGGCCTCAGCGCTCGCGCGCCAGCAACCGCAGGATCTCGGCGTAGAGATCGCCGTCGGCACCGGTGGCGGCCAGGGCGCGCTCCTGCATGTCGGAGTAGGGCATGGCGGCGCCCAGGCGCACCAGCGCCAGCAGGGCGAGCGCACGCTCCGACGCCTGCCCGCAGGTGGGCGGCCAGGGGTGGTCTGCCGGTACGCGCGGCTGTGCGGGTGTCGGCGTTCCCGGCGGCAGGGCGAGGACCTCCAGCCAGATCGCGGCGGCACCCGCGACCCCAGCATGTGCGAGCCGAAGCAGGGCCGGATGGCGCAATTGGGGCCGGGCAAGGGCCAGATGCACGCCCTGGAGCAGGACCGGCGCCGGGATCTCCTCGCCCGCATCGGCGCAGGCGCAGAAGGCGGCCAGCTCCTCGCCCGCGGCGGGATCGGCCGCCACCAGCCCGGCCATGGAGGCGGCCAGCGCCGCCGCGTCGCCGGCCGGCGCGCAGGCCTTGATCGCCGGCAACAGCGGATCGGAGAAGGCACGCTCACGCGGGTGGTAGCGCAGGCGGATCCAGGCCCGCAACCGGGCCTCGGGCGCCGTCGGCAGCGCGGCGGCGAGCGCGGCGGCGGCGGCCTCCCGATCTTGTTCGCCCCACAGGCGGTCGAGCAGGGCGGCATCCAGCAAGGCGGCGTAGTAGGCGCGCAGGCGGCGCTCCTACGCCTCGGCAGCGGCGGCATGAGCCAGTTGTTCGGCGATCCAGGGGTGGGCGGTGGCCACCCGCGATTCCACCAGCCAGGTGCGCAGGCGCAGGCGCGCTCCTGCGGCCAGCGCCCCGCGGCCGCGGCCGCCCAGCCCCTGCCAGACCAAATCTTCGCGGTGATGGATCCGGGCGCTGCCCAGGGCCCGTGCGCCCTCCATCACCACCACCTCCAGGTCGCCATCGCACAGACACATCCCATCGTGGGGAATCATCCCCTCGCCCAGGGCCATGAATCCCGCCACCAGGACGGGGTCATCGATGACCACCTGTGGCAGTGGTTCACCGCCTCCGCCCGAAGTCTTGGTAGGACAGCACACCAGACGGGTGGCGCGGCGGGTGGCCAGCCGCCAGCCCTGCAGCCAGTCCTGGTCGGGGCGCAGGCGCGGCCAGCGGCTGGCCGGCGATCCAGGCCACGTCGCCGTCGGCCGGGGTCAGACCCTCACCCATCACCGGATCCAGGGCCCCCCACGCCGGATGGCCATCGACCTCGAAGCCGGTCTCGGCGGCCAGCGCGCCGGCGGCGGCGAGCAGCGCGATGGCGAGGCGGATCATCCCTCCACCACCGACCAGGTCCCGTCGCGGGCGATGCGGAAGACCTGGGACGAGACCGAGCCGGGGCCGCCGTGCTCGGCGCCGACGGCGGTGCGCAGGCGGGCGAGGGCGGCGGGCTCGCCGTCGCCGCTGACCAGGCAGAGGTCGCGGTTGGGCAGGCCCACCAGCCAGCAGCCCTGGACCGGGAAGCGCATGCTGGTGAAGAAGGCGGGGTCGAGCAGCGCCGCGCCGGCGTGCCAGGGCGCGCGCAGCAGGTAGAAGCCGTCGCGGCCATCGACCTGGCGCTCCGGCACCAGGCGCGGCAGGTTGGCGAAGGCGCGCTGCCAGGCGGCGGCCTCGTCGAGGCCGAGCGCGGCCAGGTCGGCGCGGCCGACGTAGCGCACGCTGCTGGGCAGGTCCTCGGCCAGCAGCACCAGCAGGTCGCCGGCCAGCACGCGGTGCAGCGGCTGGGCGTCGGCGGGCAGCTCGGCGAGCAGGTCGCGGTGGCGGATGGCGGGCAGCAGGCGCTCCGCCTCGACCGCGCCCAGCGAGCTGATCTCGGCCGCGGTGTCGAGGAAGCGCGCCAGGATGGTGTCGAGCCGGGCCGGCTCGCGCTGGTAGCAGGCGAAGGCGTTGTCGAGGCGGTGCTCGCACCAGTCCTCGGAGCCGGCGGGATGGCTGCGCAGGCGCAGGGTGCCCAGGCGCTCGATCGCCACTCCCGGCTGGCGGCGGCGCAGCTCGTCGCACCAGCGCACGGTGAAGGCCTCGGCGTCCATCGGCGCCGCCGCCGCCGGCGCCGGCTGCAGCACCAGGCGGTTGCGCATCAGGCCGTGGGCCCCGGTCAGGCGCTCCTGCAGCAGGGTGATGCCGACGCAGGCGCCGGCCACCGCCAGCGCCGCCGCCGGCCAGGGCAGGCCGGCGGCCGCCAGCCGCCAGGCCCCCCAGGTGGCGGCGGCGGCGGTGGCGAGGGCGACCAGCTTGCCCGGCCACATGCCCGGCAGCTCCTCGCTGACCGACACCCCGCGCCGGCGCGCCTCGTCCAGCACCTGGGCCAGGGCCTTGGGCTCGAGCGCCAGCACCACCGGCGGATGCGAACGGCGGCGGTCGAGGTCGAGCACCACGAAGCGGCCGGCGCTGCGCACCCCCACCACCCGCTTCCAGGGGTGGAAGTAGAGCGGGCCGGCATGGATGCCGGCGGGGTGCAGGAACACCGCGTGGCGCTCGCACAGCGCCGCCAGCGCCATCAGGGTGCCCAGGCCCGCCACCAGCCCGCCCAGCGCCGCCCACCACCCGCCCAGGGCCGGCGCCCCGGCGAGCAGCGCCGGCACCCGCTGCGCCAGCAGCAGGACCAGGGCCGGGGCCCAGGCCAGCACCAGCAGCGCCCGCCACCATTGCAGCGGCAGGGTGCTGGTGGCGGGCACCTCGGCCACCTGCACATAGGTGGTCGAGGGGGTGAAGCCGGCGTTGCGGGTGAACATCGCCAGCGCCACCAGCGCCCCCGCCAGGACCGGCAGCAGCTCGGCGGCGGGACCGGCGGGCGGCGCCAGCAGCGGCCACACCGCCTGCGCCGGCAGCCAGGCGGTGAGCGCGAAGGCGGTGATGGTGCGCAGGCAGCCGGCGGGGCCGGGCTCCAGGTGGCGCACCTGGGGCCGGTCGACGGCCAGTTCCTCGGGGGTGGGCAGCTCGGCCATGGCGCCACTCTGCCCACCCCCGTCGTAGTCCGCAACCCGCGACCACGGCGGCTGCCGAACGGCTCCGCATCCGCCTCAGCGCCCGAGGGCGCAGGCGGCGTGCAGGCGCGCCACCTCCTCGGCGCTCAGCGCGCGGTCGAACACCGCCAGGGCGGCGATGTCGCCCTTCAGCGCCTCGCCCAGCATGTTGCCGCCGGCGTTGCGCGCGGCGACGGTGAACTCGCACTGGCCGCTGGGCTTGCTGGTGGCGTGCAGGGCAGGGTCGTAGCGGAAGATGCCCTTGTTGTAGTAGTAGGGGTTCATGCCGCGGTGGCCGCCATCGGGACCCTCCTTGGTGAAGTACGGGTCCTTGCGGTTCTGGCCCTCGGGGTCCATCGGGCGCTCCTCGAACACCCCGTCCTGGTAGGCGCGGATCCAGGTCCCGTCATAGGTGAAGGCCAGGGTCACCCAGCGCCCCACCGGCAGCAGCGAGCGCGGCGAGGGATAGTCGGCGCACCACGGCAGGCCGCTGCGGTCGGCGCGGCGCGACACCCCGCCCTCGCCGCTGATGTGCGGGGTCAGGCGCTCGGCGCCGCCGTAGAGCGGCATGTTGATCAGCATCGAGTACTGGCGGGTGCCGGTGTCGTCGCCGGCGCCCCTGCCCTCGCTCCAGATGCCGGCGATGGTGCGGCCGCCCTTCAGCTCGGCCAGGCGCACCACCGCGAACATGCTCACCTGGGCCTGCTTGCCGCCGATGTTGAGGGCACCGAGCTGGTCGGCGGGCAGGCGCAGGTAGCAGTCGCCGTCGAAATGGGCGGCGTGGCCCGAGAACGGCCCGCCCGCCACCCGCGCCACCGGGTGCCCGACCTCGAGCAGCGGATAGCGCGCGGCCCCGGCCACCGACGCGCGCGGGGTGCCGGGCTCCTCGCCGAAGGTCCAGAAGGCGACCAGGTTGGGCACCGCCGCCACCGCGTCGCAGCGGGCCTTCAGCAGCGCCTGGTCGGGATCCGGCGCGGCCACGTCGCCATCGACCACCGGCCACACGTAGGCGGCATTGGGATGGGGCAGGCCGTCGCGCTGGTTGCCCTCGCAGGGCACGAAGATCCAGGCGTCGTCGGCGGGCGAGGGCTGGCGGGTGCCGCGCCGGGCGCACCAGTAGATGTTCGACTGGAGGTGGCGTACCGGGCCGACGTCGGCCTCGCCCTCCCAGATGGCGGTGTTCTTCTTCATCACTCCGAACGGCACCCGGTGCTTGGGGTCCTGGGAATGGCTGCCGTCGGGCAGGTACCAGCCGGTGATGCCGAGGTTGACGTAGTACATGAAGCTGAACTCGGCGTTCGGGCTGGTGATGTTGTAGCCCTCGTCCGACCTGCCGTCGGTGCGGAACAGGTGGTCGAACGCCTCGCCGTGGGCGGGGGCCACCGCCGGCAGGCGCCAGCCGGCGATGGCGCGCTTGCGCACCGGGTCCTGGTAGACCAGCCGGCTGGCCCAGGCGTTGGCCTCGGCCCAGGTCATCCTGCCGGTGGCATGCGCGCCGCTGGTCTTTGCGAAGTTGGCGTCCTGCAGCCAAGTGACCTTGAGCACGTCGTCGTAGAGCAGGCCGCCGCCGCGGTCGTGCACCGCGGCGGGCGCGGCGCAGGCGGCGATGGCGAGCAGGGCGGAGGGGATGATGCGGTTCATGGTGGTGTCCTTCGTTTTTTAGCGCTGCGGCGCCCCGACGTCGCCGTCGCGCACCGGCCACACGAACAGCTTGTCCCACTTGTTGTAGAAGTTCTGCACGCCCCAGTAGGTGTTGAACATCCAGCCGTTGCGCTCGGGGAACGAGGGGCCGTCGGAGCCGCTCCAGTAGATCACCGCCATCAGGTTCCTCACCGGGCCGACCTCGTGGCTGCCGCCCCACTTGCCATTTCGACCGGCGCCGAAGTCGCTGCGCACGCTGCCGTCCTTGTCGTAGTAGCCGGTGAGCCTGAGGTTGACGTGGTACATGTAGGCCAGCTCGGAGCGCGGGCTGGTGATGTTGTAGCCTTCGTCCGAGCTGCCATCGAGGCGGAAGCGGCCGCTGTAGCGCTCGCCCGCCAGCGGGCGGATGCGCGGCAGGCGCCAGTCGTCCCAGTCGCGGCCGCGCACCGCGTCGTGGTAGACCAGGCCGGCGACCCAGGCCTGGGCGGCCTTGAAGTCCATCGCGCCCTCGGGGGTGGCGTCCGGGGCCTTGACCGTCTTGGCGTGATTGGCGTCCTGCAGCCAGGTGATGTCGAGCACGTCGTCGTAGAGCAGGCCGCCGCCGCGGTCGTGGACGGCGGCGGCGGCGCTGCCGGCGCACAGGCAGGCGCAGAGCAGGGGGCGGAGGATCATGGCGGGTTCCTTGCGGTCGGGCCGGCGCGACGCGCGCGGCGGGTCGCAGGTGGTACGCCGGGCGGTCTGACGCCCGGGAGGCCGCCGTGTCCTCGGGCCGGCTTGCCCTGTCCGCCGGGCGGCTACGACCACCCGCCATGGACGCCCCGACCCCGCGCGAGCTGCCCGAGGCGGCCCTGGCCGCCGCCGAGCGGGTGATCGGCCTGTCGCTGTGCCTGCACGACCACCTCGGCCTGCTCATCCCCTTCCTGCCCGCGCGCCGGCTGCACCACCTGCACGCCCCCTGCGCCCAGGTGAAGACCCAGCGCCAGCGCGCCTGCGACGACTGCTGCCACCACGCCGTGCTCGCCGCCGCCGGGCGCTTCCGCCACGGCCTGCTCAAGCGCTGCCATGCCGGGGTGGTGGAATGGGTCCTGCCGGTGTTCTGCGGCGACAGCCACTGGCTGACCCTCTACGCCGGCCCGCGCACCGCCGGCGACGGACTGCGCTTCGACCAGGACGCGCCCCAGGACCCCACCGGGTTCTGGGCCCCGCTGGTGGCGGCGGTGGCGCCGCTGGGCCGGGCCGAGGCCGAGGCGGTGATGGAGGTGCTGCGCCAGCTGGCGGCGCGCCTCGAGCGCTGGCGCGAGCGCGACCTGCCCCGCCTGGCGGCGCCGCCGGCCGAGCACTGGAAGCGCAACCGCCGGGCCGAGATCGCCGCCTGGATCGTCGCCCGCCACCGCGAGCAGGTCGGGCTGGAGGACCTCGCCGCCCACCTCCACCTGGGCAGCGAGCGCGCCCGCCACGTGCTGCACGAGCTGTTCGGCGAGGGTCTGGCCGAGCTGCTCGCGCGCGAGCGCCTGGGCACCGCCTGCGAGCTGCTCGAACGCACCGACATGCCGGTGGCGGCGGTGGCGCGCGCCAGCGGCTTCCACAGCCGCTCGCATTTCCACGACGCCTTCCAGCAGGCCCACGGCTGCGCCCCGGGCGCCTGGCGCCGCCGGCGTCGCGGCTGAGGGCCGCGTTTGCCGGCCGGAGCGCGCCGCGTAGCCTGGGCGGCGGAGCCGTCCGCACGCCGATGACCAGGGCCGTCCAGCCGCGCCGCCCCGCCCGCCGCCGCCAGCCCGGCGACCGCCGCCAGATCCTGGTGGCGGTGCACCAGGATGGCTTCTCGCAGCGCGAGCTGCTGATCGGCTTCTGCCGCCACGTGCGCGAGCACTGCGCCTGGGACCTGCACTTCCTGCCCCACCTGGGCTGGAACCTGGAGGCGGCGCGCGCGGGCGTGCCCTGGGACTTCGACGGCATCCTGCTCTACAGCGAGTCGATGGAGATCTCGGAGACGGTGCGCGCCTATGGGCCGCCGTGCGTCGACTTCGCCATCGCCTGGATCCAGCGCTACCTGCCGCTCTACGACGAGGTCGAGGTGGGCCGCCTGGCGGGCGTGCACCTGCGCGAGCAGGGCTATGAGCGCGCCGCCTACCTCGGCCTGTCGGGCTGGGGCGAGCGCGACCCGCGCGGCCGCGGCTTCGCCGTCGGCTTCGGCAGCGATTACGCCGCCATGCCGCGCATGCTGCACTCGGTCGAGGACATGGCCGCCTGCAGATCCAGGAATGGGTGCGCGGCCTGACCCTGCCCTGCGCGGTGTTCGCCGCCTCCGACGGCATGGCCCAGGCCACCGCCATGGCGGCGGTGCGGCTGGGCCTGCACATGCCGGACGAGCTCGGCCTGGTGGGGGTCGACGCCGATCCGGTGCTGTCGTGGGTCTCGCCGGTGCCGCTGTCGAGCGTGCGCATGCCCTACCAGGAGAAGGGCGCGCTGGCGGCGCGGGCGCTGGAAGGGTTGATCGAGACCGGCGCCGCCCCGCCGCGGCCCGACCTGCTCGCCCCGGTCGAGGTGGTGGCGCAGCGCTCGTCCAGCCGCGAGGACCGCGCCGACCCGCTGGTGGCGGCGGTGCGCGCAGGCATCTGCGCCCGCCTGGCCGAGGCCCCCGGGGTCGAGGCCATCGCCGCCGGCCTCGGCCTCAACCGCCGCACCCTGGAACGCCGCTTCGCCGCCCTCACCGGCGCCTCGCTGCTGGACGAGATCCAGCGCCAGCGCCTGGCCGAGGCCCGCCTGCGCCTGCGCCGCGGCGGCGGCAACCGCGACACCGCGGCGGCGGTGGGCCTGACCGCCAACCGCTTCGTCACCTGGTTCCACCGCGCCCAGGGCTGCACCCCGGGCACCTACCGCGAGCGCTGGGGACACCTGGCCGGGGCGGAGTGATCCTGCACCAAGCAGATGGATCACCGCCACGACGCCACGACGCCACGTTGAAAGGCTTTATGAGGATCCGCACCTCACACTGAGGGGAGCAGGGAAGTCGGCGGCCGGGGCGCCGTGGCGTCGTGGCGGTCGAATCGCCGGATTCTGTCTGACCGCAGTCGCAATCGGGTAGCGGGGCGCCGTCTTCGGGTAGTTGCCGGCCGTGACGCCGGGGCCCATACTCAGGGGGATCCCCGGACCCAGGCGGTGACGACATGACCAAGCCAGCCCAGCGCGCCGCCGCCTTCACGCTCATCGAGCTGCTGGTGGTCATCGCCATCGTGGCGGTGCTCGCCGGCATGCTGCTGCCCGCGGTCGACCTGGTGCGCAGCGCCGCGCGCACCGCGGCGTGCGCCTCGAACCTGCGCCAGGTGGCGCTGGCGACCTTCGCCTACGCCCAGGACAACGACGGCCTGCTGCCGCCCCAGGGCTGGAGCGCCACCACCCCCTACACCCAGAACGGCAGCCCCTTCGGCGCCCTGTGGCCGTACCTCGACAGCCCGCGGGTGTGGATGTGCTCAACCAAGCGGCGCGCCGCCCCCTACCTGCCCAATGGCGCCGTGGCCGGCTACTGGGAGGGCGTGGGCATGTGCTACGGATTCAACTACCTCGGCACCTTCGGCCGCGCCCTGGCCGGCGGCAAGCCGCCGCTGGCGGTCCTGAGCGGCACCAGCGAGCTGATCCTGGCCGCCGACAGCATGGGCACCGGCGGCTACGGCGGCATGCCCTGGCTCGACGGGCAGCTCTTCCAGGTCGGCTACCCCACCGATCCCGCCGGGAGCGGCAGCGCGCGCTTCCAGACCCAGCTCAAGCACGGCGGCCGGCGGGTGAACCTCGCCTTCGTCGACGGCCACGTGGCGGCGGAACGCCCGAGCGCCCTGCGCTACGGCCCGCACTTCTTCGGCGCCTCGCAGCGCACCGCCACCATCGTCCTGTACGGGGTGACCATGCCCTGGGACCAGGCGGTCAACGATCCCGCCTTCGACTGATCCGCCGGAACCATCCATCCCCTGCCTGGAGCCTGCATGCACCTGCTGCGCTGCGCCGTCGCCCTGCTCATCGCCGGCCAGGCGGCCTCGCCCGCCGCCGACACCGCCACCCGCAGCAGCCTCGACCTCGCCGGCGCCTGGTCGGCGCAGCCGGTGCGCGGCGCGGCGGCGCCGGACCCGGGCCTGTGGGCCGAGGTGCGCCTGCCCGGCAACCTGGTGGTCGAGGACTCCTGGCGCGTGGCGCGGCGCACAGAATGGGCCTCTGACCTGCTCACCAGTCCGGGCGACGCCTGGATCGAGCGCCAGGTCCAGGTGCCGGCAGGGTGGGAGGGCCGGCGCATCGTGCTGAGCGCCGACGAGGTCGAGCTGGACGCGGTGGTGCACGTCGACGGCCGGCGCGCGGGCGAGATCCTCAACCCCGGCGGCGAGCTGGACCTGACCGCGCTGGTGCGACCGGGCGCCAGCGTCCGCCTCGGCCTGCACCTGACCCGCAGCTATGCCGGGGTCTCGCGCCCGGCCGCCGAGGACCCCCTGCACGCCATCGCCTGGGGCGACACCTTCCGGCGCTAC
The DNA here is from genome assembly GCA_023150565.1 of Planctomycetota bacterium. Lineage (GTDB taxonomy): Bacteria > Planctomycetota > UBA11346 > UBA11346 > UBA11346 > JAKLKR01. The sequence goes on from JAKLKR010000019.1 coordinate 13,201, forward strand.
GCCCGCCTCGGCCTGGGCGCGGCGCGGCTTGAGGCCCTGCCCCGCGCCGGCCATGTCGCCGCGGTGGTGGCGGTGCCGTCGTGGCGCACGCGCAGCCTGGGGCTCGAGGTCGACGTGGAGGCGGCCCAGGCCCTGCCGCAGGCGCGGCTGGCGGCCACCGTGCGCGGCCCCGACGGCGCGGTGGCGCTGGCGTTCACTGCCGGCCCGCTCGCGCTGCCCGCCGGCGCCAGCCGCCAGGCCATCGCCGCGCCCTGGGCCGAGCCCCGCCTGTGGGAGCTGGGCGACCCCCACCTCTACACCTGCTCGGTGGCGCTGCTCGACGCCGCCGGCGCCACCATCGACGCCAGCCCGCCCATCACCTTCGGCTTCCGCGAGACCTGGGTCGAGGGCCGCGACCTGATGATGAACGGCCACCCCAGCCGCTGGCGCCTGCACTGGCGGGCGGAGAGCGCGCAGGGCATGCAGCTGCTGCTGGGCATGGGCTTCAACGTCTTCCAGATCCAGCCCAACCCGGAATGGAGCTCGTTCTCGCGCTTCGGCACCCTGCCCAGGGTGGAGGCCGACGCCGCCCTGGCCGACGCCCAGGGCTACGGGCTCACCGCGCCGGCGGTGGTGGTCAACCGCTTCGGCGGCAACCTGCTGACCAACCCCCGGCTGCAGGCCCAGTACCGCGCCTACCAGGAGCGCCACGTGCGCCGGCTGCGCAACCACCCCAGCATCCTCGCCTGGGGGGTGTCGATGAACTTCACCAACAGCCCGCCGGACCAAGCCTTCCCCCAGCGCCTGGGCCGCCGCCGGACGCCGCAGAGCAAGGGCGCCGACGGGGTGATCGAATGGGCCACCGCCGGGCTGCACGCCATCGATCCCACCCGCCCGGTGTTCGGCCACTGCGGCGGCGCCACCGCCGATCTGCACACCCGCAACGCCTACCTCGACTGGCTGCCGCTGAGCGAGTGCGAGAACTGGCTGTCGGCGTGGGCGGCGGCGGGCGAGGTGCCGTGGGGCGCGGTCGAGTTCGGCACCCCCTATGTCACCGGCGACTTCTTCCATCGAGGCGACGGCAGCGAACAGCTGATGGGCGGCATCCCGCGCACCGCCGGCGTGCCGCTGGTGGCGGAATACTGCGCCATGCGCCTGGGCGACCGCGCCTACGCCCTGGAAGGCGACCGCCACCTCGCCGGCCTGGTCGAGCTGGCGCGCAAGGCCGGCCCGCATGGCGCCGGCTTCACCATCGACGAGACCCCGGTGATGCCGGTGATGGCCGAGAGCGCGCAGCGCATCACCCGCGCCTGGCGCACCTGGGGCCTCGCCGCCGGGGCCCTGCCCTGGACCTTCGGTGTGGGCTACGGCGGCACCCCCAGCGGCGGCTGGGCCAAGGGGCTGTACCTCTACAAGGACCTCGCCGGCGATCCCGCCGGCTACCGCCGGCGGCCGGAGTGGGCCAACGGCCTCTACGACGCCTACCGCGCCACCCAGCAGCCCTTCCTCGCCTGGCTGTCGGGACCGCCTGGGCGCTTCGTCGCCCGCGACCACCAGGTGGTGGCCGGCGGCACGCTCGCACGCGGCATCGCCCTGGTGTGGGACGGGCCGCGCGCGGCCGAGGCGGCGCTGCGCTGGGAGGTGCGCCACGACGGCCGCCGCATCGCTGGCGGCGAGCTGACCCAGGCGCTGGCCCCGGGCGCGATCCGCATCCTGCCCCTGACCATCGCCGCCCCGGCGGTCGACCGCCGCACCGAGCTGGTGGTGCTGCTGCGCGCCGAGATCCCCGGCCAGGATCCGCAGGAGGACCGCCTGGTGGTGGCGGTGCATCCGCCCGCGTCGGCGCCGCGCCTGGCCGCGGTGCAGGTGGTCGATCCCGCCGGCACCACCGCCGCGGCCCTGCGCCGGCTGGGGGTCGCGGTGCAGCCGCTGGCGGCGGGCGCGCGCCCGGCCGGGACGCTGGTGGTCGGGCGCAAGGCCCTGGCGCCCGGCAAGCCGCTGCCCTTCACCGCCGCCGAGGTGGCGGCCGGGCTGCAGGTGCTGGTGTGCGAGCAGGACGGCGCCGCCCTTGACGCCCTCGGCCTGCGCAGCAGCGACGCCGCCGCGCGCGAGGTGTTCGCGCGCCAGCCCGGCTCGCCGCTGCTGAGGGGCCTGGCCGCCGACGACCTGCTGGACTGGAACGGCGCCAGCTCGGTGCTGCCGGAGGCCGGGCCGGCGCGCAGCACGCCGGATCCGCACGGCCAGCACTGGGGCAACCACGGCACGGTGGCGGGGGCGGTGATCGAGACCCCGCACGCCGGCGCCTTCACCCCGGTGCTGGAATGCGGCTTCGACCTCGCCTACAGCCCGCTGCTGGTGTGGCGCCACGGGGCCGGATCGGTGACCTGGTGCCAGCTCGAGCTGAGCGAGCGCGCCGCCGCCGGCGACCCGGTGCCGGCGCGGCTGCTCGCCAACCTGGTGGATGCGCTGGCGGCGTCGCCCACGGCGCCGACGCGCCGCGCCGAGCTGCTCGCCGGCCCGGCCGCCACCGCCCTGGTCGCCGGCCTCGGCCTGGCAGTGGAGCCGGTGGCGGCGCCCAGCGGCGATCCCGCGCGCATCCTGGTGGTGGCGCCCGGCGGCGAGGCGGCCGCGGCCAGGCCGGCGGTGGCGCGCCTGCTTGCCGCCGGGGGCACGGTGGTGCTGCTCGGGGTGGCTCCGGGCGACTGGCTGCCGGCGGCGCCCGCTGGCGCCTGGTCGGAATGCCAGCGCGCAACGCGCAGCGTCGAGGCACACCCGCTGCTCGCCGGCATCGGCCCCGGCCTGGTGCGCTGGCGCACGCCGGTGCGCACCTGGCGCGCCACCGGCGCGCCCGCCGCCGGCGCACGCCTGCTCGACGGCGCCCTGCTCGATCTCGCCGTGGGCGGCGGCCGGGTGGTGGTCAGCGGCATCGATCCCCTCGCCTGCGATCTCGACAGCAAGGCCGACCCCCACCTGCGGGCGGTGGCGCGCCTGTCCTCCTGGCGGCTGCGCCGGCTGCACGCCCAGCTGCTGACCAACCTCGGCGTGGCGGGCGACGCGCGCTGGGCCGAGGCCCTCGCCACCCCCATGGCGAGCGCCGCCGACCAGCCGGTGGACCTGATCGAGTGGGAGGTGGCGGGACCCTTCAGCAACCCGGATGCGCGCGGCGGCGGCGCCCCCGGCCGCCACTTCGCCGTGCCGCTGGCGCCCGAGCGCGATGCCGAGGCCGCCGCCTACACCGTCGACGGCCGCCGCATCGCCTGGCGGCGCAGCGACGATCCCGAGCTGCGCCCGGCCCCACGGCCCGGCAACACCGACACGGTGGTGGCGCGCACCGACGGCTACCTCGACCTGGAGCCGCTGCGGCCGCAAGGCGACGGGGTGATCGTCTACGCCCGCACCAGCGTGCGGCGCGAGGCCGCCGGCGAGCTGGAACTGCGCCTGGGCTGCGACTGGTGGGCCACGGTGTGGGTCAACGGCGTGCAGGCCTACACCACCGGCCCCGCCGGCGGGGCGGCGCATCCGCGCGCCATCCCCTTCCGCGTGCGCATGCAGGCGGGCGACAACCGCATCCTGGTCAAGATCGCCTCCGGCCGGAACGGCTTCGGCCTGTGGCTGTGCCGACGCGAGCTGGGCGCCGATCCCGCCGAGGAGGCGCGCGCCCGCCCGGCGTTCTACGCCGCCCCCCTGCAGCACGGCGACGACCCGCTGACCTTCGTCAACTGGTAGTGGATCAAATAGGGCCACGCCAGGTCACCGGATCGAACAACGGCGGGGGGCGGGGCCGGGGTATACCCCACCAGCCCCAGGAGCCGCCATGGCCTTCCGTTCCGCCGCCCTGCTCGCCCTGTGCTGCGCCAGCGTGCTGGCCGCCGATCCGCCCGCCCTGGTGCCCGACGGCCTGGACGGCGCGGCCATCGACCACCTGCACAGCGCCAGCGAACCGCTGCTGGCGGCGTGCAAGGCCGCCGGCGTCGAGGACGCCACGCTCGCCCAGGGCCTGCGCTACGCCGTCACCCGCCTGGACGGCACGCCGATGGCCGCGGGGGTGTCGACGCGCTGGACGCGCAGCGGCGGGCGGGCGGTGTACCGCCTGCTCGATCCCGCCCAGGCGGCGGCCTGGGACGAGGGCTGGTACGACCTGCGCACCGAGCCGGCGGCGGGCGGCCGCAGTCTGTCGACCAAGTTCCGCCATATCGCCCGCCCGGGGGCGACGCCAGTGGTCTACCTGCTCGACAACCTCAGCCCCGAGGGCTGGGCCGAGTTCCTCAACCAGGGCTTCGCCGCCGCCATCGAACCGCTGCGCGCCTTCCCCGCGGGCGCCGGCCCGCGCCTGGTGGTGATGAGCCACTGGGCCCAGCCCGACGCCGCCGTGGTGGAGCGCCTGGAGGCCTTCGTCACCGCCGGCGGCACCCTGCTGCTGTTCGGCGACAACCACGCCGCCCTCGACCGGCTGTCGCCGCTGCGCAGCGAGGGCGCCAGCCCGTACCAGTTCGAGCCCCAGACGGTCACCGTCGCCGCCAGCGCCGGCCTCGACCTGGCGTCGTGGCAGGGCCTGCGCAGCGAACTGGTGACCTGCCAGCCGGCCGCCGGCGCCCAGGTGCTGGCCAGCGCCGGCGCGCTCCCCTTCCTGGCCGAGCGCCGCCTGGGCGCCGGGCGGGTGCTGGCCTGCGCCGCGCCGCTCAAGCCCGGCCCGGCCTACGCCGCCCTGGTGCGCGGACTGCTGGCCATCCCCGCGCCCGCCGCCCCCGCCGCCGCCGCGCCCGATGCCGCCGGCTGGCAGGAGGGCATCTCGGGCAACCGCAACGTCGGCCGCTTCGGCTGGCTCGACAACGACCGCGTCAACGAGATGGGCATGCAGCGCGACCGCGCCTTCCGCATGTGGGATGTGCACGCCGACACCTTCCGCGTCGACTTCCCGCCCTTCACCGACAGCGGTCCCGGCACCCTGCGCTGCGTGCAGGCCGACTGGCTGGGCAAGCACCTGGTGGGCAGCGGCGGGGTGTTCGGCGCCGGCACCGAGCTGTACTACGGCCTCGGCACCCCCGGGGTGCTGTTCCGCAACCCGCAGGCCGACCGCCTGCGTCTGCACCTGATCAACTCGCAGCGCCTGGCCTATCCGGTGGCGGGCGGGGCGCGCACCCTGCGCGCCGGCGCCGACGGCGAGGCGCTGGCGTTCGACCCGGCGGCGATGGACCGCAACTGGCTGCTGTTCTGGCAGGGCGGCGCCGGGGTCGCCGGCGAATGGCCGCTGCTGGTGTGCCTGAACCGCCGCCTGGCCGGCATCCGCCGCATCGACGCCAACACCTGGGAGCTGGCCTTCGCCCAGAGCGGCCTCGACGTGGCGGCGATGCCGCTGGAGGGCGTGCGCCACCTCGACCCGCAGGCGGTGGCGGGCTGGGATCCGCCGCCCGCCGCGGTGGTGGCGCAGGCCGACCGCTGGGCACGCGCCCAGGGCCGGCGCACCATCGCCTGCCGCGAGGACTGGCGCCCGGCCCCCGGCGGCGGCGCGGTCGAGATCCGCGATACCTACTCCTACCTCGACCTCGCCAACGACTGGGGCATCGCCGGCGAGGCCATCGCGCCGGTGCCGCCGCTGCTGCCGCTGGCGATCGCCGCCGGCACCGCCAGCGCGGTGACCCCGCTCACCGACACCGGGGTGGCGACCTTCCACGGCCCGCTGCACGCCGCCGCCGGCAGCAGCGTCACCTACCGCCTGCCACTGCCCGACCTGCGCTATCCGCTGGCGACCAGGGCGGTGCCCGCGCCGGCGGACGACCCCCTGCGCCAGGCCCTGCTGGAGCGCATCTGCGCGCACGCCGCGCTGCCCAACAACGTCTGCCTGCCGGTGTACTTCATGCCGGTGGACATGCCCAAGGAGGCCATCCACCCCGACGGCGACCTGGTGCCGGCGACCTTCGCCAAGGCCACCCAGGAGGTGCGCGGCATGCCGTTCATCGACCTGCACCGCAACCTCGGCGGCACCTGGGGCCTGGTCGAGCTGCAGCCCTACCTCGCCGGCCTGGCCGGGCACCAGGAGGTCAAGGACCTGATGGCGGCCAAGATCGCGCGCAACCTGCGCCGCGACGTGTCCTTCTTCCAGTACAAGACCCTGCTGCGCTGGCGCACCGAGCCAAACGCCGGCGGCAGCTACCCGATCACCTTCCTGGGGCCGGTGCGCTGGAACGACGGCTACCGCATCTTCCACGACCAGAACGAGACGGTGGCGATCGTGCTCTACGCCTGCGAGGCGTGGGCCGAGACCACCGGCGACGACGCCTTCCTCGCCGCCAACCGCCCCTACCTGGAGGCCAACGCGCGCTACCTCACCACCCTCAACGACTGGGCGTGGATGTCGTCGATGGCGGTGGAATGGGGCATGGGCAACAACATCGACATGCTCAACAGCGAGCTGCCGGCGTGGGCCGCGCTGCAGCGCATCCGCGCCCGCCTGGGCGACCGCGCCGGCGCCGGCTTCGCCGGCTACATGGCGGCCAAGGCGGCGGTGTCGGCCTCGGCGCGCTTCCACTTCGGGCCGTACTACAACGGCCTGCGCTTCCCCGACCTGCTCAAGCTCAGCGCCGAGACGCACGAGATGGCGGCGATGGGGCAGACCGCGGCCAAGGGCGGGCGCTTCCTGCCCTACGGGGTGGCCAACGGCTACGGCGAGGGCTGGCCGTCGCTGTGGCCCAACGACCTCGGCGCCAGCTACCTCACCCACAACCTGGTCGGCATCGACATCTACAACCACTCCAAGGGGGTGTGCGCCGAGCTGCTGGAGGCCTACCGCTTCCCGGCGGTGCTGGCGGTGCTCACCCGCTTCGAGCAGGCCTTCATCGCCGCCAGCCGGGCCAAGGGCTGGCCGATCAGCTACTCGCGCATCGCCTGCCTGGGCGCGCTCACCGGCGATCTCGCCGGCGCGCGCGCCGAGCTGCAACGGTCGCTCGCCCATCCCGGCCTGACCGCCAAGGTCCTGGGCGCCGGCACCGCCGACTGGGAGATCCCCAGCATGGTGATGCTGCTCGACCTGCTCGGGCGCGGCGGGGCGTCCACCGCCGCGCCTGCACGGTGATCACCCTAGATCCGACGATTCGACCGCCACGACGCCACGGCCGGACATGACCCTGGATCGAATCACCCTCATACCCGAAGGGTGAATGAGAGTATCTCCATAAGCCCTTTCTTCGTGGCGTCGTGGCGTCGTGGCGTCGTGGCGGTGATTCATCTGCTCTTTCCCGGATCACTGCCGCTTGGCCCCGCCGGTGCCGATCAGCACCCCACCGGAGAGGGTGAGCACGATGCCCAGCCAGGCGAGGGTGCCGGGCCGTTCGCCCAGCACCGCCCAGCCCAGGATCACCGTCATCACCGGCCCGATGCTGCCCAGCACCGCGGCGCGCGCGGCGCCGATGCGGCGCAGGCCGGCGCCGGTGAGCAGCCCGGGCACCACCGTCACCGCGATGCCCAGCACGGCGCCATAGATCCACACCGGCGCCGGCAGATCCCAGGCCGCCAGCGGCCGGGTGGCGGCGGCCTGGAGCAGCACCCCGCACGCGGCCGCGGCCATCGCCAGGGCCATGAAGCGCACCCCGCCCAGGCGCCGGGTGAGCGACCCGGCGCCGACCAGGAACAGGGCATAGGCCACCGCGCTGGCCGCCACCAGCGCCACCCCGGCGGCGATGGCGCTGCCGCCCAGGGGATGGCCGGCCCAGGTCACCGCCACCCCGGCGTAGGTCAGCGCCAGCGCCAGCCACAGGCGGCGGTCGGGGCGTTCGCCGCCGCGCGCCCAGCCGATCAGCACCACCAGGGTGGGGTAGATGAACAGCACCATGCGCTCGGTGGCGACGTCGATCAGCTCCAGGCCGCGGAAATCCAGCCAGCTGGCGGCGTGGTAGCCGAGCAGGCCGAGGCCGGCGGTCAGCGCCAGGTCGCGGCGCGACAGGGGCGGCGCCGGCGGGCGGGCGCACCACCAGGCGATGGCGAGGAAGCAGGGCAGCGCCGCCAGCATGCGCAGGGCGAGCAGGGTGGTGGCGTCGGCGCCATACGGGTAGGCGAGCTTCACCAGCACGCCCTTGGTGCCGAAGAGCAGGGCTGCGGCCACGGTCATGGCAACGCCGAGTGCGAACGAACGGTCGCGCATGGCGACCTCCACAGCCGGGCAGGGTCAGGACTCCGGGCGGCCCGGCTGGCGCCCGGGGCCGCAAACGCGCGCGGCCCGCTCGGATGAGCGGGCCGCTGGGCGTCACAACAGGATGCCGCGTACCGCTCAGGTGCTGAGGGCGAGAAGGCGCCAACGCAGGATGACGGCGGCCGCAGGCATGCGCGGCCTTGTAGGCGCGGCCGGGCGCGCTGCAACCGGCGCGGGCTTGCCCGCGGGGCCGGCCCCGCCGACCATGGCGCCATGCGCCGTGTGCACCTGACCATCGCCGGCATCGTCCAGGGGGTCGGCTTCCGCTGGAACGCCCGCCAGCAAGCCCTCGGCCTCGGGCTGGGCGGCTGGGTGCGCAACCGCGCCGACGGCCGGGTGGAATGCGAGGTCCAGGGCCCGCCGCCGGCGGTGGCGGCCTTCATCGCCTGGGCCGAGCACGGTCCCCGCCACGCCGAGGTGGAGTCGGTGGAGGTCGAGGAGCTGGCGCCGCTGGCGGACGAGGACGGGTTCCGCGGCGACGATTGAGGGAGGGCCTCAGAAGGCGCTGCCGCCAGCCTCCTCGCGCTCCGCGCCGACGGCGGCGGCGGGCGGATCCTCCGGATCGGCGACGGCGGCACGTACCTCGCGCTCGTCGATCCTCCAGGCGACACACTTGCTCCAGGCGCGCTGCCGATGCGGAATCGAGCGTAGGATGGCGCACGCCTGGTCGCGCTGGCCGAGATGCCAGAGCATCAGGGCGTGGCTGGTGCGCACCGAGGGGCCGACCGGGCCGCCGCAGGCGCGGTCCAGCCGCTCCACCACCTCGGCATACCGGCGCAGCACCTCGGGCCGGGAGATGAAGTCGCGCGCGGCGCGGATGCCCGCCTCGGTGCCGGCGTCCTTGAGGAGATGCACCAGGTCGAGGAAGGCGCGGGGGGCGAACGAGTCGGCCGGCGCCTGCTCGACCGCGAGGATGCCGAGGTCGAGCACCGCCTGGCGCGAGCCGCCCCAGTCCGGGCGCAGGTAGCTGGCGCGGATGCTCCACGCCCGGATGCCGTCGAAGCCGCCCGCCAGCGCCCGGCCGAACCAGGTGTCGACCGGGTCGGCGGTCTGATGCGCGGTGGCCACCACCATCAGCAGGGTGGCCGCCTCCGGACGCTCCGGATGCAGCCGCCAAGCCTTGGCCAGCAGCTGCTCGGCCCGGGCCATGTGGCCGGCGAAGACCGGCTTGTCCTCGTCGCTGAGCCGCTTGGTGGGATCGCCACGGGCCACCCAGGCCCGGTCGTAGGCGCGCTTCCCCGCCAGCAGGCAGCCGAGCCAGTCGTCCTCGCCCCGGCGCGCAGCCAGCTCGTCGATGGCGGCCGACAACGGACGCTTGCCCAGAGGATGCTCGTAGTCCGGCCAGTCCTCCACCAGGGCATAGACCAGGCGGTCGTGGCCGGCGAACTCGCCGGCCTTCTCCGCCGCCAGGAAGCGCTTGGCGAGGTCGGCGGCGAGGCCGTCGGCCTGGGCGATGTCGCGCGCCTCCTTGGCATGGCGCCAGCCCTGCACCAGCGAGGCGCGCACCTGGAAGCGCAGCGGGCAGGGCCATTCCAGCGGCTTGCCGCCCGGCTTCTGCAGCACCGCCATGTAGTCGCTGGCGAGCTGGTAGTTGCGGCTGAGCGGTCCAACCAGCCAGCGCAGGTAGGCGGCGGGGACGCTGGCGCCGAGGGGATGGCCTTCCAGCTCGGCGGGCAGGGCGCGGTCGAAGCGGTCGCTGTGCGCACCGACCATGCCCAGGAACACCTGGTCGAGCAGCCGGCGGTGCAGCGCCCGCCCGGCCTCGTCCGCCGGCGCCGGCAGGCGGCGCAGCATCAGCTCGTCGAACCAGCGCCGTTCGCCGGCCCAGCCGTCGAGCAGCGCCACCGGCGCGCGCGCCGCCGCCAGCACCGCCTCGCGGGTGGCGGCGGGCAGGTCCTCGGCCGCAGGCATGCAGGCGATCAGAAGAAGAAGCAGGCAGATGCGAGACATGGAGGCCCCTGGCGGGGCGCCAGGATTGGCGCCGACAGGTGGACGCAACCTCAGGGAGCCGCTGGCGGCGCCTGCACGACCAAGCGGGCTCAGCCCAGCGGCGGCAGGATCGCCCCGTGGGCGGCGAGCAGGGCGCGCGCCTCGGCGATCGGAACCGCGCGCGGGTCGCAGCCGCTGCGGGCGGCGAGGGCGGCGAGGGCGCCGGCGGCCTGGCCGGTGGCCATGCAGGTGGCCTGCACGCGCAGCGCCGAGTTGGCCAGGCGGTCGCTCGCCAGGCAGCGCCCCGCCACCAGCAGGCGGGCGGTACCACGCGGCAGCAGGGCCGCGCGCGGCACGCTCGGCACCACTCCTTCGGCGAGCGGGCGCAGGTCGAGGCCGTCGGCATGGGCGGTGTGCAGGTCGATGGGATAGAAGGCGTGGCAGAGGCCGTCGGGCCAGCAGCGCCCGGCGAGGTAGTCGGCGGCCGTGACCACGCCCTCGCCGACGATGGTGGCGGTCTCGCGCACGCCGCATTCGCCCGCCGCCCACAGGATGCGCAGGCCCTCGGCGCCGGGCTGGGCGCGCATGAAGCGGTAGGCGCGCAGCAGGGCGGCGCGGCCCTCCAGCTCGGCGCGGGTGTGGCCGGCGCTGTCGACCGCTCGGATGCCGTGCTGGTGGTTGCTGTTGTCGCCGGCGCGGCGCAGCCAGCCGAGGGGATCGACCCGGCGGGGGTCGTAGCCGAAGTCGGTCGCGCGCAGCCGGCCCTCGTCCACCGCGCGCCGGGCCGCCGCCTCCACCGCGGCGGCGTCGAGGCGCTCGGGGTCGACCCCGCCCACCCGGTACATCATGGTGGTGGGCTGGGTCTCGGCCGGCTGCACCAGCTGAGCCCCGGCCAGGGCCGCCAGGTCGGCGTCGCCGCTGCAGTCGATCAGCACCGCGGCGGTGGTCGCCACCAGGCCGCGACGGGTGCACAGCTCCAGCCGCCAGCCGTTGGCGGTGGCCTCGGCGCGCGCCGGCATGGCGTGCAGCAGCGGCGCGACCCCGGACGCCGCCAGCTCCTCGGCGCACAGGGCGGCGTAGATCGCCGGGTCGAGGCGCACCTGGTGCTGCCAGTGGCGCTGCGGCGGGGAGGCGAAGTCGGGCAGGGTCCCGCCGCTCTCGGCCACCGTGCGCGCCACCAGCTCCCAGCCGATGCCGGCGATCACCTGGCGGCCCCAGGCATGGAACAGACCGGGGAAGGGCACCCCGCCCACGGTGATGGTCCCCCCCAGGGAGCCGGTGCGCTCCACCAGCAGGGTGCGCGCCCCGGCGCGCGCCGCCTGCACCGCGGCAGGGACCCCGGCGGTGCCGGCTCCCACCACCACCACATCCCAGGGCTGCGCGAGCTGCGTGCTGTCCATGGCGCGATCCTGCCGCCGCGGCCGCACCCGGGCCATCGGCCATGTCGGGGATTCCGCCGGGGATGTCTGCTCAGCCGCCGCGCCGGGCCCCGGCGCCGAACACCGCCCGCACCTGCTCCAGCCAGGCGGTGCCGTGCACCGTGTCCGGCAGCAGGTAGCTGCCCTCGGTCCACTCGTTCCAGGCGTTGAGCGTCACCAGCGGGCGGGCCTCGGGCCCGGCCAGGGCGAAGTCGCGCGCGCGCTCCAGGGCGGCGCGGAAGGCGGCCGGGGTGTTGCCTTCCAGGATGGGGGTGAAGGGGTAGCCGCAGGGGCCGTAGCCGTCGCTCTGGACGGTGCGCGGGCTGGGGTCCCAGCCCATGCTGACGTTGGGCTGGTAGGGCACCGCGAAGGCGGCGCGGTTGCGTTCCCAGGTGCGGTAGTTGGCCTCGGCCACCGTCTGGTACGAGCCGCGCGGGAACGCGCCGCCCCAGTCCTCGACGTGGTGGACCCAGGCATAGGTGCCGACGCTGGCCAGCCCCAGGCGCTCCACCGTCTCGAGCCGGGCGCGCGCGCCCTGGGCCTGCTCGCTGGGCAGCACCGCCACGCTCCACACCGAGCCGTTGAGATGGATGTCGGGGAAGCCGGCGGCGCGCACCCGTTTGCGCAGGTCGGCCACCGCCGCCGCCGCCGCGTCGATCCCGCCCAGGCCGTTCACGAAGGTGCCGAGTTCGTAGATGGTCAGGTAGGGGCAGCCATCGACCTTGTAGTAGTTGGGCTGGTGGAAGTAGTGCGCGATGGCGTAGTCGGTGCAGGCGCGGAATTCCGCGGCATCCACCGCGCCGCGCGCCAGCAGCGCAGGCCGGTTGACGAACTTGGCGGGATGGATGTCGAGCCAGTCGTGGTTGGCCCACATCAGGGCGAAGCGCATGCGTGCGCGGTTGGGGGCGCGCAGGAAGCCCTGTTCCAGCTGGTCGGCGAGGTAGGGCCGGTTGCCGTACCAGTACCAGTCATAGAGGAACACGTCGAGGCCGTGGTCGGCGGCGAGGTCGATCTCGCGCGCCGCCCAGGCCGGATCGGCCTCGTCGAAATGGCCCCAGGCCGGCACGATCGGCTGCTGGTGGCCGGGGAAGCGCGGGCGCGCCGCCTTCACCAGCTCCCACTCCGTCCAGCCGGCGCCATGCCACTCCTCGTTGCGCGCATCGCGGTGCCAGTTGGGGAAGTAGTAGGCGGCGACATCGCAGCGGCGCATGGCGGATCTCCGCCCGCCATGCTAGCCGCCGCCGCGCCGCCGGCTTGCCTGCCAGCGGCCGGCGCTTGCCTGGTTGCGGAGCCGCCGCCAGGGCCGGATGCTCCGCCATGGGCCTTCCCGCACCGTGGCCGACCGAGCAGCTGTTCGCCCGTGGCGGCGCGACCCTGAGCGCGCACCTGCACGGCATCGACGGCTTCCTGCCGCCGCATTCCCACACCTTCGCCGAGCTGGTGGTGGTGCTGGGCGGGCGCGGGGTGCAGCGCTCGGCGGAGGGAGACCGCGCGCTCGCCGCCGGCGACCTGCTGCTGCTGCCGCCCGGGGTGTGGCATGCCTACCGCAGCGACGGCCTGCGCCTGCTCGACTGCTGCCTGGGGCTCGACCTGCTGCACCAGGGCCTGGGCTGGATGGCCCAGGATCCGGCCAGCGCCGGGTTGTGGGCGGCGCTGGCCGCCGCCGGCCCGGCGCCGCGCCTGCGCACCGCCACCCTCGATGCGGCCCAGCTCGCCGCCGCCACCGCCACCGGGCGCGCGCTCGAGGCGGTGACCTGGCAGCGCACCCCGCCCGCGCTCACCGCCATCGCCCGCCTGTGCGACCTGCTCGCGGTGCTGGCCCCGGCGGTGCCCGCCGCCACCGCCCACCACCCCGGCGCCCCCACCGTGCTGGCGGGCGGCTGCCGGGCCCTGATGGAGCAGGACCTCGCCCGGGCGTGGACGCTCACCGGCCTGGCGCGCCGCCTGGGCTGCGACCGCACCCACCTGGCGCGGCTGTTCCGCCGCGACCACGGCCTGCCGCCGATGGCCTGGCTGGCGCAGCGCCGCGCCGAGCGCGCCGCCGAGCTGCTCGCCTCGACCGACTGGCCGATCGCGCGGGTGGCGGCGGCGGTGGGCTGGCCGCAGCCGCACCACTTCGCGCGCCGCTTCCGCCAATGCCACGGGATCAGCGCCAGCGCCTGGCGCGCGCGCGCCGCCGGTCAGGGCGCGGTCACGGCCTGATCTTGTCGATGGCATCGACCGCGATGCCGTCCACCCCCCAGGCGAGCAGGGTGGCGGCGCGGGCGGGGTCGTCGACCGTCCAGGCGAGCAGCGCGACGCCCTCGGCGTGGGCCTCGGCCACCCGCTCGGGGGTGACCAGGGTGTGGTCGATGTCGAGGGCGGTGGCGCGCGCCGCCGCCAGCCGCGCCCGCCAGTCGGCCGGCCAGGGGTTCTGCTCATTCCACGGGCAGCCCAGCAGCAGCGCGCGCGGGATATGCGGCGCCGCCTCGGCGGCGGCCACCAGCGCCTCGCTGGTGAAGGAGATGAACATCGGCGGCTGGCCGCGCCACACCCGCGCCACCAGCTCGGCGCAGGTGCGGCCGAGCCGGCGGGGATCCTGCCCGGCGCCGCCCTTGAGCTCGATCAGCGCCTGCTGGCCGTCGGCCTGCCAGGCGGCGATGGCCTGTTCCAGGGTGGGGATGCGGGTGCCGGCGAAGCGCGGGTGGAACCACGCCCCGGCATCGAGCCCGGCAAGCTGGGCGAGGGTGTGGTCGATGACCCGGCCACGGCCGCCGGCGGTGCGCTCGAGGGTGTCGTCGTGCATCAGCACCGGCACCCCGTCGGCGGTCAGCACCACGTCGCACTCGATGCCGCGGTAACCGCGTCGCGCCGCCTCGGCGAAGGCGGGCAGGGTGTTCTCGGGCGCCAGGTGGGCGCCGCCGCGGTGGGCGATCAGGCGGGGGTAGGGCCAGGTGGACATGGGCGGACTCCGGTGGCGATCATGGTGCCGCCGCCGCCGGGCTTGGGCGGGGCCCGGCAGGACGACGCAAGCGACTGTGCGGCAAGGCCCGCCCGGCGGCCGCTGTCGGCGGCCGGCGACGACGCGGGATCACGGCCGGGCCACCGTCCACAGCGCGTCCCACACCAGCCGCAGCAGCGCGCTCAGCCCCTCGCTCTCGACCACCATGCCGTAGCTCTCGCGGCTGGAGGAGGTGATGGCGATGCGGCGGTCATAGATGAACAGGCCGGACAGCCCGTCGCCCGGGGTGATGTCGAGGAAGCGCGCCTGGCGCAGCCAGCGCTCGCCGTCGGCCAGGCAGGGCAGCGCCACCTCGTGCGAGCGCCAGCGGATCGACAGCGAGCGGATGCCCTTGGCCACCCGCCGGCGCACGTAGTCCTTGAGGTAGGCCTCGCCCATCGCCGCCAGCATCTCGCTCGAACCGCCGAAATAGCGGTACTCGCGGTCGCGGGTGGTGAGCAGGTCCTCGTGCACCTGGCGCACCCCCTCGACCCCCTCGCGGTAGATCAGGCGCGGGCGGGTGCCGACCGCGGTGGTGACCAGGGCCTGGAGGTCGGGCAGCAGGTCCTTGAGCCGGCGCTGGCGCTCGGCCGCCTCGTCGAGCAGGCGCTCGGGCGGGGCGGCGGTGTAGACGCGCCGGCGCCCCGCCACCGCGCGGGTGGCGAGCCCGCGCGCGCACAGGTCCTCGAGCGCCTCGTAGGCGGTGGGGCGCTTGACCTCGGCCTGCTGCGCGATCTGCGCCGGGGTGGCCCCGCCCAGGCGCAGCAGGGCGACATAGACCCGCGCCTGGCGCGTCGACAATCCGGCTTCCTGCAGCTGCGGGATGAGATCCATGACCCCACGGTAGGGCGCCAGCCGGCGCCACCAAGAGCTGCAGCTTTCTTCCCTGGGAGTTCCAGACCGGGCCAGCGGACGTCAGCACGGTGCCCCGGGAGCGCGGCCCTCTGGGCCGCTCTTCGGCTTTCCCCAAGAGCGGCCCGGAGGGCCGCGCTCCCGGGCCCGCATCCGGCGTCGCACGCCGGCGGTCCCAGGGGCGCTCCGCCATTTCGTGCGCTCTGCGCGATCCGCTCTCGCCAGCGGATTCAGCGGTCGGAGCGGAACGGCGAGGCCGGCATGCCGGCCTGGTCGTAGAGCGTCACCGGCGGGTTCTCGGCCCAGCCATAGCGCACCGCCACCGGCGCCGCCACCGCGGGCGCCTCCACCAGCAGGGCGTCGCCCGCGACCCGCGCCTGGGCGTGGTGCCAGGCGCCGTCGGCGCCGCGCACGGCGAAGCCGCTGGGCCCGCCCGCACGCACCTCCAGCCGGCCGTGCACGCGGGTGAAGCGCACGCGCATGGCGGCGCCGGCGCGCTCGGCGGCGGCGAACAGCGGCCCGCCGGCGTCCTCGCGCCCATAGGCCACCCCCAGGGCGGCGTGCGCGGCGCGCTCGCCCACCTCGCGCTTGCGGCGCGGATGCACATCGCCGGCGTCGCCGAGGTCGGTGGTCACCGCCAGGCCCACCGCCGGCACCTCGCGCGCCACCGCCGCCTGGGCCTCGCGCACGGCGCCGAACCACAGCGGCTCCTGCACCGGCGCCGGCACCGCGGCGCCGAAGGCGGGCAGCTGCACCACCACGACGGGCAGGCGCGGGGCGGCGAAGCGGGCGCGCCACTCGGCGATCAGCGCGGTGAGCAGGCGCTGGTAGTCCGGGCTGCCGGAATCCTGCTCGCCCTGGTACCACACCGCGCCGGCGAAGGCGAAGGGCGCCAGCGGGGCGATGCCGCCGTTCCACAGCAGGGTGGGCGACACCGGGCCGCCCTGGAACACCAGCGGCGGCTTGGCCGGCAGCGCGGCGGCGGTGGCGGCCTGGGCCAGGCGCCAGGTGCCGTCCAGGGGCACGGCGGCCTGGCCGGCGGGCTCCAACCGCCAGTCGCCGGCCGCGCCCAGGGCCTGGCCCTGGCCGGCGCGGGCGAGGATGCGGATGGCGATGCGGTTGACGCCCGCGCGCAGGGAGCCGGCGGGCAGGGGATAGGGGCGCGGCAGGGTCCAGCCGGCGGTCTCGCCCACCGGCACGCCGTTGACGTAGGTGGTCTCCTCGTCGGCGATGGCGCCCAGGCGCAGCCAGCCGCCCAGGCCGGCGGCCGCCGCCGGCAGCTCGACGTCGCGCACCAGCCAGGCCACCCCGCCGGCGCTCCAGCGCCCGGGCACCGCCAGGTCCTGCGCCACCGGCAGGGCGGCGCCCGGCTGCATCCAGCCGGCGGCGGTGCCGGGGTCGTTGGCCGCCCACCAGGCCTGCACGCGCGCGCGCTCCTGCGCCTGCACGCTGGCGCCGCCACCGGCCTCGACCGCGGCGAGCGGACGCAGGGCGGCCAGCTCGTCGGCATAGAGGCCGAGGCGCTCCAGGCTCGCGGCCGGCATCCAGCCGCGGATGTTGGAGCCGGCCCAGGCGCAGCTCACCAGCCCGACCGGGATCTTCAGTTCGGCCGCCAGGGTGCGGCCGGTGAACCAGGCCACCGCCGAAAAGCCGCCGGTGGTGTGCGGCGCCGGCAGGGCCCAGGCCAGGGGATCGCCCGCCGGCACCGCGCGCGGGGTGCCGGCGGCGCGATGGCCGAGGTGGAGCAGGCGCAGGTTCCCGGCCGCGGCGGCGGCGCCGGCGATCTCCTGGGCGCCGCCCTCGGCGCCGCCCAGGCCCATCTCCATGTTCGACTGCCCGGAGAACAACCACACGTCGCCCACCAGCACGTCCTGGCACACCACCCGCGCCGGGCCATCGACCACCAGCTGGTGCGGGCCGCCGGCGGGGATGGGGCCGAGCGCGGCCTGCCAGCGCCCGTCGGCGCCCGCCACCGCCTCGGCCCGGGCCCCGGCCAGGGTGAGGGTCAGGCGCGCCCCCGGGGCGGCCCAGCCCCACACCGGCGCGGCGCGCTCGCGCGGGAACACCATGTGGTCGGCGAACAGGGGATGGAGCAGCGGCAGCGGCTCGGCCGCCAGCGCGACCGCGGCGGCGCAGGCCAGGGCAAGGGGTCTGATCATGGGGTGGTGTGCCGCCACACGTCGTCGGCATTGGCCTTGAGGTCGCTCCACAGCGCGCTCCCGACGTGGCCATCGTAGTAGGCGAGGTTGCTGCGCTTGCCGCCGCCATGGCGCGGCGAACAGGCGTGGTTGGCGGCCCAGGGGGTGTCGAGCGGACACCAGAAGCCGGCCCAGGGCCGGGCCGGGGTCAGCGCGGCGTCCTCGCAATCGGCGATGAATCCGCGGCTGGATGGCCGCGAAACCTGGCTGCGGCGCAGGGTGGCGGCACCGTTGAACGGGTAGTAGATGCCGTGACTGCTTTCCAGCACCCCATACCCGCCGCCATAGCCCGCCGACAGCTGGGGCTTGGTCACCGCCGGGCAGCGCCACACCCCGCCCTGGGCGTTGCCCCAGCCGGCATTGCCCGGCTTCCAGCCGTTGGCGGCGACCTCGAGGTAGCCGCCCTGGTCGAGCAGGTTGGTGTAGAAGGTGAACTGGATCGGCGACCCCATCACGGTGGTGAGGTTGAACGCCGGCAGCACGTCCTCGTTGTCGTCGGCGTAGGCCTGGAAGGCGAGGCCGATCTGGCGCAGGTTGCTGGCGCAGGCGGCCCCGCGCGCGGCCTCGCGCACCATGGTCACCGCCGGCAGCAGCATGCCGGCGAGGATCGCCACGATGGCGATGACCACCAGCAGCTCGATCAGGGTGAAGGCGGTGCGGCGCATGGGGACCTGCTCCACCCCAGCATAGCCCGCAACGCGGCCGCGGGGGGATTCCAATCCTTGCTATAGGAGGCGCCGCCGGGAGCGTCGCCAGGGTGACCAAATCCGAGGCCATCGTCGCGGCGCTGCGCAACCGCCTGGCCAAGGGCGACTACGACCTGCGTCCGTTCCCCGCCGAACGCGACCTCGCGCACGAGTTCGCCATCAGCTACATGACCGCGCGCAAGGTGGTGGCGCAGCTGCTGGGCGAAGGGCTGCTGGCGCGCAGCGGGCGCGGCCGGGCGGTGCCGGCGGCGGACGGCCAGGGCGGGCGGCCGCTGGTCACCCTGCTCGCCTTCGGCTGGCCGGTGCGGCCCTTCCTGAGCCTGCACCGCGCCCTGCAGGACTCCTGCCGGGCGCACGGCATGGCCTGCAGCCACCAGCGCTTCACCCACTGGGACGACCCCACCGTCAACCACGCCCTGGCGCGCTCGCAGGGGGTGCTGGTGCTGCCCCCGGCCGACGACCTGCCGGCGGCGGTGGTGGAGCGCATCGCCGGCGCCCGCGCCCGCACCGCGATCGTCGGCGCCGACCTCTCCGAGCACGGCATCCGCGGCATCGACCACCTGCCGGCGGCGAGCGTGCGCCTGGCCCTCGACCACCTCGCCGGGCGCGGCCACCGCCGCCTGGCGGTGCTCAATGTGCAGCCGCACGACCACGCCGTGCGCGCCCGCCTGGCCGAGGTCCAGGTATGGGCGCGCGCGCACCTGCCGGTGGAGGTGGTGGACCGCCCGGTGGCCTCGGGCGAGGACGCGCTCGAGCCGGCGCGCTCGGCCGCGGCCGCCATCCTCGACCGCCCCGGGCGCGCCACCGGCTGCCTCGGAGCGACCCTGTTCGCCGCCCAGGGCCTGCTGCGCGCCGGCGCCGACCGCGGCCTGGCGGTGGGCGCCGACTTCGCGGTGGCGGCGATGGACGGCGAGCACATGGCCGGGCTGCTGGTGCCGTCGATCACCAGCGTCGACAGCAGCGGCCTGGCGGAGGCGGCGACGGCGGCGGTGGCGTGGATGGCCGGGCGGGAAGCCTGGGAGGCGCCGCTGTTCCGCCGTTGCCAGGCGGTGCTGGTCGAGCGCGAGAGCACCGCCGCACGACGCTGAGGCCCATGGCGTCAAGCCGCGGCGGGGACAGCGGACGGCCGCTTTCGGAGCGTCGACGTCCACGTCGACGGAGGCTCTTATGCACCGATCCGGGACCATGGCAGCGTCGCCGCGGCGTCGACGTGGGCGTCGACGCTCCGCAAGAGCCGGCCACGGCACAGGCTCCGCCTTGGCTTTACGCCATGGCACCAGGCCCCGCCCGGCCCGCTGTACAGATCCGCCCGGCCCGGGCGGTAGACGGTGGAGCCTGCGATGACACCCGCCCTGCCCCGCCTCCTCCGCCTCCTGGCCGCGCTCGCGCTGGCGTCCGCCGCGACCGCCAGCCGGCGGTGGCCAATGCCGGCCCCGCCGGGCGCGCCCTGACCGACTGCACCTGGGACCTGCTCACCCTCCAGCTGTGGGGCGCCGACGCCGCCGGCGACGTGGAGGCCGCCCGCCACTTCATCGACCTGGGGGTGGCGCGGAACCCCGCGCTCAGGACCTACCTGGTCGAGACCTGGGTGTGGCGCGAGAAGACCCTCGAACCCGCCTACCGCACCCAGTGGGAGCGGCCGTGGAAGGACGGCCAGACCGGCGGCATCCCGCCCATCCACTGCCGCGCCTACGCCCGCCTGGTGTTCGAGCGCCTGGCCACCGCCACCGCCGGGCTGCGCCAGCCCCTGCGCCTGATCCCGGTCGGCAGCGTGCTGGCCGAGCTGGATGCGCGCATGCGCGCCGGACAGGTGCCGGGCTACACCCGGGTCGAGGAGCTCTACAACGACGAGGTCCACCTGACCGAGGACGGCAACTACGTCGCGCTCGAGACCTATTGGGCCGTGCTGTTCGCCCGCGACCCCCGCGGCCTGCCGCGCACCGCCCTGTTCCCCACCGTCAGCGACGCCTTCGCCGCCCAGGTCCAGGAGGCGGTGTGGCAGGTGGTGACCGCCACCCCCGAGAGCGGGGTGCGCTGACCGCGCCCAACGCCCGGCCGGGGCGCGCATCCCGGCGACCGCGCCGGCGTGCCTGCCTACCCCGCCAGCGGCGACACCCTAGGGTGCGCTGCATGGATGCCGTCCCCTCGCCCCCCGGCCGCCGGCCGCTCACAACCCGTGGACGGGCCTGGGCCCGCGCCCTCGCCGGCTGGCTGGCGCGCCGCCGCGTGTCGCCGAACGCCATCTCGGTCGCCAGCATCGGGTTCGCCGCGCTCGCCGGCGGTGGTTTCCTCGCCTGGCCCCAGTCCGGGGGCTGGGGCCGTCCGGCCCTGCTCACCGCCGTGGCGGGCGCCATCCAGCTGCGCCTGCTCTGCAACATGCTCGACGGCATGGTCGCGGTCGAAGGCGGCCTGCGTTCACCCACCGGCGACCTCTACAACGAGGTGCCCGACCGCATCTCCGACAGCATCATCCTGGTCGCCCTCGGCTATGGCCTGGCCGGGATGCCCCTGGCCGAGGCGCTGGGCTGGGCCGCCGCCCTGCTCGCCATGCTCACCGCCTACATCCGCGCCCTTGGCGCCGGACTCGGCCTGCCCGGATGCTTCCACGGCCCGATGGCGAAGCCGCACCGCATGGCGCTGCTCACCGTCGCCTGCCTCGCCGCCGCCGTGCTGCCGGCCGGGGCGTTCTGGATCCTGTGGGGGGCGCTGGCCGCGATCACGCTGGGCGCGGTCGTCACCAGCGCACGCCGCCTGGGCGCCATCGCCGCCCATCTCCGGGCCGGCCGGGCATGATCATCCCCAGCTCCAGCCGGTCGCCTCGCTGCGGGCCGCCCTTGGATCCCGATCTGCTGACCGATGCAACGGTTGGCGGATGCAGCAGTCGCGCTAGGCTGCCGCCCGAGGTCACCCCATGCACGTCCCCCACGGCTTCTGCTCGCTGCCCCTGGAGATCGCCGGCGCCGCCCTCGCGGCCGGCGCCCTCGCGCTCACCGCCCGCCCGGCCTGGGCCCAGGCGCGCGCCGCCGGTCCGCTGACCGCCGGGCTCGCCGCCGCCGGCATGTTCGCGGTGCAGATGGTCAATGTGCCGGTGGCCGCCGGCACCTCGGGCCACGCCCTGGGGGTGCTGGCCGCGGCCCTGGTGCTCGGCCCGGCCGCCGCCCTGTGGGGCTGCGCCCTGGTGCTGGCGCTGCAGCTGCCCTTCGGCGACGGCGGCTGGCAGGCGCTCGGCATCAACATCGTCAACATGGGGGTGGTCGCCGGCCTCGGCGGCTGGTGGCTGGCGCAGCGCGCGCGCACCGCCGGCCGCCTGGCCTACGCCGCCAGCGCCGCCGCCGCCGGCTGGGCCGGCTGCGTGCTCGCCGCCACCCTGTGCGGGGTCGAGCTGTGGCTGTCGGGCCGCCCGGCCGCCGCCATCCCGGCCATGGCCCAGGCCCACCTGCTCACCGGCCTGGTCGAAAGCGCGACCGTGGCCGCGGTGGTGCTGCTCGCCCCCCTGCCGGCGCTGGCCACCGCCCGCCAGGAGGCCTGAGATGACCCGCTTCCCCCGCCTCGCGCTCACCGCCGCCGTGGTGCTGGCGCTGGTGCTGGCCGGCGCCTTCCTGGCCAGCGACCGCCCCGATGGCCTGGAACGCACCGCCGAGGACCTCGGCTTCGCCGACGCGGCCCGGCCCCAGCCGGCGCTGCTGCCGGACTACACCGTGCCCGGCATTGCCGGGGGCGGCAGCACCGTGCTCGCCGGCCTGCTCGGCGCCGGCGTCTGCCTGGCGGTGGCGGCCGGGATCGCCGCCCTGGCGCGCCGCACCGGCTGACCCGGCATGGCGGTCGGCAGGGACGGCGCCTTCAGGCCCGGCCTGGCCACCACCCGATGGCTGGCTGACGCCGGCATCACCCACCTCCGCCAGGTGGCCGAGCTGGGGGTGATCGACACCTGCCTGCTGCTGCGCCAGGCCGGCCATCCGGTCAGCCTCAACCTCGCCTATGGTCTCCAGGCCGACCTCATGGGCACCACCTGGAACCGCCTGCCCAACGAGGTGCGGGAGGAGCTGCGCGCGGCCTGGCGCAATCGCCTGGGCTGAGCAGGGGCGGCCGCTCAATCCCGGCGCATGCGGCCGGCGGCACGGCACAGGCGCAGCGCCGCCGCATCGCCATGCCGCGCCGGCAGGCGCAGGGCGTGGCGCACCAGCGCCCTCCGCGCCGCGGCGGCGGGGGCGGGCAGGGCGGCGGCCTCGTCCAGCCAACGCGCGCACACCGCCACCGCCAGGTCGGGATGGTCCTTGGCTACGTCGCCGAGATGGTTGGCCACCGAACGGCGCACGTAGGCGCTGGGGTCGTCGCGCAGCCGTTCGAGCAGCGCCAGGCCGGGGGCGGGGTCGCGCACCGCCGCCTCCAGGCGCGCCGCCCAGGGCAGGCGCGGCCGCGTGGCCTCGCTCGCCGCGCGCCGCACATGCGGGCTGGGGTCGTCGCACCAGCCGGCCAGGGCGGCGATCCCCGCCGCGCCGGTGCGCTCCAGCAGCGGGCGCAGGCAGAACTCGGCGGTGAAGCGGGTGGTGAGCGCGCGCGCCGCGCGCCGGCAGAGGTCGGGGTGGCCGGGCAGGGCGGCGGCGATCCACGCCGAATGGGGCAGGTAGAAGAACGGGCGCAG
Organism: Planctomycetota bacterium; assembly: GCA_023150565.1. GTDB lineage: Bacteria > Planctomycetota > UBA11346 > UBA11346 > UBA11346 > JAKLKR01. Next base: position 36,088 of record JAKLKR010000019.1, read on the forward strand.
GCCCATGCCCCCCTCCGCCGGCAGTTCGGGGCCGAGGGCGGCGAGCAGGCGCTCGACCGCTGCGGTGGGATCGGCGGGCAGGGCCCGGCCGAGGGCGGCGGCGATGTGCGCCGCGCGCGGCATGAGCGCCAGCGGACCCAGGCCGGCCACCGCCTCGCGTGCGAAGCGGGCGGCGGGGAAGGCGGCATCGGCGGCGGCGAAGGATTCGCCGATGAGGGCCACCAGGGCGGGCGAGAGCAGGTCCTTGAGCGGCTGGCCGCGGGTGATGGCGGCGGGTGCGCGGAAACGCGCGATGGGATGCGGCGCGGCGCATGCAAAGAGCCCTACGCCTCCCGGCAGCCTGCGGCTGCTCACGGCAGGTCCAGGTACAGCCACTTGCCCGCGATGTTGGCGCTGAAGCGCGACGGGCGTTCGGCGCCGGGCGGGAAGCGGAAGGCCACGGCCGCCACCACCGGTTTGCGCCCGGGCAGCGGCTCGGCGACCAGGCGGTAGCGGTAGATCCAGCGCTCGCCGCCGTCGTCCTGCGCCTCGGTGAAGGCCGGCTCGCCCAGCACCTCGCGCAGGCGAGCGCGCCCCGGCACCTGCACCGCGGCCCCCTCCGGCGTCTGCACCTGGGCGGTGGCGCTGAAGCGCAGCTTGTCGACCTCGGCCCGGCCCAGGCTGCGCAGCGCCGCCGCCGCCAGCGCCGGCGGCACCACCAGCGAGACCTGGCGCGGGAAGGCGATCGCGGCGATGCGCCCGCCCACCACCGTGGTCGAGAGGGTGAGGATCTTGGGCGGCAGGTGCTCCTCGCCGGCGTAGGCGATGCGCGCGAAGGCGTAGGCGCGCACCTCGCCGCCGGCATAGGCGGCGGTGGCGCTGGGACGGGCGCCGATCAGCTCGTCGACGTCCTCGGCCAGCAGCGGCGGCTCCTTGAAGCGCAGTTCGAGCTGGGGCTCGGTGCGCACCTCGCAGTAGCGGTCGAACTCGCCGAACTGGCCCTTGAGGGTGAGCAGGCGCAGGTAGACGCAGCCGGGCAGCGCCAGCACGGCGAGCAGCGCGATCAGCAGCAGGGGCAGGCGGGGCACGCGCGGATGGTGGGCGGTTGAGCGCGGGGGGAAGGCGCGACGCTCCGCCATGCCCTTCGATGGCGTGGATGGATTCCTGGCCTACTGCCGGCTCGAGCTCGGGCTGTCGGTGAACACCCTCGCCGCCTACGCCAACGACCTCGGCAAGCTCGCCGAGGCCTTCGCCGCCACCGGCACCACCATCGCCGGCGCCGGGCCGGACGAGCTCGGCAAGGTGCTGGCCTGGCTGCGCGACCAGCGCGCCCACGCCCCCGCCAGCCTGGCGCGCGCGCTGGTGGCGCTGCGCATGTTCGCGCGCTGGCTGACCCTGGAGAAGCGCCTGGAACGCGACCGCATCGCCCTCGCGCCCATGCCCCACCTGTGGAACGAGCTGCCCCAGGTGCTTGCGCCCGAGGAGGTCGAGCTGCTGCTGGAGGCGGTGCCCGACGGCCCCCTGCGCCTGCGCGACCGCCTGGCGCTGGAGCTGCTCTATGCCACCGGCGGGCGCGCCAGCGAGGTGGCGGGCATCGGCAGCGGCGACTTCAAGGAGAATGGCCGCCTGCTGCTGGTGCGCGGCAAGGGCGGCAAGGAGCGCATGCTGCCGGTGGGCGAGAAGGCGCGCTACTACCTGCGTCGCTACCTTGCCGAACTACGCCCGGCGCTGGCCGGCGGCGGCAGCTGCACCCACCTGCTGCTGACCCGGCGCGGACGCCCGCTCAGCCGACAGGCGCTGTGGAAGCTGGTGCGCGACGCCGGCCGCGCCGCCGGGCTGGGCAAACCCGCCTACACCCACCTGCTGCGCCACTCGTTCGCCACCCACCTGATCGCCGGCGGGGCCGGCCTGCGCAGCGTGCAGGAGCTGCTCGGCCACGCCAACCTCACCACCACCCAGCGCTACACCCATGTCGATGCCCGGCGCCTGGTGGAGGTCCACCGCAGGTACCACCCACGTGCGCGCTGAGCCAGGCCCGGAAAACGCTTCAACGCCTTTCCCCGGCGCCGCGTACAACCTCTCCCGCATGCGCAAACCCAGGGTCACCCTCGCCCTCGCGCTGGCCGTCCTGGGCGGCTGCTGGCGTCCGGAACCGCCGGCGGTGCCCGACGACCCGCCGCACCGCAGCCCGCCGTCGTCCACCTGGATGGCGCCGCCGGCCGAGCCGCCGGCGGCGGCCCCCGCCAGCGCCGCCACCGCCGCGCCGGAACCCCTCACCCGTTCCGCCTGCGTGCGCGAGGCCCTGCGCGCCAACCGCCCCTACCGCAACGCCGAAAGCGCCTTCGCGCGCAGCGGGCTGGGCATCGCGGTGGCCGCGGCGCAGGTCTTCGCCCCCAGCCTGACCGCCGCCTACACCGTCGACAACGATCCCGAGAACGCCGGCAGCGCCCGCGTCGGCATCAAGTCCACCGCCGCCGGCTTCGACATCGAGCCCTACGTGCGCTTCGGCTACGACCAGAACCGCACCACCCCTGCCGGCGGGCCCTACCTGAGCGACTACGAGTCGGCCGCCGGCATCGCGGTCACGCGCAAGCTGTTCAACATCAGCGAGAGCCTGCGCAAGCGCCTGCCGGTGTCGCAGGCCGAGCGCGCCTACTGGAGCGCGGCCAACGACCTGGCGATCCGCGCCCGCCAGCTCGAATACGACGCCGCGCGCTCGTTCCTCGAGGTGCAGCGCAATGAGGCGCGGGTGGCGATGCGCCGGCGCAGCACGGCGCAGACCGCGGAATACCTCGCGGCGATGAAGGACCAGGTGGCCAAGGGCTTCAAGGCCCCGCTCGAGCAGCTCAACGCCGAGATCAGCGCCAACCAGGACCAGGCCGACCTGGTCGCGGACGAGACCGCCGACCGCAACGCGCGCGAGGCGCTCAACCAGCTGCTCGGCCGGCCGGTGACCGCCGGGGTCGCGATCACCCCCGAGGACCTCGCCGCCGCCACCGCGGCGGTGCCCGAACCGCCGCTCGAACGCGACGTGGTGCGCATCACCAGCCAGCACGAGTCGCTGGGCACGCGCCGGCTCGACATCGACAACGCCATCGAGCAGGTGCGGATCCAGCGCGACCAGCTCATGCCCCAGGTCACCGCCGCGCTCACCGCCGAGGAGGTGCGCAGCGGCTCGACCACCTTCAACCGCGAGGAGGGCCGCGACGGGCGCGACCGCCGCGCCGCCCTCACCCTGACCTGGGAGCTGCCGCTCGACGGCTGGCGCGGGGCGCGCGGCCAGCTCGCCCAGGCCGAGCGCCAGCTGCAGGAGCTGGGGCGCCAGCTCGAGGAGGACCGCGACGCCCTGGAGCGCCGCCTGCGCGCCATCCACCGCCGGCTCGAGCAGCTGCGCCGCTCCGAGGCGCTGGCGGTGGCGCGCCTCGACGCCGAGCGCGCCCGCCAGGAGGCCACCCTGCGCCGCTGGCAGGCGGGCGCGGTCGACAACCTCGAGGTCACGCGCTCGAAGCAGACCGTCGACACCGCCGAGCTGAACCTGCTCAACACCCGCGTCGACCTGCTGCTCGCCTGGGCCGAATACCGCTCGCTGCTGCCGGTGAAGCTGGCGCCGGAACCCCGGCCGTGAGAGCCGGCCTGGCGGTCCTGGCCGCCGCCCTGGCCGGATGCGGCGCGCCGCCGGCGGCGCTGCCGCCGGTGCAGGCCGAGGCGGCGGCGCGCGCCGCCGGCGATACCCCGGTGGCGCTGCCGCTCACCGGGCTGGTCGACAACCGCATCCAGACCGGCCATGCCCCCGGCATCCAGTGGACGGTGGCGGGCAGGGTGGTGGACGAGGGTGCGCGCGTCGCCGCCGGCGACCTCCTGGTCGGCATCGAGTCGGCCTGGGTCGAGCGCCAGGACCAGGAGGCCGCGCGCGCGCTCACCGAGGCCCAGGCCGCCACCGCGCGCACCCGCGCCGACGCCGCCGAGCGGGTGGCGGCGCTGCACGCCAGCGCGCGCGAACTGGCGGCGCGCCAGGCG